>RGCC01000042.1 GCA_009919335.1 Alphaproteobacteria bacterium
GGTCAACAGCAACCGCTAGATACTCATTTAATGCTGTCGTTATTGGTGCATCAAATCCGGCATTTTTGATCAATTCGCTGGCAATACCGACATCTTTCGCCATCAAACGCAGGAAAAAGCCGGAATCGTATCGGCGTGAAATGATAAATGGCTCAAGCTTGACCTCGGTGGTATTGTTGCGGCCGGTCGATCCGTTAATCACCTTGGTAAATGTTTCTGGCGCGATGCCAAATGATTGTGCGGTTGCGAGTGCCTGCATGCTGGCCAGTAATCCGGCGGCTGAAACATAGTTGTTTAGCGCCTTCATTGCATGACCAGCGGCCAATGGCCCGACATGGGCGACAGCACCGAAACAAGCAAGCAGCTTGCCAGCCGTTTCCAGATCGCCAGCATCGCCGCCAGCCATCACCATTAATGTGCCAAGCGCAGCTTTCTTGCGCCCGCCTGATACCGGCGCGTCAATCAGGCGAATGCCGCGGTCGGCTAGCTGCTTGCCAAGGGCGATGGTGCCTTCGGGTTGGCTGGACGACATATCAATGATCAAGCCGGAAAAGCCAGCATCAGCCAGACTGGTCGCAACTTTGGTAACAACGTTGCCGTCGGGAAGCATTAAGACGATTGCATCGCAGCCAGCAAGATCAACGAGCTGGTTCGCCATGATGACGCCAGTGTCATCGTCAAGCCGCGCCGCCGGATCAAATCCGGTTACGCTAAACCCTGCCTGAACAGGCAAAGGCGCCATAACCGATCCCATCGCGCCCAATCCAACAAACCCAATTGATTTCATGTTTTACAGTTCCTTTTTCGGATCGCCCAGCCAGTCCGTTTGAGCAGGTGATGGTTTTTATGAAAAATAATTGATATAGCACGCTAGCCTATTTTGATATCGCTGGTAAACGCTGTTTTGCGGCTTTACATGCTGCCATCTGCGCAAATTACGAACGCCAGTTCGGCTTGATCTTTCCGGCGCCTGCCGCCAAGATGCACCGCTTGCCAAGATGTGCTCGTCGCCGTTCAAAACCGGAAACAGCCGGCCAAGCGAGACGATCATATGAGAATGCGTATGACAATGCGTATTTTGATGAGTGAAATCACCGTTTGGGGGCGTAAATCCTCGGTCAATGTCCAATTGGTGTTATGGGCGCTTGACGAGATGCGCCTGCCATATCAACGCCTCGACGCCGGTTTTATCTATGGGGTGGTCGATACTGACGAATTTCGGGCGATGAACCCGAATGGCCGTGTGCCGGTATTGATTGATGGCGATGCGCCGCCAATTTTTGAGTCGGCGGTGATCCTGCGCTATCTTGCTGGCCGATATGGTGATGAAAGTTTCTGGCCATCGGCGGCGGCGGCGCGGGCGCAGGTCGATAAATGGGCCGAATGGGCGAAATGGAATTTTGGTCACGCCTTTATCATGACGGCATTCTGGAAATTGGTGCGCACGCCAGCTGATAAGGTTGATCATGATGCGGTTCGGGCGGCGCTGGTCACCCTCGAAGATATTCTGGCGATGGCTGATGCTAGGCTTGCCACCAGCACCTATCTTGCCAGTGATGCGTTTACCCTTGCTGATATCGCCTTTGGCTATTGCCTCTACCGCTATTACGATATTGATGTGGTGCGGCGTGATTTGCCGCATCTACGGCGCTATTACGAGTTGCTGTGTCGCCGGCCAGCCTATCAAAACAATATCATCGTATCTTATGACGAATTGCGGGCGTGACCGGTGATGAGGTGCCGGTATATGGTTTGACGTAACGGCGGCCCGTGTGATCTTGAAATTGCCGTTAAGAAGTGCCAAAGGTTGGGTTGGCGTCCTATTTCGGGAGCGTCATGTTTGGCCGGATTTTTTGGGTTTTTTCGTTACACCGGGCGCACCGGATGCATCGGATGCCATTTTCTGTGGAGTTCTCATGTCAAAATCTGCCCCGCCTGCCGTCAAGGCACTGCCCGTAAGGATGCCGCCCATTGGGGTGCTGATTTTGGCCGCGTCTAGCGCCAATCTTGGCCTGTCCATATTATCGCCGGTTATCACCGGTCTTCGCGATGATCTTGACGCCTCGGCCGATCAGGCACAGCTGGTGCTTAGTGCCTTTATGCTGTCGGTTGCCATCAGCCAGTTAATTAGTGGATCACTATCTGACCGGTTCGGCCGGAAACGCGTTCTTGTCGGCGGCGCGGTCATCTTTGCCGTTGGCGGCTTTGGTGCGCTGTTTTCTGGCGATATCGATATGTTGATTTGGTTCCGTATTTTGCAAGGGGTTGGGGCGGCAGCCTGTATGACCATGGGGCGGGTCATCGTAAATGATGTCTACAAGGGGGCCGAGGCGGCGCGTAAATTATCAATCGTCAGCAGCGCGCAGGCTATTGTTCCTGCATTAAGTTTTGCTTTTGGTGGGGTGATTGCCGAATTTATCGGATGGCGCGGCAGCATTGGCATCATGGTCATGGGCGCGCTTTTGATCACCGTCACGTCATATCTGTTCATTGACGAATCGCACCAGCGTGACCCCGCCCCAACCGCTCCGATATCGGCGATTACAGCCTATTTGCAGTTACTTCGCACGCCGGGGGTGATGTTTCACGGGTTAACCGGTGGTCTGGCGGTTGGGATGTTTTTCGCCATGGGCGGTGCGATGCCCTATGAATTCGACCGTATGGGTGTTGGCCCGCTGGAATATGGACTGTTCTTTGCGATGACCTCGGTTGGCTATGTTTTCGGGAATTTTGCCAATCGCCAGCTGGTTGGTTCTGTTGGCGTTGTCCGCATGGCGTTTTTAGGCAGCCTGCTGACGGTTCTGGTGCCGTTGACGATGCTGTTAGTGGCGCTTGGCGGGGTTATGACGCCATTGCTGTTGTCTTTTTTATGCTTCTGCTTTGGCTGTTGTAATGGTTTGGTCATTGCCAATTCGATGATTTGCAGCATGCAGGCAGCGGGCAAAAATAGTGGGGCGGGGGCTGGTATTTTAGGCGCGATGCAGATGCTGTTTGGCGCCGTTGCAGGCAGCGTGATTATCGCGCTTGGTGGTGCTAATCAATTTGTCGTGACCGCAACCGGCCTCTTGATCATGTCGTTATGCGCGGCATTGTCATCTTTTATGGCGCCGGACGCGCGATAAATGGTTGCCTTCCTGCGGTGGTTTTGATAGAAGCCGCTATCCAAGGATGTGCGACCAGCCTTTCACGGTATAAATAGCCAGACCCTTTTTGCGAGGGCGCTGGCCATTAGCCTGATAGAAAACCCACGAAAACCGTCGGGTGCTGATTGCTTTGCCTTGACTAAATTTGAACTTGAATTGGCAGATATCGATGGCTAAAGTGTCGCCCGCACAATTTGTTAGGCAGGTCCGTCAGGAAATCAACCGGATTTCCTGGGCTACCAAGCGTGAGACGGGCACGGCCACACTAACTGTGTTTATAATGACAACAATTGCCGCGCTGTTTTTTCTGTTGGTTGATTGGGTGTTGTCGAATGGTGTCCAGTTTGTTCTTGGCCTTGGTGGCTAAGAGCGAAGTGGTTTTTTGTCGTTTCGCCTTGGCGAATCGCATCGGGAAAGAATGGTAATGGCCAAGCGCTGGTATGTCCTTCATGTCTTCTCAGGATCTGAGAAAAAGGTCGCGCAGTCTATCCGTGAGCAAGCAGCTACGCATGGATTGGAAGATCAGATCGAAGACGTCATGGTTCCGACCGAAAACGTGGTCGAGGTCAAGCGCGGTGTCCGCGTTGAGGGTGAGCGTAAATTTTTCCCCGGCTACATTCTGGTGAAATTAGAACTAAGCGATGAAGCGTGGCAGATGGTGACAAGCCAGCCGCGGGTTACCGGTTTTCTTGGTGGCAAGGGTCGCCCGATCCCAATTACTGACAAGGAAGCCGAGCGGCTTATCAAGCAAGTCAGCGAAGGGGTTGAGCGTCCACGGACAACCATCACCTTTGATATCGGCGAGCAGGTGCGGGTGGCTGACGGGCCGTTTGCATCATTTAACGGCTATGTCGAAGAGGCCGATGATGATAAGGCGCGCTTGAAAGTGGCGGTCTCTATCTTTGGCCGGTCAACGCCGGTTGAGCTGGAATATAGTCAGGTCGAAAAAATATAGATTTTTAAAGTGCCGCACTCGGTGGGCGTACCTATGTCAAGGAAGCATTAAGATGGCAAAGAAGATCCAAGGTTACATCAAGCTGAATATTCCGGCAGGCGCGGCCAATCCGTCGCCACCAGTTGGCCCAGCATTGGGCCAGCGCGGTGTAAACATCATGGAATTCTGTAAGGCGTTTAACGCGGCAACAGATTCGCTGGAAAAGAATATGCCAGTGCCGGTTGTCATCACCGTCTATCAGGACAAGTCATTCTCATTTGTCACCAAAACTGCGCCAGTGAGCTATTTCTTGAAAAAGGCTGCCGGTCTGAAGGGTGGATCAAAAGAGCCGGGCCGTTCGGTTGCCGGCAAGGTAACAATGGCGCAGGTGCGCGAAATTGCCGATCAGAAGATGGGCGATATGAATGCTGTTGACGTTGAAGGCGCAATGCAAATGGTGATCGGCTCTGCCCGTGCCATGGGCCTCGAAGTCGTGGAGGGCTAAGAAGATGGCAAGAAATAGCAAGAATTTGAAAGCAGCCTACGCGGCGATTGACCGGAACAAGGCGTATGAACTTGCCGAAGCTGTTGCGCTGGTAAAGGGCAATGCCAAGGCAAAATTTGACGAGACCATCGAAATTTCGATGAATCTTGGGGTTGATCCACGCCATGCAGACCAGATGGTTCGCGGCGTTGTTGCCATGCCAAATGGCACTGGCAAGACCATGCGGGTTGCCGTCTTTGCAAAAGACGCCAAGGCGGATGAGGCAAAAGCCGCTGGTGCCGATCTTGTTGGTGCCGAAGATCTGGCCGAAGCAATCCAGAACGGCGAGTCAGGCTTTGACCGGGTGATTGCGACACCTGACATGATGGGTGTTGTGGGTCGTCTTGGTAAGGTTCTTGGCCCACGCGGCCTGATGCCAAACCCGAAATTGGGCACAGTGACTGCCGATGTTGCAGCCGCGGTCGCCGCTGCCAAGGCTGGTGAAGTGCAGTACCGCGCTGAAAAAGCTGGTGTTGTTCATGCCGGTATCGGTAAGGCCAGCTTTGACGAGGCAAAAATTGTCGAGAACGCATCAGCATTTATCGATGCGGTTCGCAAAGCACGTCCATCTGGTGCCAAAGGCCAGTATGTAAAAAAGATCACCATTTCATCAACAATGGGCGCAGGTGTGTTCGTTGAGGAAGCAGCCGGCCAATAAGGCTGGGGTAATAAGAATTCTTCAGCTCATGCCATTGGCTGGGTTGGAGACCAGGGGCAGATGTGGTTACACACAAATGCCCCGCACCTGTCCAAGACTACGGGGGTGCTGCCATCGGCAGGACTTAATAACCCGTAATAGACGGGGAGCAAGGGCGAAGAATTTCGCTTGAACTTCTTATGGGCAGGCCAGCGGACTGGCGGTGACCGTCGGTTCATTTTGCAACTAGGCAGACAGTGGGTGACCCACACTGCCCAATCGAGAGCGGAGACGATCGGTGAATAGAACAGAAAAAGCCGAACTGATCGAAACGCTGCAATCAGCCTTTAATGAGTCATCAACAATTGTTGTGGCGCATCAGGTTGGTATGACCGTTGCGGAAAGCGGTGACCTGCGCAAAAAAATGCGGGACGCCGATGCTGGCTTCAAGGTAACCAAAAATCGGATTGCCAAGCTAGCGCTAAAGGGCACGCGCTTCGAAGATCTTGACAGCCTGTTTACTGGACCAACAGCCGTTGGTATGTCGCAAGACCCAGTCGCAGCCGCCAAGACCCTCGTTGATTTTGCCAAGGGAAATACAAAGCTGACCATTGTTGGCGGCAGCATGGACGGGAAAATTCTCGACAAAGCTGGCGTTGAAGCATTGGCCAAATTGCCTTCTCTTGACGAATTGCGTGGCAAGCTTGTCGGGCTTATCCAAGCTCCGGCAGCCAAAATTGCACGGGTTACTCAGGCTCCGGCCGGCAAACTCGCTCGTGTAATCAAGGCACGCGAAGACCAATTGCAGCAAGGGGCATAATGCCCAAAATCAGAAGTTCAAGCCTTAATGGAGTATATAATGGCTGATATCGCAAAAATCGCAGAAGACCTTTCTAACCTAACAGTTCTTGAAGCTGCTGAATTGGCAACCATGCTAGAAGAGAAGTGGGGCGTTTCTGCCGCTGCTGCTCCTATGGCTGTTGCAATGCCTGCTGGTGGTGACGCCGGCGGCGCAGCCGAAGAAAAGACTGAATTTGATGTTGTTCTGGCGTCCGCAGGTTCGTCAAAGATCAACGTCATTAAAGAAGTACGCAGCATCACCGGCCTTGGTCTGAAAGAAGCCAAAGATTTGGTTGAAGGCGCACCAAAGGCTGTTAAGGAAGGCGTGTCTAAGGACGAAGCCGACCAGATCAAAGCAAAGCTTGAAGAAGCTGGCGCAACTGTCGAAGTTAAATAACTTGGCAGTACAGCTGGTTTTTTAGCTGTCTAAAATATTTGCACCGGGCGGTTTCGGCTGTCCGGTGCAAGGTCGTTTAATAATCGGCGGTTTTTAACCGGTCCGAAACCCACTTGAAAAAGCGCCTATGGCTTGTAGATTTTGCCACTGGCGGCTTGAGTTATGACGAGGGATCACTGATGGTATCGCATGTAAGCACTCTGGACAGCCGCAAACGGGTACGCCGCACTTTCGGTCAACTTGAAGAAGTGACCCCAATGCCCAACCTTATTGATGTTCAGCGCTCAAGCTATGATACTTTCTTGCAGATGGATGTGGCCGCACACGAGCGGGCTGATCTGGGTTTGCAGGAAACCTTCAAATCGGTATTTCCAATTGAGGATTTCGCCGGTCGGTCAATTCTGGAATTTGTTTCCTATGACCTTGAAACCCCAAAATATGACGTCGAAGAATGCCAGCAGCGCGGTTTGACCTTTGCGTCGCCGCTGCGCGTCACACTTCGTCTGGTTGTTTGGGAAGAAAATGAAGATACCGGATCGCGTTCAATCCGCGATATCAAGGAACAGGATGTCTATATGGGCGATATGCCGTTGATGACATCGAATGGTACCTTCATCGTGAACGGCACCGAGCGCGTAATCGTATCGCAAATGCATCGGTCACCGGGGGTGTTTTTCGACCATGATCGCGGCAAGACGCATGCTTCTGGCAAATTGCTGTTTGCTGCACGGGTAATTCCTTACCGCGGCTCGTGGCTGGATTTCGAATTTGACGCCAAAGATATCTTGAACGTACGGATCGACCGCAAGCGCAAGCTGCCGGCAACAACCTTTATGATGGCACTGCCTGATGAAGATTCGGCTGCCTATATGGCAAGCTGTGAGGAAAGCGGTGAAGCCGTTGATCCAAGCCGGATCGTTGGCATGAGCCGTGAAGAAATTCTGGGCAATTTTTACAAGTCAGTGAATTATCGCCGTCAGGGCGATGGCTGGGCCTATGATTTTGATGTCGATGCGTTGAAAGGCAGCAAGCTGATCCGTGATCTGGTCGATGCGAAAACCAAAAAGGTCATTGCTAGCGCTGGTACCAAAATGACCCCGCGGTCGCTGAACAAGCTGGCCGAAGCCGGGGTGAAGGCGGTTCTTGTTGGTGATTCAGATTTGCTGGGCCGGTTTGCTGCTGAAGATGTTGTCAATATGACAACTGGCGAGGTCTTTGCCGAGGCTGGTGATGAAATCACCGAGGATTTGCTTGCCAAGCTGGATGCCAATGGCACCAAGGAAATCAGCATTCTGTTCATTGACAATGTTAATTTTGGCCCGCATCTGCGCAACACGCTGGCGGCTGATCGTAACACCTGCCGTGAAGAGGCGCTGGTTGATATCTACCGTGTCATGCGCCCGGGCGAGCCGCCAACATTGGAAAGCTCGCATGGCCTGTTCCAGAGCTTGTTCTTTAACTCTGATCGGTATGATTTGTCGTCAGTCGGTCGGGTAAAAATGAATTCGCGCCTCGATCTTGAAACCGAGGACAATCTCCGCATCCTGCGCAAACAGGACGTCATGGCAATTCTGAAGGTTCTGGTCGGTCTGAAAGACGGTCAGGGCGACATTGACGATATTGACCATCTTGGCAACCGCCGTGTGCGTTCGGTTGGTGAATTGATGGAAAACCAGTACCGGATTGGCCTGCTTCGCATGGAGCGTGCCATTCGTGAGCGTATGGGATCAGTTGAAATCGACACGGTTATGCCTGCCGATCTGATTAATGCCAAGCCAGCCGCCGCTGCGGTTCGTGAATTCTTTGGCTCATCACAATTGTCACAGTTTATGGACCAGACAAACCCATTGTCTGAAATTACCCATAAACGCCGCGTTTCGGCCCTTGGGCCGGGCGGTCTGACCCGCGAGCGTGCGGGCTTTGAGGTGCGCGATGTTCACCCAACCCATTATGGCCGTATCTGCCCGATTGAAACACCTGAAGGGCCAAATATTGGTCTGATCAACTCGTTGGCAACCTTTGCCAAGATCAACCGCTATGGCTTTATCGAAACACCTTATCGCAAGGTTGTTGACGGTCAGGTGACGGCTGAGGTGCGGTATATTTCAGCGATGGAAGAGGGCCGCTACACAATTGCGCAGGCGAATGCCGAACTGGATGGCGACAATAAATTTGTTGGCGAATTGATCCCGGTTCGCCGTTCAGGTGATATTGGCCTTGCCCGGCCAACCGATATTGAACTGATGGATGTATCGCCAAAGCAGCTAGTTTCAGTTGCGGCGGCATTGATCCCGTTCCTAGAGAATGATGATGCGAACCGCGCCCTTATGGGATCGAACATGCAGCGTCAGGCAGTGCCGCTTTTGCGCGCCGAAGCACCGATCGTCGGCACGGGTATGGAAGCGCGTGTGGCGCGGGATTCTGGTGTTACAATCGTTGCGCATCGTGCCGGTGTTATCGATCAGGTTGATGCAACCCGTATCGTGGTTCGCGCCAGTGAAGATACCGAAGGCAACGTATCGCCTGTTGATATTTACAGCCTGTTGAAATTCCAGCGCTCAAACCAGAACACAACTGTCAATCAGCGTCCGCTCGTGAAGGTTGGTGATACGGTTCGCCGCGGTGATATTATTGCCGATGGCCCGTCTACCGAGGATGGTGAATTGGCTTTGGGCCGGAACGTGCTGGTCGCGTTCATGCCTTGGAATGGTTACAATTTTGAGGATTCAATCCTGATTTCTGAGCGTATTGTCCGCGATGATGTTTTCACCTCGATCCATATCGAGGAATATGAGGTCATGGCGCGCGATACCAAACTTGGACAAGAAGAAATCACGCGCGATATCCCGAACGTCGGTGAAGAGGCTCTGAAAAATCTTGATGAGGCTGGCATCGTCTATGTTGGTGCCGAGGTCGGGCCGGGTGATATTCTTGTTGGCAAGGTTACGCCAAAGGGCGAGTCACCAATGACACCTGAAGAAAAGTTGCTTCGGGCGATCTTTGGTGAAAAGGCGTCGGATGTTCGTGACACATCACTCAAGCTGCCACCGGGTGGGTCTGGCACAATTGTCGAGGTGCGGGTGTTCTCGCGCCGCGGCGTTGAAAAGGACGAGCGGGCATTGGCGATTGACCGGGCGGAGATTGACCGTCTTGGCAAGGACCGCGATGACGAGCGCGCTATTTTGGAGCGTGGTTTCCATGGCCGGATGAGTGAATTGCTTGATGGGCAAACCGTTGCCAGCGGGCCAAAGGGCATGAAAGCCGGCACCGTGCTGACGCAGGAAATTCTTGATGAATTGCCAAAGTCGCAATGGCAGCAGATCGCCGTTAAGGATGATGATGTCCAAAAACTGGTCGAGGCGCAGGTTGCCAACTTTGACTCAGCTGTTGCTGCATTGCAGGCACGCTTTACCGACAAGGTAGACAAGCTGCAGGGCGGCGATGAATTGCTGCCGGGCGTGATGAAGATGGTAAAAGTCTTTGTGGCGATCAAGCGTAAGCTTCAGCCCGGTGATAAAATGGCTGGCCGTCATGGCAACAAAGGGGTGATTTCCCGCATCGTGCCAATGGAAGACATGCCGTATCTGGATGATGGTACACCTGTTGATATCGTGCTGAACCCGCTTGGGGTGCCGTCGCGGATGAACGTCGGTCAGATTCTCGAAACGCATCTTGGCTGGGCTGCTCGCGGCCTTGGTAAACAGATCGGCGCCGCCGCCGAGGCTGCACGCGCCAATCTCGACACCAAGCCAATCCGCACGATGCTGGCTGATATCTATAGTGACGAGCAATATAGCTCTGAGCTGGCGGTGATGGATGATGATCAGATCATCGAGCAGGCCGGTATTCTGGCACGCGGCGTCCCAATGGGAACCCCTGTCTTTGATGGTGCGCGCGAGGCTGATGTCATTTCGCTGCTGGAAAAGGCTGGGCTTAGCAAAACCGGACAGGAATGGTTAACCGATGGCCGTACTGGCGAGGTCTTTGATCGTCAGGTAACCGTTGGCTACATCTATATGCTGAAGCTGCATCACCTTGTTGATGACAAGATTCACGCCCGCTCGATTGGCCCCTATTCGCTTGTCACCCAGCAGCCGCTTGGTGGTAAGGCGCAATTCGGTGGTCAGCGCTTTGGTGAGATGGAAGTCTGGGCATTGGAGGCCTATGGCGCGGCCTACACCTTGCAGGAAATGCTCACGGTGAAATCGGACGATGTTTCAGGCCGTACCAAGGTTTATGAAGCGATTGTCCGCGGCGATGATGATTTTGAGTCCGGCATTCCGGAATCCTTCAACGTTCTTGTCAAAGAGCTGCGCTCACTTGGCCTGAATGTCGATCTCCACGAGGCCGAATATTAAACCGGCTTATGACCAGCCTTTTCAGAAAAGGCTGGTCTGGCTGACCCAAACCCAATTGACTCACACGACACCAACTAATGTTGGGGAGATAAATAGATGAATGATTTGATGA
>RGCC01000043.1 GCA_009919335.1 Alphaproteobacteria bacterium
AAAAGCTGTCTATAGCATTGACAATATTGGGCATTTTGGCCTGTCATTGCGTAATTATGCGCATTTCACCTCACCAATTCGGCGCTATGCCGATTTGCTGGTGCATCGCGCGCTTGTAGATGCGATGGCGGGCAAGAAATCAGGGCCGAAAGACGGGCTAAATGGCATGACACTCGATATGATTGCCGAAATTTGCACGCATATTTCAGAAACCGAAGCCACCGCAGCCGCCGCCGAGCGTCGGACTATTGACCGTTTTGCCGCCGCATTATTTCAGTCGCGGCTCGGCGTCGTGGTCGAGGGGATGATTGTTGCCGTCACCGGATTTGGCGCCTTTATCCGGCTTGAGGATGGTGCTGCCGACGGGTTGCTGCCGCTCAATGCGCTTCCCGATGATTATTATGATTTTGTCGAAGAGTCCCAGTCACTTGAAGGCAGGCACAATGGCTGGCGATTTGTCGTTGGCACGCCGTTGAAGGTCAAGGTCACTGAAGTCACGCCGGTATCTGGCGGCATTCTTTTGGAATGGGTTGATGGCGGCCTGCAAAGCGATACGCCGCGCCGCAAACCCTCAGGACACAAACATAAGGCACCGCATCAGCACGCTGGCAAACATGGCAATAAACCATCTGGGCGCGGCGCCCGGCCACAATCTAGTAACGGCCATAAAAATGCTGGCAAGGGGAAAGCCGCGAAACGAAAAAGACGGTGATCTGCGCTTGACATTTGCTGCGATTTACCGCAGTTTGCGCCCAGTTTTATTGAAGGGTCACCAAAACGGCCCATAACTTAGGAGTATGTGTCATGGCGAAGCCAGCGACCCTGCAAATTAAGCTCATAAGCACAGCTGACACCGGTTATTTCTACGTAACCAAGAAGAATCCTCGCACCAAGCCAGAAAAGCTTGAGCTGAAAAAATATGATCCGCGCGCGCGCAAGCACGTCATCTTCCGCGAATCAAAAATCAAATAAGCAAGTGACGAGCCAGATAATCAGGCTGAAAGGCCGGATATGTATCTAGGGCTTTCCATTGAAAATAGCGTTGTTAACGCCGCCATCCTTACCGATGGCGGTGATTTTGTTTGGCAGGATAGCGTCGCGCTTGAACAAGATAAGATCGCTAGCCTGCTCGCTGTGTGCAGTGCTATTACCGAACAGGCGAATACCGCCCATCCCGGCCTTTCCGAGAAGATTGCCGTCTCGACAGAAGGCGGCTTTACCAGCCAGCCAAGCCCGCCTGATGGCCTTAAATGTCTCATTGGCACAGATCTCAAGTCAAATCTCCAAGCCAGCCTTGGGCGGCCAATTGCACTCGCAAGCCCGGGACAGGCCCTTGCCCTCTATGAAAGTCGTTTTGGCGTTGCTAAAAACTGCGCCGTTGCGTGCTCACTCTATCTTGATAGCCATGTTTTCGGTGGGGTAACATTTGGTGAAACCTTATGGCGCGGTGCGAACCGTATTGTTGGTGCGTGGGGGCATATGCCATTGGCGTGGCCGGTACCGCATGAACTTGACGGGCGCGATTGCTGGTGTGGAAGAACTGGTTGTATTGATTGCTTTTTATCGCTTAGCGGGCTGGAAGAAGAATATTACACCATTACCCAAACCCGTCTTGATATTCAGGCTATTGCCGCGGCTGCCGATGCTAGCGATCTGGTCGCGGCTAACGTTTTGCAAGTGCTTGACGACCGGATTGGTCGGACCACAGCGACAATCATAAATATGTTTGATCCGGATGTGATCATTTTGGGCGGGCGGCTGGCAAATCTGGATCGGCTTTATCAGACCGTGCCACGCAAATGGCCGGGCTATCTTTTGGTAGAGCGCAGTGACACCAAATTATTAAGAGCTGATCCCGATGCGTTCACCCTCGCCAAGGGTGCCGCCTGTTTTGCCGCTGATCCGGCGGCATCACCCGCCTAACTACAGGCTGGCATCTCAACGCTTTCCAGTTTTAACAGCGTGGCGATGATGGTAAAATCACCGTAATCAATCACATATCGGCGAACGATACCATTGGGCTGAATGGCAAAATGGATTTCATATTCGGGCTCTGCAGCGGTGGCTGCTGGCTTAAAATAGGCGACCTGCACCGGCCAATATCCATCTTGTCCCAGCGCACCCATTTCATCAGACGCTGGATCGCCGCGCCAGCTGCCAATCACCGTGTTGGTCGATAACAGCGCATCATCAGGCTCAGCCCCGGTAAATACGGATGCCGCCAGAATCTTTTTGCCGCTTTTCGCACTGTCGAGAATGGCGTTTAAATGCCGCATTGGGAAATAGGTGTTTTTAGGCAATTCGACAGCAACATTATCTGCCATTGAAAAGTAGGCATTACCACCGGTTGATTTCAATTCGGCAAAGCCGGTAAAATCCTTGGCCGATTGAAAGCTGCTGCTCTCGCTGATGTCAAAGCTGTACATCTCGCCAGTGTCTGCTTCCCACGATTCAAAGCGCGATAGAACCCGATCAAGATTGCCCTCTTGGGCACCAAATTCAATGACATAATCTTCATTGGAGCGCCAGCCATCACATTCGCGGCCAAGCGTAAACGCTGACCGACCACTGACTGTCTGCACATTTGAATTCTGATCTGCGATGCCAAGCTGCATTTCATAAAAAGCCCGGTGCGGCATGATCGTTGTCGCCGCTGCGCCAGATGCAAACGCAATCGCGCCCGCGGTTGAAACCACAAACGCGCCAGCCGCACCAACAAGCGTACCAACAAGCGCACCCGAAGATCTAAAAGTTCTCATCATATGTGTCATCCTTTAGATTTAGGGGGGCGACAGACCGAAATCAATAGGTTTGCCTTTCAGTGCGCTGCTTTTTGCCGTATATGATCGGGGATGAAGCGAGGTATTTGATGAAACGACATGCTAGCCAAGCCGGCGACGATGATGCCACAGGAACTAAAGTGGCGCCGCCAATCACCACCAATGACGCCCTCACCGCCATCGTCACACAATATCAATCTGCCGAATTTCTGGCTGTAGATACCGAATTCCTGCGCGAGCGCACCTATTACCCGCAATTATGTCTTATCCAGATCAGCGACGGCATTGACGCTGTTGCGATTGACCCGCTGGCAACAGGTCTTGACCTTAATCCGCTCTGGGATCTGATGCGTAACCCCGCTATCACCAAAGTGTTCCATGCGGGCAATCAGGACATGGAGATTTTTTTACATTTGATGGGCAGCCTGCCTGAGCCCATCTACGACACCCAGATTGCCGCGATGGTTTGCGGGCTGGGTGATCAGGTCGGCTATGACAAGCTGGTCAAGGCCATGCTGAACCATGATATTGACAAGACATCACGCTTTACCGACTGGTCAAAACGCCCGTTGAGCAACCGGCAAATCCTCTATGCGCTTGATGATGTGATCTATCTGGCGAAATTATACCCCTTGATGCGCACCAAGCTGGAGCGCGAAAACCGCAGCCATTGGCTGGATGAAGAATATGCCAAATCGAATGATCCGGCGACCTATGTCACCGCGCCTGATGCTGCTTGGCAAAAGCTGAAGATCCGTAATATGCGCCCTGCTGCGCTGCTGCGGCTGATACATCTGGCCGCATGGCGCGAAACCGAGGCACAGAACCGCGATATGCCGCGCAACCGCATTATCCGCGACGAAACATTGATTGATCTCGCCGGCTCAAATCCCAAGGAGCGCAAAGATTTTGCCAATATCCGCAATTTTCCGGGCGGCAAGGATGGCAAGCTAGTCGAACCGATCGCCAAGATCTTGGCCAAGGTTGCTGCGCTGCCCGAATCGGCGCTTCCCCCTGCTGAAAAACGCGGGCCGGCAAAACGCCCCCCAGCGGCTGTGATGGAATTGCTACGGGTGCTGTTAAAACATGTCACTGACAAGCATGATATCGCACCGCGCCTGATCGCCTCGGCGGAAGAGCTGGAATTGCTGGCAGGCGATGATAATGCGCCAATTCGGGCGTTAACGGGTTGGCGCCGTGAAGTTTTTGGTGATCTGGCGTTACGGCTAAAACAGGGCGAGATTGCTCTGGCGGTTAAAAATGGCCGGATTATGCTGATTGAAAATACTGCCTAAGCTAAATCGTCAAAAACGCCGCGTGCCAGCGCAACCGATAGCGGCTTACGCTCGGCGATCGAACGCCGGTCAAGGGCGCTGGCAACCGTCTGCACGGCATGAAAAGACCGCTCCATTCGCCCGACAAGATAGGTCAGCAATGTCGGCGGTGCCAGCATTTGTCGATCGGTGAAATATTTATCCAGCAGCGCATAGAGCAGATCATCATCCGGCAGATCAATCTGCGCAATATTTACCGCCCGCATCCGCGACCGCAAATCGGGCAGTCGCCATTCCATCTGCCCAACCGGTATTTGCGAAAGCAGTAGTAACCCGCCATTGTCTGCTGCCGAGCGGTTAAACAAATGAAATAGCGCCTCTTCATCCCACACATCAGTGGCAGTGATGTTATCAAGCACATAAAATGCCGGTTCAGGCGGTATCTGGCCTGCCGTCACACCGGTAAAATGATGACTGTTTTCAAGCATTGCTTGCCAGATTGCCGCAAGATGCGATTTTCCCGCACCCGATGGGCCAATCAGGTTTAAGGCACGGCAACTTCCTGGCCATTCGGGCCATTGATCAAGTGAGGCAAGCGCCAAGGCGTTGCAATCACTGACAATAAAATCAGCCCGTCCCGCCAGCTGGCGAAACGGCAATTCAAGGGGCAATTGTTTCATTTCACCTGTCCATTACCCTAGCTGGTTTTTGGCTTGGCATTGATCAGCAAGCGGCCATTGTCATCGACAAGCTGTAATCGGTGCGCTGATAGCCCATTTTCCAACGCAACACGTGACCCGGCAAGACGCAGCAGAACCTGCCCACCAGAAACATCCATCGACAAGATCTGATAGCTTTGAATAACTGCCACCTCACTCAGTGCAACAAGGCGGCTGGCCCATTCCTTTACCGATGTTACCGGCACAAAGACATTCAGATTGCCAATGCTTGTCCCGCCGATCAGGTTTGCTGAATGCCAGCTTGCATCCAGCTTTGCGATAATCTTCTGGCGCATTTTATCAAGATTGCCCGGCGCAATATCGGTTAGCAGCATCTGATCGCCTAACAGAATATCGGTCAACAGCTGGCCATTTTTGTCAAAAAGCTGTGCGGTAATTGTGATCACCGGTTTTGACCCCTCATAATCAAGCGACGCTGTAACCAGCATGACCTGCTCGGCGTTGACCTCGCTGGCGGCGGCGGCCAGTTTCGCCGGATTGGCGTCGTTCAAATCCTCACCGCGAAACCGCCGTTCATTGATCAAATTCCGGTCAAGCTGGCGCAGTGATAGCAATCCGCGATAAGAAACCACCTGATCCCACCAGCCGGATAGCCACTGATTATCCTTATGCCATGCGCGCGCGCCATCCGGGCCTTTCCAGACCGGGATTACCAAAACAGGTGGACTGTATAATTCTGACCATTGCAGATTGGCAGCAATCATAGCTTGCCGTAGCCGGGTCGCGTCAAAACAGAAATCCAAGGTCGCAATATAGCGCTGCTCCAGATTATTCTCTTCAACGATATGGGTGAAATCGGAAAAATTATCGAGATCATGCGTTGCCAGAAATTGTGCCTTCCCCGCAGCCGTCGGTAACACCCGATCAAGAACTGTTGAAAAGGCGCGCTCGGCGGCATCCCGCACCCCAACATCACGCGCAATCGACGCCGTTTCCGCGCGTTGGTCAACCGTTACGCCAGCAACGCCGTAAACTGGTTCGCTGCAGCGATTATTTGCCGCCAGAACCGGATGACTGATGCATAAAGCGACCAAGATAAACGCCAGCGGTCTGGACTGGCGGCGAATTTCTGTGATTATGTGAAAGATAAATGCTGCGCGCATGTCGTCCAATGCCTATTATGCGGTTTGATTCGATGGTCGATTATGTACCGATCCAAGCTTATTACATATTGTTATATCAATCCTAGTCACCGAGGCCAGCATGTCTAGCGGACAAAAACAACCTAAATCCCTCAAATACAGTGACGCTGGTGTCGATATTGACGAAGGCGATGCGTTGATCGGTGATATTGCGCCGCACGCCAAACGCACAAAACGCGCCGGTGCCAGTACTGACCTTGGTGGATTTGGCGGCTTGTTTGACACGAAAGCAGCCGGTCTCAAAGATCCAATTCTTGTCGCCGCAACCGATGGTGTCGGCACCAAGCTTGAATTGGCTAAAACCACCGGGCTGCACCGCGGCGTCGGTATTGACCTTGTGGCGATGTGCGCGAATGATATTTTAGCACAAGGTGCAATGCCACTGTTTTTTCTAGATTATTTTGCCACGGGGAAACTAGAGCGCGAGATGGCAGTTGAAGTCATTGCCGGCATTGCTGATGGCTGTGTCGAGGCCGATTGTGCGCTGATTGGTGGTGAAACGGCAGAAATGCCGGGCATGTATCCGGCTGGAACCTATGATCTGGCAGGCTTTTGCATTGGTGCGGCTGAGCGCGGTACCTTGCTATCGCCGGGCCAGCCAAAGGCGGGTGATGTGGCCATCGGCCTAAGATCATCTGGTGTCCATTCAAACGGGTTTTCACTCGTGCGCAAAATTATCGAAGTCTCGGGTACCGACATCTTTGCGCCAGCTCCTTTTGCCCCAGATAACGGCAGCCTTGGCGCCCAATTGATGGCACCGACCAGGATCTATCAAAAGGCCGCCGCAACCGCGCTTGCAATCGGCGGTGTCAGCGGCATTGTCCATGTTACCGGTGGGGGTTTGATCGAGAACCCTCCACGCGTTTATGACGCCTCATTGGCGTTCAAATTTGATTGTGCTGCCGCGCCTCTGCCGCCGGTATTTGGCTGGCTTCGTGACGAAGGCAGAATGGAGCTGTTTGAGCTGGCGCGTACCTTTAATTGCGGTATCGGGCTGATCATCTATGTCGATGCGGGCAAGGCTGATGCTGTTCTGGACGCATTGCGGGCAGGCCCTGAACCTGAGGCCCTGATCATCGGCTCACTTGTCACGCGTGATGGCGGTGATGCGGTGATATTGGAGAATAGTGAGCATTGGCGCGGACAGGCATGATCCGGCTTGCCATTCTAATTTCGGGGCGCGGCAGCAATATGCTTGCGCTTGCCGACGCCATCGAGGACTTCGGAATTGATGCCGAAATCGCAATTGTCATCAGCAATAAGGATTGTGATGGCATCACCCTCGCCGCAAAGCGCGGAATGTCCACCAAAGTGATTAAACGCCGCGATTTTGATACACGCAGCAACCATGATACGGCAATTGCGGCGGCGATCACGGCAAGTGATGCTGATTACGTGTTTCTGGCTGGTTATATGGCGATTCTTAGCGCTGATTTCGTTGAAGAATTTACTGGTAAGCTGATCAATATTCACCCCTCGTTACTGCCTGAATTCAAAGGCCTCGATACGCACCAGCGGGCGATTGATGCGGGTGCTTTGCGGCATGGCGCATCTGTTCATCTGGTCAATGCCGAATTGGATGACGGGCCGCTAATTCTGCAAGCTTGGCTTGATGTGAACCCAAGCGACACAGCTGAAGGTCTTGCCACGCGGGTGCTACGGCTTGAGCATCAGCTATATCCCTTTGTTCTGTTCAGCCTAGCAGAACAGCATCTTGGCCTTTCACCAGATGGCGCTGAATGGCGCGTAAAAGATGCGGCATTAACAGCTGCACCTGCGGCAATGCGCGATGTTCTGGCGCCATGCCTTTGCTGGCCTGACGATCTATCGATGCAATAAATTGGTCTAATTGTGCGGTTGATTTGCCGCGCTTATTCGGTCATAAATCAAAGATTATTTGAACAGCGGGTTGGGCGTTGAGGGTAGAGCATCCTCATGATCTCGCCGCGATGGGGAAAAGGCATTTATCATGGATACAAAATCACTCGACAAACAGGCCAAAGAACATTTGCAGGTCTATCATAATGTTATGCTTGCGGCAAAAATTGGCATTGTTGCAATAATTGCGACGCTTGTGATCATGGCGGCAACGCTAATTTAACCTGACAGGGTTCAGGCATAGACGTCCGAATTTTACGGGATGCAATGCTGGCATTAACCGAGATCAAATAAAAAGGCGGGGCAAAACCCCGCCTTTTCTTGTTTATCAAAACGCACCAATAGGGCTGTTTATGATGTGATTTCACATCCGGCAAAGAAATAGGCGATTTCAATTGCAGCATTCTCTGGGCTGTCTGAGCCGTGAACTGAATTGGCCTCGATTGATTCTGCAAAATCCTTGCGAATTGTACCCTCGGCGGCGTCGGCTGGGTTTGTCGCCCCCATGACTTCACGGTTCGCAAGAACCGCATTTTCGCCCTCAAGCACCTGCAAAACGACCGGGCCTGATGTCATAAAGGCCACAAGATCATTGTAGAATGGGCGCTCAGCATGAACGGCATAAAAAGCCTGGGCTTCGGTTTGTGTTAGCTGCTTGCGCTTTTGCGCGACGATGCGAAGACCGGCAGCTTCAAGCCGGGCATTTATCTGGCCAGTCAAATTACGGCGTGTCGCATCAGGTTTAATGATTGAGAAAGTTCTTTCGAGTGCCATTATGCATCCTTTGGTTTTACTGAGCGTGACCCAAGATCACGCATCATTTCGAGCTGGAAACTATGGCGCCTTAATACGGCAAGCACCCATCAAGGCACAAGCCCAAAATCAGCCAATCCAGCAAAACGGCGGCAAAACTGGTATAAATACTCGTAAAACTGGCTTAAATACTCGTAAAACTGGCTTAAATACTGGCAAAACCCTGCAAAATCAGGCTTTTTTATCCCAACCGCCTTGCGCATTTTGGGAAAAATAGCCGAGCTGGCCGTCGCTCAAATCCTGCCACGCCTTCCATTGCGTTCGTGCCTGCGCTAACTGCGCGTCCGATCGCCCATCAAAAAGATAAAAACCGCGCTCAAACATCTGCAATGTGGCGGGCACACTGCCATGCAGCATAAACAGGAATTCGGCATTGATCTGATTTGCCGCCATATCGCTTGAAATCCAGATATTGCAATGATCAGTCCCGTCGGCATCATCTAGCCCATGCGCAAGCCATGACTCGGCCTCGTGACTCCAAAGCGCTGCATCAAGCGCATTTGCCGCCGGCATGGGGCAAAGAATTAGCGCCTTTTTCTTTGCCGCAAGTGTCTTTTTCAATAGCATCAGCAAGACAGTTTCCAGTCCCGCTTGACCTATCTGATAGAAGTCAATTTGCCGCATATGATCCAATCTTAGCTGTCAGTCTCATCCATCGTTTGAGACATTTCAGCACCTTGCCAATCATCAATCAACCGGTTCAAAAGGCGCACCCCGTACCCTGTACCGCCTTTTGGCACCGTTGCGGTTGACGAATCTGACCATGCTTTGCCGGCAATATCGAGATGTGCCCATGGTGTTGCCTCGACAAACCGGGCCAGAAAACAGGCAGCGGTAATCGCGCCGCCATAAGGCCCACCAATATTTTTCATATCGGCAATGTGAGATTTTAGCATTCGATCATAGGCTGGCCCCATTGGCATTTGCCACAAACGCTCACCAGTGGCCTCTCCGGCTGACACTAATTGGCTTACCAAATCGTCACTATTGGCAAAAAGGCCACCATATTCTTTGCCAAGCGAGGCAATAATGGCGCCGGTCAAGGTCGCCAGATTAACCATCGCCTGCGGCTTAAATCGGGTTTCAGTGTAATGCAACGCATCAGCCAGCACCAAACGCCCCTCGGCATCAGTGTTGATAACCTCAATGGTCTTGCCCGACATTGATTTTACCACGTCGCCCGGGCGCTGGGCGTTGCCATCGGGCATGTTCTCAACAAGGCCGATCACCCCAACAACATTTTTCGCCACTTTCCGGCCGGCAATCGCGCACATTGCGCCCGTCACCGCAGCCGCGCCGCCCATATCCCATTTCATATCTTCCATGCCCTTGGCAGGCTTTAGCGAGATACCGCCAGTATCAAAGGTTACCCCCTTGCCAACGAGCGCAAACGGCGCTTCATCACCGCCACCTTTCCAATTCATTACCACCATAAAGGAGTCACGCCGACTGCCCTGCCCGACGCCCAATAATGCGCCCATGCCGAGGGTTTCCATCGCCGCTTCATCAAGGATTTCAACCTCAAGCCCAAGCGCAGACAGCGCCGAACAACGCGCCGCAAATTCGCCCGGATATAATTTATTGGCAGGTTCAAACACAAGATCTCGCGCCAGAAAAACGCCGTTGGCAAGCGCCTCACGGTCTTGGAACAGCGCGCTATTCTCATCAAGCGCATCCCCACCAACGGCAAGTCGAACGCTGTTATTCTCGTCATTTTTTTCGGTGAAATAGCTGTCGAAATAATATGAGGCAAGATTAGCCCCGAACATCATATCGGCCAAAACCGTCGCATCGAGTTTGTGATCGGGAAACCAGCCACGTTTCGACGCCGTTCCGGCAAGCGCTGAAAACAGCTTTCCGCCAACTATCTCCGCCTCTTTACCCGGCGCCAGCTTGTCGCCAGTGCCAAGCAGAAGATAGCTCTGCTTATCATTATAGATCATCAGGCTTTTACTAACCTTGCCGGTAAATTGTGCGGTTGCCATTGCGGCGATCAGGAAGGCAGCAACATCCTGTTCTAGATGCGGGATAATATCTCCGTTTTTGCCAATCAAACAAATTGTGGTAACGTCACCTTGGGGGGCGGTTTTATCAAAGCTAAGCTGAAGTTTAACGGGCATTGATCTCTCACTTCTGGAAACTAGGGTCTTTAGTTAAAACAGGCACTCACCAT
>RGCC01000044.1 GCA_009919335.1 Alphaproteobacteria bacterium
GGCGCCGAAGATGCCAAAGCGGCGATTGCTGCCGCCAAGGCAGCCTTTCCAACATGGTCGATGACCAGTCCTGCGGAACGTGCAGATTATCTGCAAAGGCTGCTTGCGGTTTACACGTCACGGCACGCTGAAATGGGCGCCGTGATCTCGACGGAAATGGGCGCGCCGATTGATATGGCGGTCAGTGATCAGGCCGGGGCAGGGATCAGCCACCTCAAGTCATTTATCCGTGCGTTGGGCGCATTGGAATTTCAGCGGCCGTTGCGTGATGGTGTCGTGGGTCAGGATATTGCCTATGAGGCTGCCGGTGTTGCGGCATTGATCACGCCTTGGAACTGGCCGATGAACCAAGTTGTGCTAAAGGTTGGCGCGGCGCTGGCGGCGGGCTGTACAATGGTGTTGAAACCATCCGAAATCGCACCAATGTCCAGCATTCTATTTGCCGAGATGGTGCATGAGGCTGGTCTGCCTGCGGGTGTCTTTAACATGGTTAATGGCGATGGCGTCGGCGTTGGTACAATCTTGTCATCGCATTCCGATATTGATGTTGTATCCTTTACCGGATCGACAAGGGCTGGCGTTCTGATCAGCAAGGCCGCGGCTGATACAGTGAAAACCGTGTCGCTGGAGCTTGGTGGAAAATCGCCAAATCTGGTGTTTGATGATTGCGATGTTGAGGCGGCGGTGCGCCGTGGCGCGGCTTTTTGCTTTAACAATACTGGCCAGTCCTGTAACGCCGCAACGCGGATGCTGGTGCAGCGTAATGTCTATGATCAGGCGGTTGAGTTTGCTGCGTCTGAGGCGGCAGCCACCAAGGTTGACCTGCCGTCTAATTCAGGCAATCACATTGGCCCATTGGTATCTGAGGCACAATTTGACAAGGTGCAGAAATTAATCCAGTCGGGCATTGGACGCCCAGAAGGGATGAATCGTGGCTGGTTTGTAAAGCCAACTGTTTTTGCCGACGCAACACCGGAAATGACCATTATTCGTGAGGAAATCTTTGGCCCGGTTTTAGCAATGATGCCGTTTGACACCGAGGAAGAGGCGATTGCCATGGCCAATGATACACCATACGGTCTGGCTGCCTATATTCAGACCGGAGATATGGATCGTGCGCGCCGCGTCGCGGCTAGATTGCGGGCGGGGATGATTCAGGTGAACGGTGCCTCGCGGGCTGCGGGCAGCCCGTTTGGCGGCTATAAACAATCAGGCGTTGGCCGTGAGGGCGGTTTTTGGGGCATTGAAGAATTTCTTGAAATCAAAACCATCAGCGGGATCGTCTAACCGGCTGGCTTTAGTCATTATCACTTAAACCTGCACCGGCACCGGCAAGGCGCGACGCCTCGGTTGCTGGTGCATAGGTGTTTTTGGCAAAGCTGTTTAAAACCGTGACACAAGCGGCCGCCGTTTCTGGAACGCGGGGTAAATCGGTGTCGCTAATGCGGGTCAGCGGCGGCATGTGATCAATCTTCGTTGAAATCCGGCAATGCGATGCGGCCGTTAAAATGGCAGTGTCGTTGCCCGAATAGGCAAATCCGTCTTGGCTTAGGCTGAAAACCACAGTCTCAAGCGATATTGCAATTGGCGTTATGTCCGCGCGAAGTGCAATAAACGGGATCAGCAACAACGGTGTTCGCATACGGCTGAACTCTACCTCATCGCCAAAGAGGCCATCACCATAGGCGGCGCCGGTGGCAATCGGACAATAATGCCCCTGATCACCAGTCACATCCGGCCATGCTGTAATCTCGCCGGTTTGCCGCCAGCTTAAATAACGGCACAAGGCAGCAATGCCGGGCAATTGGCGTCGTTGCAACCATTTCACCGCATATCCGGCTTCGTCCGCCAGCCCCCAATCCATACCGCAGCCACGTGCAGCCTTGGTGGAAAGCGCGCCAATTTCACCAAGCGACCAACTCATACGGTGCTTTGGCTCGGTGCGCTATTATGGCCAAGGGGGGGATAAAACAGAATATCGGGATCAAGCTGGCTCAACTCGTCCGGAAAAGGCGCGCCCTGATACATGGTAATGCGCAGCCACCGGTCAGAACGCGGGTCGAACTTTGAAGCGCCAAAAAATGACAATTTACAGCGCAGCAGGTCAATTGGCTGCATTTCTGCCGAGATGGTGTTATCCTGAATTTCGGCATAAGGCAGGGCAAAGACCGTTTGGGTGCGGCGCACAATATGCCGGTGTTCGGGATGTTTTAACAGGAACATAGCGACCGTATCATCGCCAGATGTGCTGTCTTGGCGGATCCATTGATCGATTGCCTGCATTGCTAAAACCGCATCACGCCCAGGTGCTAGCGGCTGTTCATAAGGCTCAATCGGTTCTTCGAACCTCTCGCCCAGCCGCGGTTCCAGCTTTTCTTCGGACACATACCAGACCCGCGCCAACGCGTCATTCCGGGCATAATCAATGCGGTTCGTCCAGCCATAGATACTGCCCATCATCCGCCGAAGTTCGCCAAGCCGCATTGATCCGTCGATGCGGAAATGCGCTGCCTCATCAGCCGCCATACCTGCGGCCAGATCATCAATTAAGGAGCCGTGATCCTCGAGCAGCAGTGATACCAGCTGTTCCTGACCCTCAAGGCTGAGGTTGGCTTCGCCCCAGCGATAGATTTGATCCCAAGGCTGGTTGATGCTGGCATCAAGCGTGCGCACAAAACCGTCCAGTCGCACAAGATCATCACGCAAACCCTCGGTCTTGGCGCGCTGATACGGGCTGTCCGTTGTCCATTCATTGGCATTTTTGGCGGCTTTTGCGACCATCGTCAAAAACCGATCTAGACCAGCCTGATCGCTTGCCCCAAGGGCGCGTACCCGCGCTAGCGCTGTTTCACGCGCATTGATCCATGCATGAATAAGCGAGGGATGATTGATCAGAAACGGCGCCATGCCAAGACCGGTGGAATTGCCAACGCCAATGCGGCGGCGAATATCCGGATTTAGTTTCACCGCGGTTTCAGGCGATTTTGCCGCGGCCATATGTTCGACAATATCAATGGTAAATGACCGGATTAGCCAGACCGCCAGCAATTCAGGCTGGAACGAGCCGGAAAATTCAGGCCGGTTTGCCCAGATATCACGGTCAGCCGCGCCAAATTTCCCCGATCCATAAACCGCCGTTGTCCGCATTAGATAGCCAATCGGCTCAATTTTGTCGGGGTTGGGCTGTGTCCCTGCGGCAAGGCAGTCACGCACATAATCAAACAGTCGAACCGACCGGTTTGCCCGCGATAGGACAAATTCACCATCCGAAATACGTCCGGCCTCTTGCAGTGGCACATTTTGCTGCAGCCTTTGGATGTCAAGGTCGCTGATGACGCCATCATGCAGGGTGAAGGTTGCGTCCCACGCCTCGGCGATGACCCGATCCGAGCGTTTCTCAGCAGGTAAATCATGCGCAAAAGCAACCAATGTATAGCTGCGCTCGGGGCCAATAGCCTCATAAGTGGCAACGCCGACCCCATGCTGATCAATGTTCCAGCGGCTACGCTTAAACTGCCAGTTTTCAGCCTTGAGACGGCGCAAGAGAACCCGCATAAAGCTGAGGCGGCTCTGATGAAATGATCCGATGCGTGCCAGCGTCATAATCTGTGCGGCCGGACGCAGGGGGATAGCCTTGTTAGCGGCAGTTGATGTGCCTGATGCCCCGTTTTTCAAATCTGATGTTTTCATCATTTACATTACTCTAACCGCGTGACTGCAGATAAATTTTCAAGATGTCTGCGGGCCAAAATTTTTATCATAGAAACGCAGCCAATTCTCTCCCATAACGGCGGCGGTGTTGTCTTTGGAAAAACCATATTTTTCCAAACCTGCGGTAATCGCACCAAAATGCCGGTTATCTTCAAACCAGCTTGGCATTGGCGGAAAACCGGCGTCGCTGGCCGAGCCTTCGCCATAATCAATTTCCTTTGTCCATCGACCGACGCGCATCCATTCAACAATACTGTCGGGCTGATCCTGACAAAGATCGGATCCGATGCCAATATTGTCAATGCCCATTAAATCGGCGGTGCGTGCAATCATCTCGCAAAAGCTCTCGAGGCTGCAATCAGATTTGTCTTTCAGGTGATGCGGATATAATGAAAAGCCCAGCATACCGCCAGATTGTCCAAGGGCACGAAGCACATCATCAGATTTATTGCGCTTTGCCGGGTGCCAGAAATAAGGGTTGGCATGGGTAATGGCAACGGGCCGCTCGGAAATATCAATTGCGTCTAATGTCGATCGCTCGGCTGAATGGCTCATATCGACGACCATGCCAACGCGGTTCATCTCTTTTATGACCTGCCGCCCCATGCGCGTGACGCCGCTATCCTCATCCTCATAACAGCCAGTCGCAAGCAGTGACTGATTATTATAGGTCAGTTGCATAAAGCGAACGCCAAGGCTATGCCAGATTTCAACGAGGCCAATGTCATCCTCAATCGGTGAGGGATTTTGAAAGCCGAAAAAGATCGCAGTTCGGCCCTCGCGTTTTGCGCGCCGCACATCATCGCCGGTAGTCCCGTGAAAAATCAGCTCAGGATAGCGCTCAAACCACCGGTTCCATTGTTCGACATTGGCCACGGTTTCACGAAACATCTCATGATAGGCAATTGTAACATGAACCGCATCAACGCCGCCTTCACGCATTTGCTTGAAGATTTTTTCTGACCAATTGGCATATTGCAGATTGTCGATAAGATGCATCAGATTATTCCGGCTTGCCAGCGGCAATATAGCTCGTCTTTACAATGGTATAAAATTCCTTGGCATAACCGCCCTGTTCGCGCGGGCCGTACGAGCTGTTGCCGCGTCCGCCGAATGGCACATGATAATCGGTACCTGCAGTTGGCAGGTTAATCGTGACAACGCCAGTTTGCGCATTGCGGCGGAAATGCGTTGCCCGCGCCAGCGAACGCGTGATGATCCCCGATGTCAGGCCAAAATCAGTGTCGTTTACGACCTCCAGCGCCTCATCATACGACCCGACCCTGATCACAGCAGCGACCGGGGCAAACATCTCTTCACGGTTTATGCGCCAGTGATTTTTTGTGCCGGCGACGACGGCCGGTGTCATGTAATAGCCATCATCATCACGGCTAACCTGCTCGCCGCCACACAGAATTTCGCCGCCTTCCTGCTTTGCGACATCAATCCATTGCAGGTTTTCCTGTAATTGTCCGGCGCTGACCACGGGGCCGATCTGGGTGCCGTCGGCAAGCGCGTGACCAACCTTCATGGCCGATGCGGCCGCAACCAGCCGTTCGACAAATTCATCATGAACGGCATCATGCACAACGAGGCGCGAAGAGGCGGTGCATTTTTGACCAGTGCCGCCAAATGCGCCGCCAAGCGCGGTTGCAACTGCAATATCAAGATCACCATCATCCATAATGGCAAGGGCATTTTTTGATCCCATTTCCATCTGTATCTTGGTCAAATTGCCTACCGCCGCGACGGCAATTTGTTTGCCAACTTCCAGCGAACCGGTAAAGCTGATCGCATCAATCGCGGGGCTTTCGATAAGTGATTGTCCGATGCTGCCACCGGCGCCCATCACCAGATTGAACAATCCGTGCGGGATATCCTGACGCGCAATAATTTCGGTCAGCGCAACCGCGGAGGCTGGTACCAGATTTGCTGGCTTCCAGATTACGGCGTTGCCAAAGGCCAAAGCCGGCGCAATTTTCCAAACGGCGGTTGCTGTCGGGAAATTCCACGGGCTGATAATAGCGACCACACCCACAGGTTCGCGCCGCACATCAATTTCGATTCCATCGCGTACGCTGTCGGCGGTATCGCCGATCTGGCGCAAAATTTCGGCGGCGTAATAGGTAAAGAACTGACCCGCCCGATAGATTTCGCCAACCCCCTCGGCAAGTGGCTTGCCTTCTTCGCGGCTAAGCAGCGTGCCAAGCTCAACGCGGCGCTCCATCAGCTCATTACCGATATTCATCAATATTGTCTGGCGTGCCTCAAGACCGGTAGCGGCCCATTTTTTCTGAGCGGTTTTTGCCGCATCAAGGGCGCTGTCCAACTGATCACGGCTTGCCTGCGCATAATGGCCAATCAGATCAGTGACGTCAGATGGGTTAATATTTGCGACATTGTCTTGCCCATTGCACCAAGTGCCTGCAATAAAATTCTGACCTATGTTCGACATGGTTTTGCGCCTCTCATCATGCCAAGATTTTCTGCAAATTACAGGCCTCAGCAATGGTCTCAGACTGACCCATTAATAATTTGAATACAACCCCCAACAAAGTTGGCAGCTGCGCTTCATTTCGGCATTTCATTGCAAGGTATGACATTTCCTGATAAGCGGAGTTTAGGCGGTTATCGGGCAGGGTCATTATTTAGACTTACCTCTGGCTGACATCCCCATGGCACCAAACCACCGGAGGGCGACGAATGAAGATGATCACTGATCGTATCTCGACGCCCTATTTTGCGCTGGCTGTGCTGGCTTTGGCGATGGGGATCATCCCGCTAAATGACGCGTTGTTCAAATTAATGAGCGGTGATGTGTCGCTTGGTCAATTGGTCGCTTTGCGTGCCGGAATGGCGCTGGTGGCGCTTGGGTTATTTAGCCATAGCATAGGTGCGATGCTGGCCCTTCCGGCCAAGGTTTTTTGGCTGTTTTTTGGGCGCGGTATGTGTCTTGTGCTGGCCATGGTGTTATTTTTTGTCTCGCTTGGCACGTTGCCACTGGCCAATGTGATTGCGATCTTCTTTGTCTCACCAATGATCATCACAATCCTGTCCGTGCCGTTTTTAGGTGAAAAAATCGGCTTTCATCGGTTGGCGGCGGTATCGGCTGGCATGGCTGGGGTTTTATTCATTATCCGGCCGGGTGGGGTGCAGTTTCAGGTTGAGACATTGTTCGTTGTAATGTCGGCCTTTAGCTATGCCGCGTTTCAGATATGGACACGACGGCTAAAGGCAGTCGGCAATCTGGCAGGGATGATTGGCACTCAGCATATTTGCTATCTTGTGGTCGGGCTCGGCTTTATGGGTGTGAACATGATCTGGCCGGTTGATAACTCGGGAAACCCAACGGTTGATTTTCTTTTGCGCGCTCCGTCAATGATGTCGGCAACGCATATGGGCTATCTTGTCATTTGCAGCTTTTCGGTTCTGTTATTGTCCTTTGCGTCGTCAAACGCCTACCGATCGGTCGAGGCGTCGGTGATTGCGCCATTTGAATATGTGGCGATACCGCTTGGTGTAGTTTGGGGCATTCTGATTTGGGATGAATGGCCTGATCAGATGGTGATGATCGGTATCTTGCTGATTCTGGCAGGCGGCCTTTACACGCTTTACCGCGAAAATGTCCAATCGGTTGACGTCATCACCTCAAGCCCGATGCCGGCGACCGCGGCCATTGCCCAGCCGCCAGAAGATGAACTTCCCCAAACCGGTGATGACCGGCAGACTCTTGACAAAAATCCCGACAGGTGATCGTCCCTAATCAGCTTTACCGCCCTTCCAGACGCCAGTATCTTTCAGTTTTTCGGCAACCTCGGCAGGCATATAATTCTCATCATGTTTCGCCAGCACGTTGGTCGCGATAAACTGGCCGTTCATCAGCGATCCTTCGGCGACAACGCCCTGACCCTCACGAAACAGACTTGGCAGCGCATTATCATAGCGAACGGTGATATCAGTTGATCCGTCGGTGACGGTGAAAACAGATTGCAGCCCGTCAATTTTAACGCTGCCATCCTTGACCAATCCGCCTAGCCTGAGGGCTTGCCCCGCTTTGGTTCCCGCGCTGTTGATTTCGGTTGGGGTATAGAAAAACACGATATTATCCCGCAATGCGCCAAGAACCAGCATGGCGGCAATACCAACGAGAGCTGCAATCATTGCAATGATTGATAAGCGTTTGGCTTTGGGTGACATGAATTGCCTCACGGATTAAAAAATTGCCGTTTGATATACGCTTGACCTCATGCTGCTTACCAGAACAACAGAAACTTGCAATAGTTTGGTGGAAATTTAGGGTCGCGGCAAGATGGCGCAGGTTATTGTGTATCTTGGGCAAACCTTGTAAACACAATCAGCGAAATTATGCAGAGCAAAAGAGGGTTTTATGAAAAATTACGTTTTCGCTGCGGTGGCAGCAGCAGGGTTTATGATGGCAGCACCAGCAATGGCTGGCGATGCGGCTGCAGGTGAGAAAGTGTTTCGCAAATAAATATTCAAAGGCAATGGCTGGATCAGATCTTGTTTGGGATGAGGCAACACTTGCCGGCTTCCTAGCAAAGCCAAAATCATATCTCAAAGGTACGAAAATGGCGTTTGCCGGTCTGAAAAAAGACAGCGATATCGCCGATGTGATCGCGTATCTGAAATCACCAAACTAATCATAAGCCCCTCTTGGCAGGGGCTTTTGCATTTTTTTACATGGCAGGTTTTTACATGGACGGCGTTTACATGGCAGGTGTTTTTACCCTGCAATTCCTGATTGCGGTAACGAGCTAGACATGGATTTGATGAACAAATATCCGCGTTTGTCGGATCTTAGAGTGCCAGCGTCAAAACGGATTCCAAAATTTGTTTTTGCTTATCTGGACTCGGGCACCGGCCATGATCGGGCGAAAGATGAAAACCGCGCCTTTCTCGACTCGATTGAGCTTACCCCCCAATTCATGCGGGGCCGCGTTGATCCAGATTTAACCACCAAGCTTGGCAAAAGAACCTTTAAGGCACCATTTGGTGCGGCGCCGATTGGATTGTCGTCGCTGATCTGGCCGGGCGCAGAATCGATCATCGGGCGCGCCGCAAAAAAACACGGTTTTCCGTACACGCTGAGCACTGTTGCCGGCGAGTCCATCGAAATGTTGGCAGAGTCTGCCGGTGAGATGGGGTGGTTTCAGCTATATGCGCCGCGCGACCGTGACCTGATGCGTGATTTGCTGCGCCGGGCCAAGGGCTGCGGCTATACCACATTAGTGGTAAAGCCGGCGGGAGCGGATGCGGATCGCTGGTGCGCCGCTTGGTAGTCGGGGGAATTCAGCCTTTTCTCCGCGGGTAATCTGGCAAAGCCTGATGCGGCCTGAATGGGCGGTGCGCACGTTGCTAAACGGCGGGGCACGGTTTCGGAATATGGAACCCTACGCGAAAAACGATGGCGCAATGGGCATTACCAAATTTATTGGCGACCAATTAAATGGATCGCTTGATTGGGATTATCTTGCGGAAATTCGTGCCCAATGGGATGGCGAAATTTATCTCAAAGGTGTGCTTCACGGTCAGGACGCGGCGCGGGCAATCAAGCTGGGCATTGATGGAATTGTGGTCTCGAACCATGGCGGTCGCCAGTTGGATGCAGCACCGCCGCCACTGGCGCAGTTATCAGCTATTCGTGCCGCGGTTGGCAAAGACGTGCCGTTAATTGTCGATAGCGGCATTATGTCAGGCCTTGATGTGGTAAGAGTGCTGTCAGCTGGTGCCGATTTTGCCCTGATCGGCCGCGGCTTTATGTATGCTGTGGCGGCACTCGGCAATAAGGGCGGCGAACATGCTGCGTCAATATTGCTTGAAGAAGTTCGCGATGTGATGGCACAGCTTGGTCTCTCGACGATTGATGAGGTCAAACGGCTGCAAAATACCGGCTGATAATCTATCTGGTGTGAACAAAATGACGGCAAATAATATGAAACTTCTGGGCATTTCGCGCGCCTTTGGCATTGTTTTGATGATGCTGGCAATGACGCAATCAGCACTGGCTGCTGATCTGATGTTTGGGCCATTGCAGTTTCGCGCTACCGTCGGTTCGATGCCAAGCAGTGCTGCCTATATAGAGATCAGTAACCATGGCACCAATCCGGACCGACTGGTCGGCGTAGAAAGCGACCTTGCGCGCAAAACGGAATTACACAGCATGACAATGACCGATGGTGTGATGATTATGCGCGCCGTTGATGGCGGGATTGATATACCGGCTGGTGCGCGTATCCAGCTGGCACCTGGTGGCTATCATGTGATGCTGATAGGTCTGAAGGCGCCGCTAAACATTGATCAGAAATACGATATTACGCTGGTGTTTCAATCAGCCGGAAAAATAACGATCAGCGGCCTTGCAAAACGCCCGTCAGATTTGAAAAAAGCGGCGCCGCATGACATGAAAATGCCAAAAACCCACTAGTAGCTTAACCGACGGACGAGGTGGCGCGCCGGCCATGCCAGATGTACCGCCAAGTATCGGCTCTTAAATCTTAAAAAATGCCTGCATCCAGCCCGGCAGCCATGCCAAGGCACAGATCAGCAACCTCTTGGCAAAACCCCTCATTCCAGTCGCCATGTAAGATTAATACGTCTGCAACCAGCCGCCAGCCAAGCGCACCAGAAATGCTGGTCAGCGCCCGCTTTGTTGCGGTGCCATCCAGTCCGGCCCGAATATAGATTGCAACCGGCTTGCCGTTGGTGCGATCCAGCCAGTCATTATAACAGCGATCAAACATATCTTTGGTGGCACCTGCCATATAGCCAATATTCTCGGTCGTGCCGATGATCACGCCGTCAGCGGTTGCAAGGTCAGTGCTGGTGACATCAAACGGCGATAGGCAGCGCGTTTCAACATCACCATTATCGTCATCGTCATCATAGCCGCGACAGGCGGCAATGCCGGCCTTTGCAAGCGCGGCAGTGTTTGGCGATGGTGTATGGGCAATGATCAATAAAGTTTTCGACATGGGTGAAACTTTAG
>RGCC01000045.1 GCA_009919335.1 Alphaproteobacteria bacterium
TTTTTTGCTCGGCGCAAGAATCAGGCTTGGGCAGGCTGCGAAATGATTCGCGGATACCGTCATCACCAAGACTGCGCTGAATGGCCAGTAAAGTTCCAGTTTTATGTTCGGAACAAAGCTCGGCCATAAATTTAATTTCTTCGGTTACAGCGGCCATTGCAGCGGCTTTATCCGGTGCCCCGAACTCAGTGATAAAAATCTCGCAAAGCCGGTTTTCAATCTTGTCAATGTCACCGGGTTTGGCCGTAGAGATACTGACCAAGGTTGAAAACCCTAATGAGTCAAGACCCAGAAAACCGTTACTAAAGGCTTGTTTTACTTTGCCTTTTATATCCGCTTCACCAAGGCCAGCAAAACAAAATGTTCCGACCAGCGCCCATTCACCCTCATCTGCGGCGCGTGGAAACACATTCAGGTCAGACGGATCGAAACGAATGGTGCGGGCTAATTTCATCACTTTATTACCATTGGGTTACGCCAGCGCATCACTGGATTAAGGCAGTTGCGGCGTACCGCAAACAGCCTCTAATTCATGCGGCAACACTGATGATGGCTTGCCATCAAGCTTGACCAATGCCCCACCATCCTCATCAAGCCCAAGCCATTCGGCCTGCTCGCCACCAGCAAAATCAATTGGCGCGGGCGTTTCCAGCCGCTGCATCCAGCTATCATAAAGCGGGCGAAAGCCGTCATCCTGCCAGCGATTGACCCATACCAGAAAATGCCGACAACAGGACTCAACCAAACGCGTGCGTGAGATAAACCCGCCGCCCTCTTCGGTCATTGTGGTTTGTTCGGGGCCGGCGGTTTTAAGCCATTCAGTCTGCTCATTTTCCTCAGATGTCAGCCGCAATTCGGCGCTTACAATCATCCAATCTGGAACATCATCAGACCCCGCGACGGGATCAATTGCCAAACGAACCAGCCCGGCGCGGCCACGATTTAACAGTAAATAGCCGGGCAATTGATATGTCACGGCGATTTCCGGCGGCGCCAACGCACCAACGGCATCACCAAGCCCGATCATCATCGCAAATAACATCTGGCCAGCATTGCGCACCGGCACATCGGGTTCTAGCCGAACTGCGATCTGCATCCGGTCAATTCTTTGCGAATAGAAAACCGTGCCAACTTCAGTGTTTGGCGCAACGGCTATTGCCTTTGCGAGAACATCCTGACCGGCCGGTAAATCAACCGCCCTTAACAGGGGCGGTAATTGCGGCGGGGTTGTCGGATCAGCTGGATCATCTTCGAAATAAAGTGTCATTCGTTTTCCTCATAGCGGAGATCGGCGACCTCCATCAAACGTTTGGCAATACTGCGATAGGTCTTGGCCTGCTCGGACTGCGGCTCGGCCACAACAATGGGCGTCCCCGAGTCAGACCCTACCCGAACCGCCAGTGATAGCGGAATTTCTCCGAGCAACTCGATACCGCGTTTTTTGGCTTCACGGGCTGCACCACCATCGCCAAAGATATGGTCCTTGCGCCCGCAATCAGGACAGCTCCAATGCGACATATTCTGCACCATACCAAGAACGGGAACTTGTGCCTTTTCAAACATAGTCAAGGCTTTGACCACGTCAAGTAACGCAATATCTTGCGGCGTTGAGACAATCACCGCACCAGCAAGTTTGACCTGCTGGGCTAGTGAAATCTGAATATCGCCAGTTCCGGGGGGCAAATCAATAATGATGACATCAAGGACACCCCACGCAACCGAGTCCAGCATTTGCGTCAATGCCGACTGCACCATCGGTCCGCGCCAGATCATCGCCGTATCATCAGGGACTAGCAGCCCCATAGACATCAATTGTACGCCATAGCTCTCTAGCGGCTTGACCATGTCACCCCCAGCCGAGGCGGGGCGCCCGCTAACACCAAGCATACGCGGCTGCGATGGTCCATAAACATCAGCGTCCAGCAAACCAACCCGCAGCCCCTCAAGGCGCAGCGCAATCGCAAGGTTAACCGCGGTCGTTGATTTGCCAACACCGCCTTTGCCGGATGCCACCGCAACAAAGCGGCGCACCTTGCTTTCCAGAATTTTTTCGATAACCGGCCCATCATCGGCATTTCCGCCACTAGCACCGGCACGAGTGCCTCCACCAGAGCTTGCATGGGCGGTTACCATCACCGTTGCGCTGGTAACCCCATCAATCGCCAACGCCGCCTTTTCTGCAGCACGGCGCACCGGTTCCATTGCTGGCCCCCGATGAGCTGGCACCTCTAGGGCAAAGATAATGTTGCTATCCTTGATTTGCAGGCCATTCACCATGCCAAGCGCAACGATATCTTTGCCTTGCGATGGATCCATTACACTGGCAAGGGCTGCCAGAATCACATCTTCGGTTAAAGCGGCCATTTACTCAGGTGCCACCAAATTTGCTGTGACGTCATGAGTGAACTGCAAATCTGCAATTTCAACGCGTGCCGTCACCGCCAGCTCGGCGCCTGAGGCAATCTTGCCATCAGCCACCGCCTTCGCCAACGCCGCAGCAAGCTCTTGATGCGCCGTGACGCCAAGCTGCTTTAAAAATTTCCGCATTGCCACTTCGCTGGCAGTCATCTCGTCTCGTTGGTCCTTGGTCATTATCTTTCCCGTTCAAATTGAGGCGATTGCAAATTACAAAACCGCCACGTCACGCCACAATGTGGCTAATATCCCCGATCCACCCGCTATTCAGGTGTTTTCAGGGTTTTTACAAATTCCAGAATATCGTCAACATCTTCAAGCTTGAGGATGATTTCCTTGCTAAAGGCCGGCAAGGATTGGCTTCGCTCTTCGCTTACGCCTTCAATGCGAACCAGTGATGGGTGCGGCGGCAATTGGTAAAATATTTCGAAACGATACGCCCAATCATCCAGCCATTTCATCGCCGAAAACGATGGCGTCGACCCGATGCCGCCATAAGGGTTAATGCCCGGTATCACATGACAGCGCGTACAATGCTGGCGCACGATTTCACGCCCGCGTTCTACACTCGTGCTGGCCTCGGCAGCAGAGATTGGGCCCACGCCACCACCCAAAAGAACGGTGATAATACTCAAATAAATCGCGCGCAAAATATCAAGTCACCCCGCTAGACGGTCGGATCGGCCATATGCTCGCGCAGCATATCCGTATATTGCGCTGCCATGTGCTGAACGAATTCTTCTTGCTCCTCGACACCAAGGACGTTTTTACCAACATGTGCCGCATAACGCGCCGCTGCGTACAGCATTACCATTTGCAGTTCAGTCGAATCAATTTTCTTATTTCGCTGGTTAGCTAGGGAAATAAACTGATCGGCAACGCGCAGAAACGCCTGACTATCTAAAATCCCTTCGCGGTGCATTGTGGGATCAAAAACATCAGGCCGCTGGTGCCATGGTGGAAATTTCATTGTGGTAGGATCCTTGGTAACGGGTTAATCGGGACATTGTAACAGCTTTTTTTCACCAGATGAAGCCGTTGCAACACAGGTTCGCGTTACTTAGACCCCTCTAGCCATCATTATGACTAACCTGAACCGCCGTCATCCACGCCAATATATCGGCCGACTGATTATCAACTAGCGCCACGTGCGCGCGATAGCGACGAATCAATTCCTCGCCAAGCGGGGTCAATTTGGCACCGCCCCTGTTAGCCCCCCCACGTTCAGTAACGAACAAGGGGTCACGAAACCCACTTTGCATCGAATCAAGCAAAAACCATGCGCGGCGATAGCTCATCCCCATCTGACGCGCAGCAGCGCTGATTGACCCAACATCGCCAACCAAGGCCAGTAAATTAATCTTGCCAACACCAATCGTTTCATCAGCGATGAATAGTTTTGTGCGTACCCCCGGTTCCTTAGCCACATGCCTGATTTTTTTTGTTGCGGTCAAAAATGGCCTCCCTCGTCGAAATATTCGCGAAATCATAATCTAGCCTAATATTGATAGGCGATGCGATACGAAAAACCAAATATGCGGTTTGCAACACCGGTAAATCTCCAATAAAAGAATAGGATGCTGTCACCCGCTTTTTGCCCCAATCGAGCCTTTGGCCGTCTTTTATTGATGTCGCGCCCATTGATGACGTGCCTAATGATGACGCGCCTAATGATGTTGCGGGAGTTGATCATCGCGGCCAGCTTTTTTGCTGCTAGTTTTTTTGCTGCTAGCCCGGCGACAGCAACGCCCTTCATAATTGTGCAATCGACCACATCGATCCAAAATTCGGGGCTATATGAACATTTACTGCCACTATTCGAGGCTGAGCAGGACATTAAAGTAAGGATTGTTGCCGTTGGCACCGGGCAAGCGCTTCGCAATGCAGAAAAATGCGACGCTGATATGGTGATTGTTCATTCAACAATTGATGAAGGGTATTTAGAAACCGGCCTCGGTATGGGCGCCACACTGAATTTTGCGGTGCAGTCAGATACCTACACACTTAGCGACCGCGCAACATGGCTGACATTCCGCAATAAAGCCAATCACGAAATCCTGTTTGAAGGTGATCCTGCATTGTTCAATCAATACGGCATCGTAATCGTCAGTAAAGACCATTGCCCCACTGTAAAGGACGCCTTATCCCGCAGGTTTGCCAAATGGCTATTATCGGACAAGGGTCAGGCCGCAATAACGGCCTTTCAGCACAAGAACCGACCCTTATTTTTTCCAAATGCCAGCCCAGCGCATTAGGGAACGTTCACCCTATTCCTGTTTTTCGCCAATTACGACAGATGCGGCAAATTGCCCATCAGTCGCAATTTTTCATCGCCAACCTTCGGCTTCGGTGATATCAGAATAATATGAAACGTCGTCATTTTTTAACCCTCGCTGCGGCGGGGGCATCAAGCACTCTGGTGGCACCGTCCCTATCATTGTCGGCGGTTGCTGCACCGCGCCAAACCCAGATCACTGCTGGCAAAACACGATTGAACATTGCCGGTGCCGGTCAGCCCGATACCGATTTATGGCTTTACAACCAATCTTGCCCGGGGCCGATGCTGCGTTATCGCAAAGGCGATATCCTGCGCGCTGCGGTTCGCAACAATCTGGACGTTCCAACAACAATTCACTGGCATGGGATCCGTAATCTTAGCGAGATGGACGGCGTTCCTGACCTGAGCCAGGCCCCGATCGAGCCGGGCGAGACATTCGAATATGAATTCCCACTGAAAGACAGCGGCACCTACTGGTATCATGCGCATAATATGGGGTGGGAACAGGTGGCACGTGGGCTCTATGGCCCGTTGATCATTGATGATGATGGTGACCCGCCAGTTGACCATGATATTTGCCTGATGATTGATGATTGGCGGCTAGATAATGATGGTCATTCAGGTAAAGGACAAGGCGCGGATCCGGTTACGGATGATTAACGCAGCCAATGCGCGAGTGATGACGATCCAGCTCGACGATGCTCAAGCGACGCTTGTCGCGCTTGATGGGGCGATCTGCCTGCCAGAACAGATCAATAGGATTATTCTGGCACCAGCACAGCGCGCCGATGTTATTCTCGACATGGATCGCGGCACCCTCACTCTATCCGAGGTCAGCACTGGTGAGCCTTATCCTGCGGGAACGATTAACGTCGACCCAGCGCTTGGTGTATCATCATTGGGCACATCAGAACGTGCTAAAACCGCACTCACTCTGCCAGCGCCACCCAAACTGCCGTCTTTAAACAACGTGCGGCGGATCCCGATCCACATGCAGGGGGGCGCGATGGGTAATTTGCAATCAGCATTATTTGATGGCGAAGAAAAGCCACTGCGTGAATTGGCACAAAATCATAAAAAACTATGGGCCTTTAACGGTGCGGTCGGTGATTATCGCCAGATAATGGCCGAAATTGAGCTGAATTCACTGGTTTCTATTGATGTTTACAACGACACCGCGTGGCAGCACGCAATGCATCTTCACGGGCATCATTTCTGGGTATTATCCGACGACCCGACCATCGCCCTGCCATCAGGCCAGCGTGATACATGGTTGATGCAGCCGCAAGAACGTATCAGCCTTGTCTTCCGCGCGGATAATCCGGGTTTATGGCTGTTTCACTGCCACATGCTAGAGCATGCTGCTGCGGGAATGGGCGCGGTTCTGTCAATTAGCTAGAACCGCCCCCACATTAGGTTTAAACGACGGTAATGGTAAAGGAACCTAAGCCGTCGACGGTGCCTACCATTACATCACCGCGCGTGATCGGGCCAACACCGGCCGGTGTGCCAGACATGATCAGGTCGCCTGCTGCAATGTCATAAAAGCGCGAAAGATACGAAATCATTTCTGGCACTTTCCAGATCATTTGGTTCAGGTCACCCTCTTGGCGCAGCTCGCCATTCACTTCAAGAGCAACACGGCCATGATCCAGATGACCTGTCTCGCTGGCCGGCACCAGTTCACTCATTGGCGCAGATCTCTCAAAGGCTTTTCCGATTTCCCAAGGACGCCCCATTTTCTTGGCCTCACCTTGCAAGTCACGGCGCGTCATATCAAGCCCCAGCCCATACCCAAAAACATGATCCAGCGCATCCTTTTCCGGAATATCAACGCCGCCGCTTTTCAGTGCTACAATCATTTCCATCTCGAAATGGACGTCACTGGTCTGCGGCGGGTAGGGAAACTCACCGCTGGTATCAACATTTTCAGCGTTTTTCTGGAAAAAGAACGGTGGCTCTTTATCCGGATCATGGCCCATCTCAATGGCATGATCAGCATAATTCCGGCCAATGCAGTAAATCCGACGCACCGGAAATTCAGCATCGCTGCCCCGAACCGGCAAAGTCACCTGTTTTGGCGGTTCAATTACATAATTCGTCATTTTGGAAATTCCTTCTTTACCAATAACAAAGCAAAAAGATCAGGCGGACCGGCGTGCCGCATAATATGCAACACGGCGTTCCAGATAGGCCAGAAACTCTGCAATAATGAAAGCCAGCGCAAACAGTACAAGCAGCACTGCCCAGAAATGCTTCATCAGGAAATTTGCAGAATAGAGTTCGAACAACGCGCCGAACCCAACAATAGATATCAATAATTGGCCGATAATAACACCCTTGACCGCACGGATAAATCCAATCCGCACACCACCCAGAATTTCCGGCAACGCCAATAAATCTTGAAAAAGGCATCTTTTGGTGACGCGCCAAAGGAATGCGCCATCTCGACAAGGGATCGGTTAATCTGCAAAACACCAGCGCGCGCATTCAGCACGATGATCCAGATCGCAAACAGCGCTGTGGTGATAATAATAGCTTTCAAACCAAAACCGAAAAGCACCATCAAAACAGGCACCAGCGCGGTTAATGGCGCGCTTAGAAACATATTGACCCATGGCAGTAACAATTCATCAATGAAACGGTTCTTGCCCATCAAGATCCCCACCGGAATGCCGATGATAATCGCCGACATTGTGCCGACAATAAACGCATAGCCTGTATCGCTTAGCGCCTTGATAAAAACCTTGGTGGTTCCAATTTCCATCAGCGTTTGGAAGATTGCCGACAATGGTGGCAAAAAGAAGGTCAGTTCGAGATGGCCGACCAATTCCCACAAAAGCCCCCACAGGATCAGCGATGACATGCCCGGCAATTCATAACCAAAAATTTTCATCCTAGCCCCCTATTCGACATAGGTTCGAAGCGAAGACCAAATCCGGTCAACAATATCAAGATATTCAGCGTCGCGGCGGATACTATCTTTGTCTTTATGGCGGAACCCGGACGGGCGAATAATTTCTGAAACCCGGCTAGGACGCGGCAGCAGGATCGCAATCTGATCTGACACATAAACCGCCTCCTCAATCGAATGAGTTACAAACAGGAAGGTTTTGTTTTCATTCTGCACAAGCCCAAGCAAATCTTCCTGAAATTTACGGCGGGTTTGCTCATCAACAGCCGAAAATGGCTCGTCCATCAACAATACCTCTGCGTCCACACTCAAGGCCCGTGCAAGGCCGACCCGCTGACGCATACCGCCAGACAGCTCATGCGGATAGCTGTTCTCGAACCCCTTTAGCCCAACGTCGGCAATGTATTTTTCCGCAATCGCCTCACGCTCGGATTTGGCAACCCCCCTCAGCTCGAGGCCAAATGCAACATTGCGGAGGACCGTTGCCCACGGTAGCAGCGCGAAATCCTGAAACACAAAGGCGCGATCCGGCCCCGGACCAGACACCGGATCACCATTGACCAGAATCTCACCACTAGTGGCGGGCAGAAGACCGGCAATAATCTTCAGCAATGTCGTCTTACCGCACCCCGAAGGCCCAAGTAACGACGTTAACTGACCACGCGGAAAATCCAAGGTTAGGTCATGTAAAGCCTGAACATCGCCATAGTTTTTATAAACATTTCGGACGCTAACAGCATTGTCAGTAGTTTTCGTGTTGGCAGACATTAATATCTTTCCATTCTTATGTTTAATCAGTGATATAGCCCTTATTTAGGCCACCAAATAATGTTTTTTCCAACCGTTCCAGCAGGTTAAGGAAAATGACAGCAAGGAGGATAATCGACAGAATTGCCGCATACATTGTTGGATAATCGGCAATTGACCGGCTGTAGGTGATAATATCACCAACTCCGGTTGGTGTGATTTTGAGTTCTGACAAAATCGCCCCAATAAACCCGGCAGATACACCAAGCCGTAAGCCAGCAAAAATAATCGGCGATGCGGCGGGCAAAATGATTTTCAATACAATATCACTTCGCGTGCCCAGAAAAGCATGCCCCATCTCTTTGATCGATAACGGCGTGTTGCGTACCGCGCCGCCAGTATTCAGAACGATCACCGGCATTGCCATGATACAGACCACAAATACCTTTGAGGTAAGCCCGATCCCGTAGGCCATAACCAACAGTGGAATAAGGGCTGCAAGAGGTGCGGTTTGCATCACCACAAAGATTGGCGAGACAAGCCAGTCAAATTTGCGACTAAGCCCGACCCATAGACCAATACCGATCCCCAGAACGCCAGAAATCAAAACACCTAAAACGAGTGGTTTCAGTGTTTCTGCATAAGCTACAAATAAAGTGCCCTCAATAATCAACACCCACAGCGCTGCCATCGATTCCAGAAAGGTTGGAAACGCAAAACTAACCGGAACACGGCCAGCAATCTCCCACGACCCGAAAACAATCAGTGCCGAGAGGCATTTTAATAGAATTGATCTATAGCGCATTGCACTCACTTCATCAGGAATATCGTTGTAATTTATATAATTTTTACCCTAAATAATCACTAGCACCGTTGGTGCTAGTGACGATTCAAAGCAGGGTTTACACAGATTTGTGCAAAATCTACCGCGCGGCTAATGCCGCGCGATATAGAGGCTACGGTTTATTGCGCTGCCGCGTTCAACGGTGCCATGTACCAGAAATCATCGATATTCAACGATGCAAGATCACCGGTTAGCTGACCCGCCTTCGAATACCATTCCATATCAGCCTTTGCCGCCTTCATGCCGCCACCGTTCTTATCGTAAAGACCGCCAGCAACCGCATCGGTGTAAAACTGGTCAAGCCCGTCCAGAACTTCTTTCGGCAACTGACCAATTGGCCCATTTGGGTCGGTTTCACGGCGAATAATTGTTGGATCCTTGGCCATATCCTGATAAACGCTGACCAATGCCTTTACAAAGATATCAACATCTTTGCTGTTCGATTTGATCCAGTTCAGATTTGCGAACAATGCCTCGTCACTGGCGTCCACATCAAACATTGGCAGCACATTAAAGTTATTGCCGTGAAGCTTTACCAGTTTGTTTTTATTTGACAAATCGACAATAGTTGCATCAGTTTGGCCTGCAATCAACGCAGCGATCCGGTTTGATGATCCCGGAACATATGAACGTTTGCCAAATTTCATATTCAATTTGTCTTCAATGACGTTGGCAATTGACTCAGTGCCACCGCCACGCGAATGAAGCATGATCGGCTCGCCGTTCAGATCTTCCAATTTTGAGTATTTCTTCGACGTTACCGGAAAGAATTTCAGCTTAGACAGCTGGTAAATGATCCGGATTGGTGCCTTTGATTTTTGCATGACTGAATAGGGCGTACCAAAGCCGATATCCATCTGCCCGCTCAAGATCGCTTGAATCGCCAGCTCTTCATCCGAGAAAGCCGTCCATTCATATTCGAGACCGTTTGCCTTGGCCCGATCAAGTGCAACGAAAAACGCTGCCAATTCATCCGATGGTGTTTCTGCCAAGGCAATACGAATCTTGCCAGCTTGCGCCGCGCCGGCCACGCTGAGCGCCATCATTGCAGATGCACAATAAACAAGCGCCTTTTTTAGAATTTTACGCATTATGTTCTCCCCCTAACCAACAGTTTAAAGCTAGACTTTTCATATGGTTGTCGCCTCCACCTTTTCGCCACGGAAAAAGCATAAGCGAGCCTATAAACGTTTCACCATTGCGCGTTAAACGTCAATTATATAATAACCCTTGCGCAATAATATCTGCCGAAATATCGGGTTAATCGGCGATCCCGGGATTGGCTGATATGCCGCCCCATGCGCCCAGCGTCACCCGCTTTGCAGCATCAATATCAAGCCGCTCGACCGGCAAGGGTTGCGGTGATGGATTGGCGTCCCATCCGATCGCATTTAATCCCTGATCAGCCGCATCATTCTGCGGCTTGGCAGCGGCGTTTTTATA
>RGCC01000046.1 GCA_009919335.1 Alphaproteobacteria bacterium
TGGTTTTGCTATCCCTTGTCGCGATTCTGCCGGTTTTCAACAAGATCATCGACCACTGCCGGATCAGTCAAGGTAGATGTGTCGCCAAGCTGGTCATATTCATTTGCGGCAATCTTGCGCAGAATCCGCCGCATGATTTTGCCTGATCTGGTCTTTGGCAATTGTGGTGCCCATTGCAGTAAATCAGGTGTCGCTATGGGGCCGATTTCTTTGCGTGTCCATTGTCGCAGTTCGGCCGCCAACGCGTCGTCCGCAATTGCACCTGCGACAAGCGTGACATAGGCGTAAATGCCCTGCCCTTTAATATCATGCGGATAGCCAACAACAGCGGCTTCGGCAACTTTTGGATGAGCCACTAATGCGGATTCAACCTCGGCCGTGCCCATCCGGTGTCCTGATACATTCAACACATCATCAACGCGGCCGGTAATCCAGAAATAACCATCCGCATCACGGCGCGCCCCATCACCGGTGAAATAACGACCGGGAAAGGTGGTGAAATAGGTTTCGATGAAACGTTGATGATCGCCATAAACCGTCCGCATCTGGCCAGGCCATGAATGTGCAATGCATAAATTGCCGTCACTCGCGCCATCCAAAATTTTATTATCACCATCAACCAGCACCGGTTGAATGCCGAAAAACGGCTTGGTCGCCGATCCGGGTTTCGTGGCCGTCGCGCCGGGTAATGGGGTAATCAGAATCCCGCCAGTTTCGGTTTGCCACCATGTATCAACAATCGGGCAGCGCTTGTCGCCAACAACATCATGATACCACATCCATGCTTCTGGATTGATCGGCTCGCCAACTGACCCAAGGAGTCGCAGCGATGAGCGGTCACAGGCCGTAACAGGATCATTACCCTCGCGCATCAAGGCACGGATGGCGGTAGGTGCCGTGTAAAAAATATTCACCTTATGTTTTTCGACAACGCGCCAGAAACGCGAACTGTCAGGATAGGTTGGTACACCCTCAAACATCAGCGTTATCGCACCATTTGCCAGCGGCCCATAGACGATATAGCTGTGACCGGTGACCCAGCCCACATCGGCCGTGCACCAATAAATATCGCCATCATGGTAATCAAATACATATTGATGCGTCATCGACGCATAAACCATATAGCCGCCAGTTGTATGAAGCACCCCCTTCGGCTTGCCGGTTGATCCCGAGGTGTAGAGAATGAACATTGGATCTTCGGCGTTCATTTCGGTTGGCGGGCAGTCGGCCGAGGCCGTTTCCATGGCCTCGTGATACCAGACATCGCGCCCCTCAACCCAATCGATCGCGCCGCCCGTGCGTTTGACCACGATTGTTGTTGTGCAATCGGGGCAGTTGGCGAGCGCCGCATCGGTATTCGCCTTTAGCGGAATTGGCCGGCCACCTCGCACGCCTTCATCGGCGGTGATGACCATGGTCGAATCGCAATCTTGAATGCGTCCGGCCAGCGCATCCGGTGAAAAACCGCCGAACACGACCGAATGAACCGCCCCTATTCGCACACATGCCAGCATCGCCACTGTGGCTTCGGGGATCATCGGCATATAGATGGTAATCCGGTCGCCTTTTTTGGCGCCATTCGCCTTTAGCACATTGGCGAATTTGCACACGTCTTCATGCAATTCACGATAGCTGATATGGCGATGCTGGTCAGGCTCATCACCTTCCCAGATAATCGCGGTTTGCTCACCGCGTGTTGCAAGATGCCGGTCAAGACAGTTGGCCGCAGCATTCAATGTGCCATCTGCATACCATTTGATGTGTAAATCTTTGGCGTCATAGGACACGTCGCTGATCTGACTATAGGGCTTGATCCAGTTGATACGTTTGCCCTGTTCGGCCCAGAACTTATCAGGGTTGGCAATCGATTCTGCATAAAGGGCGGCATAGCCATTGGCATCTATATGAGCTGATTTAGCCAGATCTGCGCTTGGCTCAAAGATCGTGTCATGGTCCATGAAAAGATACTCCTTCAACGGGTTTCTGCCGGCCACTTTTGCTGGCCTTTTTTGGTTGCGGGTCATATCTGCTGGCGTTAATCATCGGCAATTCGCCTGTCAGTTAATTCCCTCTCCTGCAAAATTATTATCGCAGCTTGTGGTAATCGGCAAGGCTTGGCCTGTTTCATCCGGTCTGACGACAATGATCATTTCGCCTACAGCGTGGGATCATTTCGCCTAAAGCGTGGGGTCTTCGCCATGTTCCAATTGATCGATAAAGGCCTCGGCACTGTCTGGATCTGCCAGCAAAATTACCTTGCGGCTGATTGCCATAGAAAATCCGGCACGTGCCATGGCGCCAAGCTGACGCTGTTGCCGCTGCATGATGGCGTTGCGGTCATCCTCGTCAGGGCGCCGGCGATCAAACGGGCCAAGACGTCGACGCTGGGCAAATCGGCAGGCCGCCAAAAGCTCGCCATTTGCGCTCGCCTGATCGGCAACATCCAGCGCTGTATCAATGACCGCATCATCCAGCCGGTGCTGGCGTAGTCGTTGACGAATGGCAAGTTGCGAGCGGCCTTGGCGGCGGTGGCTGCGGGCTTGTGACTGGGCAAAGGCATCATCATCAACATAGCCAAGCGCCTGACAGCGGGTGACCGTTGCCGCAATGGCTGCGGCAATTTCATCAGGGTCATGCTGGTCTAATTTACGCGTGGCAAAGCGGCCAAGTACCTCGCTTAGACGTTGCTGCGAGCTGGCATAGCGGCCAAGATAATCAACCGCCTTATTCATCAATCTTGTTTCGATAGGTGCTTTTGCCATGATGTTGAAACGATGCTTTTTGATGGTCACGTTAGGGCCATAAACTGGACATAAGATTGGTCAGAACAGCAATGTGCCCGGTTCGCGCTAGATCTCAGACTAAGTGGTTTTCACAAGAAAGGCAAAAGCTGTCCTTTGCCCCATTGCGCCTGACCAAATTGCAGCCTATTTTGACCGCATGAACGATCTTGACGCGACGACGAAATCATCAGCTTCTCAGACTGCAGTACCGATCGCCGATCAGGCGCCGGCCATACCTCCGGCCCCGGATACGGCCACGGTGCATAGATTACGCCGTCCGGTCTATATTGGCCCGATTAACTGGGTCGGTCTTGCAATGCTCTATCAACGTGAGGTGCAGCGGTTTTTAAAAATCGCCACGCAGACATTGGCCGCGCCGGTAATTACCTCGGTGTTGTTTCTGATGGTCTTTTCGGTGGCGCTTGGCGAGCGCGCAAATTTTGTCGGCGACGTTGATTTTGTCACGTTCCTAGTGCCCGGATTGGTGATGATGAATGTGTTGCAAAATGCCTTTGCCAATACCTCATCCTCGCTTGTTGTCTCAAAGGTGCAAGGCAATATTGTTGATTTGCTGATGCCGCCCCTTGGCCCGGGTGAATTGCTGTTTGGGCTGGCGGCGGCGGGCATGACACGCGGGCTTTGCGTTGGGGTTGTGACCGCGGTTGTGTTGGTCATGCTTGGCGGTGGGACATGGCCGCCGCATCCGATGATCGCGCTGGGCTTTTTGACTTTGGGGGCATTTGCCCTGTCATTTGCCGGTATTCTTGCCGGAATCTGGGCCAATAAATTTGACGAGCTGGCCGCGATTACCAATTTTGTGGTGCAACCGCTGACCTTTTTATCGGGCACTTTTTATTCGGTTGATCGTTTGCCTGCGCCGTTCGATCTGATTGCCAGCTTGAATCCGGTCTTTTACACTATTGACGGATTTCGCTATGGCATGATCGGGGTTGCTGACCGGTCGCTTATGACCGGATTCTACTGTCTTGTTACGGTGAATGTTGTTTTGGCAATTTTATGTTACAACGCCCTTCGTTCGGGGTATCGTTTGAAAAGTTAGCGTTTGACCAATGACGTTACGAGCAGAATTTTAGGATAGGAATGACCATGCCAGCCGACGATCTTGAAAACGGTATTTTGTCCGTCCAGCACCTTGAACAGGCAATTGCTGGTGGTGTTATTGCGGCAGATCAACCGATCGAGCCGGGCCAGTTACAGCCGGCCAGCCTTGATTTGCGTCTCGGCCGCGAGGCATGGCGGGTACAGGCTAGCTTTTTACCGGGTAAAAACCTGACTGTCGCGGATAAGCTGGCCAAATTTGGTATGCATAAAATTGACCTCAGCGATGGGGCAGTGCTGGAACGCGGCTGTGTCTATATTGTGAAACTAATGGAAAATCTGCGGCTTCCAGCAGGTGTTTCGGCGATGGCAAATCCAAAAAGCTCGACCGGAAGGCTGGATATTTTCACCCGGCTTATCACTGATGGGGCGGTTGAATTTGAGTCCGTTGCTGATGGCTATACTGGCGCGCTTTATGCCGAGATTTCGCCGCGTACCTTTTCGGTTCTGGTGCGGGCTGGATCGCGGTTATCGCAATTGCGGCTGCGGCGCGGAACCAGTGCCCCGTCCGACCTTTTGATGCAATCGCTGCAATCGACCGTCGGGCTGGTGCATGGGGCTGAACGAACTGATATCCGCGATGGTGTTGCGCTTAGTGTAAATCTGGAGCCTGATGAAAAAAGCGGTATGATTGGCTGGCGTGCGCGCAAACATGCGGGTCTGATTGATATTGATGCGGCTTCCAGCCAGCCGGTTGATGCGTTTTGGGAACGGGTGACGCCGTCGGATCTGACATTGGGCGGGCTGGTGCTGAACCCGGATGAGTTTTACATTCTGGCAAGCCGTGAATTTGTCACCGTGCCAAAGGATCATGCCGCCGAAATGCGCGCCTATGATACCAGAGTTGGCGAGTTTCGAGCGCATTATGCAGGTTTTTTTGATCCCGGCTTTGGCATGGCCGAACTGGGCGCAGAAGGAACGCGCGCTGTTTTGGAGGTGCGCTCGCATGATGTGCCGTTTCTGATCGAACAGGGTCAAACAGTGTGCCGGCTGGTGTATGAGCCGATGATTGCAGTGCCGAAAACGCTTTATGGCGCGGGGGGATCTAACTATCAGTCACAGGGTCTTCGTCTGGCCAAGCATTTCATTCAGGATTAACCGGTTGGCGAATTTCTCTTTGCGGGCTGACATCTTGACAATCGGCCGGAAAATAGCGAAAGTTCACGCTTGATACGGGCGCTGTTACGCGCCACTGGGGCCACCAACGATCAAAAGCGCGTTGGTGGTTTGATTTTTGGAGCTAAATTTGGGCGCGTTTGCCGCGGTGAAACCACCAGCATGACGCCGACGAGCCGGGTGGTTTTGATATGAACCAAAAAGCCGTGGATTACGCAGCTGATACAGCTGTGATGCAAACTTATGGCCGTGCCGAAATTGGATTTGTGCGCGGTGTTGGCTGTTGGCTTGAATCTGTCTCTGGCGAAAAATATCTCGATTGTGCGAGTGGCATTGCGGTTAATACGCTGGGTCACAGTCATCCACGGCTGGTCGCTGCCTTAACCGAGCAAGCTGGAAAATTATGGCATACATCAAATCTTTACCGGATTCCCGGTCAGGAAATTGTCGCCAAGATGTTGGCAAGCCTGTCCGGCCTCGATCAGGTGTTTTTCTGTAATTCGGGTGCCGAGGCCACCGAGGCGGCGGTGAAGATTGCACGCCGTGCCGCCTATGAAAAAGGCGAGCCTGAGCGGGTTACAATTCTTTGTGCCAATGGTGCGTTTCATGGCCGGACATTAGGTATGCTTGCGGCCACGGACAGGCCGGTTTTTCGTACCGGCTTTGGCCCGATGCCCGCCGGTTTTGACCATGTTGCCTTTGGTAATCTGAACGCGCTTCGCGATTCCTTGGGGCCGCATGTTGCCGCGGTGATGGTCGAGTCCGTTCAAGGTGAAGGCGGCGCAAAACAGGTTCCAGATGGTTATCTTGCAGGTGTGCGCGAAGCGGCTGATGAATTTGGTGCGCTGGTAATTGCTGATGAGGTGCAGGCCGGTATTGGCCGGACGGGTCGGCTGTTTTCCTATGAGGATACAGCTATGAAGCCTGATATTGTGGCATTGGCAAAAGGCTTGGCTGGTGGGTTTCCGATCGGTGCCGTCATTGCCAGCAAGGCTGTTGGCAGCGCGATGACACCGGGAACGCATGGATCGACATTTGGCGGCAATCCGCTGGCAATGGCGGCGGCCCAGACGGTTCTTGAGGTTCTAAGCGAGGATGGATTTCTGGCCGGCGTGCGCGAGCGTGCCGCCTATCTTGATGCCGCATTAATTGGGTTGCAGGCGCAATTTCCGGCACTGATCAGCGAGCTTCGCGGTCGCGGCTTTCTAAGAGGTATCCGGCTGGCTGAATCGGTAGATCTGGCGGGCGTTGTCGGTGCGTTGCGTGATGATCATTTATTGACGGTACCAGCTGCCGATAACACCTTGCGATTGCTACCGCCATTGACGATTGAACGGGATGAAATTGATCTTGCCGTTGCCAAGATTGGCGGCGCACTTGCCGCGATCACCCCGGTCAAGGCCTGACCGACCACAGCAATTCTTTGCCGAACATATGCAAAAGGACGAGATAAAGCCGATGCGGCATTTTCTAGATTTAAAGGATTTTTCAACGGATAATCTACAGGCCTTGCTTGATGATGCATTGCGCATGAAGGCTGCGCAGAAATCAGGCGCGGGCCATGAATTACCGTTGGCTGGTAAAACGGTGGCGATGATTTTTGAAAAACCGTCAACCCGCACCCGTGTGTCATTCGAGGTCGGTATCGCCCAGCTTGGCGGCACGCCGCTGGTTCTTTCGACAAATGATCTGCAGCTTGGCCGTGGTGAAACGGTCGAGGATACGGCGCGTGTTCTCTCGCGCTATGTCGATGCGATTATGATTCGTTGTTTCAAGCATGAAACGCTTTTGACCCTTGCCGAATATGCCAGCGTGCCGGTGATCAACGCGCTTACCGAGCGCTCGCATCCATGCCAGCTTATGGCTGATCTGATGACGATGATTGAATATCATGGCCCGCTTGCTGGGCAAACTGTTGCATGGCTTGGTGATGGTAATAATGTTGCGGTTAGCTGGATTGAGGCGGCGGTACGCTTTGGCTTTCAGCTGCGGATTGCCGGACCACAGAAATATGCACCGCCGGCCGATTTGCTGGCTTGGGCGCGGGCAAATGGCGGTGATATTATTTTAACTGACGAGGTTGGCCTTGCGATTGATCAAGTGCAAAATGTGGTGACCGACGTATGGATTTCGATGGGCAATGATGAAGGCAGCCGCCGCACTGACTTTGCGCCATTTCAGGTCAATGCCGATTTGATGAAGGCCGCTGCAGGCGATGCTATCTTCATGCATTGCCTGCCTGCATGGCGCGGTATGGAAGTCACTGCCGAGGTTATCGACGGGTCGCAATCGGTGGTCTTTGACGAGGCGGAAAACCGGCTTCATGCGCAAAAGGCCATTCTAGCTTGGTGTGTTGGTGGCAATTAGGCCTGTTGCGGGCTTTTGTGCCGAAACAACCGGCGCCCGGCTATGGGCGGCTGTAAGGATATGACAATGTTGAATGATAATTTACCGGCCGACGCGCAGATTTTACCATTTTATCTGGCTGATGGATCAGATGATGTAGCCTTGATCAGAGGCCGGATAGCCTCGGTCGGTGGGCCTGCCAACACCATATTGGAACGGCATAATTACCCGTCGCTGGTGGCAAATCTTCAGGCCGAAGCGCTGGCGTTAACTGCGTGTCTTTCCAGCACGTTAAAGTTTGACGGGGTTTTTACCTTGCAGGCGAAAGGCGATGGGCTGGTGCGAACGTTATTTGCCGATATTACCGAGGCAGGCCATCTTCGCGGCTATTGTGCGATGGAAGATAATCCAACTGGCCTTCAGGCGGCAAGTTTGGCGCAAGATCCATCGAGTGCGGTTCGTTTGGGCCCGTTGATGGGCGGCGGCTATATTGCTTTTACCGTCGATCAGGGCAGTACCAACGGGCGCTATCAGGGAATTGTTGAACTGGATGAGCGGCATTTAAGCGATGCGGCAATGCGCTGGTATGAAAATTCTGAGCAGCTTGACACGGTTGTTCTTTGTGCCGCTGAACAGGGTGCAAATGGCTGGCAGGCGGTGGCGCTGATGCTCCAACGTATCGCAGCGGAAGGTGGCCATGATGCTGGTAATGATGTGGGCAGCGATGTGGGCAATGATGCTGGCGGGGTGCCCGTAAAATCTAGTGCCGATGCCCGTGCCGCCAGTGATGATGCCTGGCATACGGCCAAGACCTTGCTTGGCTCGATCACGCGTGATGAATTGCTTGACCCTGCCTTGACGCCTGAAAACATCATTTTCCGGCTGTTTAACAGTATGGCACCGCATAGCGCGCCCGCCCGTCCGGTCGTCGATCACTGCCGGTGTAATGTCGATAAGGTCGAGGCGATGCTAGCGCAGCTTGCCCCTGACGAGATTGATGATCTAGCCGACGATAATGGTAATCTGACGGTTACTTGTGAATTTTGTAAAACGAACCGCGCTTATCATAGAGACGCAATTCCGCAGTCATAACCCGGCTGTTCGATCATCTGTTTCAGGGATATTTTTTAAAGGGGCGCGATCCCGGCAAGAGGATTATGGCGCCTTGTTCAAAATTGCGGCATAATTAGGGTGGGTGCAATATCCAGCCATCAACGTGGCATGATCCTGTTGAGCAAGATCTAGACAGATAAACAAAGGAAAAGGGCTTTGGCGATGTTCCGTTCAAAAGTGATATCAGGATTGGTTTTGATGTTTGTTGGGGGGCTGTTTGCCGCCTGCAAGACTGCGCCAGACACGCCGCCAGTTACTGTTTTTCAAAGTGACGCTTATCAGCCGCTAGCAATCAATGCACGCCGTCTTGAAATTATTGATAACTGGCAAATGCCGGTTGCCGCGCCCTATGTTGGACACCGGATTGACCCTTTGCCAAGCAATATTCTGGCCGATTGGGTATCGTATGTGCTGCGCCCTGCCGGCGGCAGTGGCGAGGTTGTTTTTGATATGCAACGGGTCGCGGTCACGATGACCGATTTGCCGCAAAAAGTTGGGATTGATGGATTATTCACCGACCAGCAAAGCCGTAAAGTCACTGCCGAGATAAAAGCCAAGATTATGTGGCTGCAGCCGGTTGGGGGAACACAGGCATTGGCTGATCTGGGGGCATCACATTCGATCACCGTTCGCGAGTCCGCAACGGCGAGCGAGGTTAGCAGAGTTATCAATGAAAGCCTGCGAGGGGCACTTGTCCGCCTTGATAGCCAGATGCGCCGCGAGCTGGCCCGGATCGACCGGATTATTCTGCCTTAACGCTGCCAGAATGCCGGGCTCAGCATCACCAATACTGTAAAGATTTCCAATCGACCAAGCAGCATCGCAAAGGACATGATCCATTTTGCGCTATCGGGAAGTGATGAGAAATTACCGTCAGCGCCAATGACCTCACCAAGTCCCGGGCCAACATTGCTGATCGACGTTGCCGCACCGGATAATGCTGTCACAAAATCAAGACCGGCCATGCCCAGCATGATGGCAACCAAGACAAAGCCGAGAATAAAGAGATAGAAAAATCCCATCACTGAATCCATGACTTCAACCGACACCGGCCGTTTGTTGTAATAGGCCAGAACGACGGCGTGTGGGCGCAGCAAACGGCTGACCTGAACCTTGGCCGTACTGGCAAGAACCTGCAAACGGAAAACCTTAATCCCGCAGGTAGTGGACCCGCCGCAACCGCCAATGAACATGACAATCAGCAAGATCGTTGTGGCAAAGCCGCCCCATGCCGAAAAATTAGCGCTGACATAACCGGTTCCGGTCATCATCGAGACACCATTAAAGCTGGCTTGGCGCACTGCCTCGCCAAAACCAAGGCCGGTTTGCATCAAATGCCAGATCAATAGCAGAACAAGCCCTACTGCAAGGATCAGGAACCAGCGCACTTGGGGGTCATTTAACAAGCTGCGCCAGCCGCCGCGTACCAGCGCCAGATAATGGGCAAATGGCAAGCTGCCAACAATCATGCCGGTGATGATAATCCACTCAACAGCAACCGAATCGAACGCGCCGATTGATGCGGTTCGGGTTGAATAGCCGCCGGTGGCAAGCGTTGTCATTGAATGCGCCACGGCGTCAAACATATCCATCCCGGCCATTGCCAGCATGATTGCCCACAGCGCCGTAAGCCCCGCATAGACAAGACCAATACCGCCGGCAAGCTGGGTTGCCCGTGGCACCACATTTTCCGGACGCTCATAAGATTCGGTGCGGAAAAGCTGCATCCCGCCAACCGACAGCATTGGCAGCACCGCCATCGCCATAACCACGATGCCAACCCCGCCAAGCCATTGCAGCAACGCCCGCCAGATCAAAATGCCCGGTGATGCCTGCTCAATCTCGACAAGGATCGTTGACCCAGTTGTGGTAATGCCAGAAACGGATTCAAATACTGCGTCTGTAACGCTAAGGTGAAGCTCGCTGAACATGAAAGGCAATGCGCCAAAAATGCCGATCATCACCCATGAACCATTGGTTAGCAGAAATGCTTGTCTCAGCCCCAAATCGAGGGCTTCGCGCCGGTTTGTCGCCAGCCAAACTGAAACACCGACAAAGCCGGTCAACAAGGCAGAAAGTGCAAAAACCTGCCAGTCGCTGGATCCGGC
>RGCC01000047.1 GCA_009919335.1 Alphaproteobacteria bacterium
TAGGCAAAACCCATTGACGTCCATCAATTCCCATGATATCCCATAATATCCCAGTTTCGGGTTTCCTTGCGGTCTTGGCCTGTCTCCCTAGCCACAAACCGCTGAAACTAAACAAAAAACTGGGCCGGAAACCGCTGGATCTAACGGGTACAGCCACCATATTCCGGATTAGTCGGCGCGGGGATGAACAGGAGCTTTGGGTATCGTGGATCTATTTCTATCCACATTTGAGCATCGCATAGATAAGAAGGGGCGCCTGTCCGTGCCGGCTCCTTTCAGATCTGTGCTTGAGCGCCGCCGCGACCCTCTTTATCTTTTCAAATCATTGACCGAGCCATGCCTTGAGGGCTGTGGGCCTGAACGGATCGGCCAGATTGTAGATGCGATCGATTCAATGGACAGCCTGTCAGCCGAGGTCGCCACCTTGCAGACCATGTTGTCGAGCGCGCAGGAAATGAAGCTTGATGCCGAAGGCAGGATCATGCTGAACGCCGATTTCATCGCCTTTGCCGAGCTGGAAGACGCCGCCCTTTATGCCGGCATCGGACGCTCGTTCCAGATCTGGCTACCTGACCGCTATCGCAACCGTGAGGCCGAGGCACGCGCCCGCGCCAAAACCACCGGATTGCCCAGCCTTCGCCTAGGCCGTGCACATCAGCCCCCCGCTGAAAACGGAGGCAGCTGATGTCTGGACAAACGCTTCACCAATCTGTCCTATTAAACGAGGTGGTGGAGGCGCTTGGCCCACAAGACCGAGGCTGCTACCTTGATGCAACCTATGGTAATGGCGGCTATAGCCGTGCCATTCTTGACGCTGCTGATTGCCGGCTGCTGGCGATCGACCGCGACCCTGATGCGATTGCGCGCGGCGGCGAAATGCTGGCTGAATATAACGGCCGGTTTCACCTTGCCGAGGGCTGTTTTTCAGATATGACCGCGCTAGCGCAGGCGCATATCAATGATTTTGACGGGCTGGATGGCGCGGCATTTGACCTTGGGGTTTGTTCAACCCAGCTGGATCAGCCCGAGCGCGGTTTTTCGTTTCGGGCAGACGGCCCGCTAGATATGCGTATGTCAAAATCAGGACAAAGCGCCGCCGATATTGTCATGCAAATGGACGAGGCCGACCTTGCCCGTATTTTCTGGGAATATGGTGAAGAAAAAGCATCACGCCGTATCGCCAAGGCGATTTGCCGGGTGCGCGCCGAAACCGAAATTGCCAGCACTGGACAGCTTGCCGCCATCATCCATGATGTCATGCCAGCAAAACGCCCCGGCCAAATTGATCCGGCCACACGCAGCTTTCAGGCATTGCGTATTTTCGTGAATCGCGAGCTTGACGAATTGAGTGCCGGCCTTGAAGCGGTTGAACGGCTGTTGCGTCCGGGCGGAATCTTGGCGGTGGTATCATTCCACTCGTTAGAAGACCGAATCGTCAAACGCTTTTTGGCAACGCGCAGCCAGCACGCCGCACGGCCGTCGCGACACCGCCCCGAAGTTGATGGCCCCGCCCCCAGCTTTGAGCTGCTTAGCCGCAAAGCCATTTTGCCAATCGAGGAAGAACGCTTGCAGAACAGCCGCGCCCGTTCGGCCAAATTGCGGATTGCGCGACGAACCGATGCACCGCTTGGCAATCGGGCAGGCATTGATGGAACTGATCTGGGGTCGTCCAGCCACCCCAATGTGATGAAGGAGCAAAACCGATGCGGCTGATTCTGCTTTGCGCTCTTATATTGGTCGGACTTGGAACGACATTATATCAGGTCAAAACGGGCATCGACGAGCGCCAAGACCGGCTGCATAGCCTTGAGCTGCGCATCGCTGATACCAAACGCGATATCGCCATCCTAGAGGCAGAATGGGCCTATCTGTCGCGCCCCGAGCGTATCATGACCTTGTCGGGCGATTTGTTGAAGATGACGCCAATTGGACAGGATCGGATTTTGCCGCTTGATGCCATTCCAATGCGCATTGAACTGGGCCCGACCAGCATCAAGAAAATCGCCTTTACCGCAAAACAGTCAGCAAACAAAGAGCGGTCAGATCTTAACAACCTGTCTGCTAGCAACGCTCACTCTATCCGAAATGGTATCGCCGAATGAATGCACCGCTTGGTAAATTGCGGCACTTGATTTTGCCACCCCGCCCCGATCCGGCACGCTCACGGCGTATTGCCGAGGGGCGTCTGATGATTTGCTGCCTGCTTGCGCTTGGCATCTTCATCAGCATTGGAGTGCGCGTCGTTGGGCTTGCCGATGCGAATGCCAGCACCCACCTTGCCAATAGCGGTGCTGCTGTCACTGCCGAGCGTGGCCGTATTCTTGACCGCAAAGGCCGTTTGCTTGCCGGTAATTTGCCGATCACAATATTGCACGCCGATCCAAGCGAGATTATGGATATAAGCGATGCGGCGGCGAAATTAGCACCGTTATTACGGGATCATGATCAGGCAAGCCTGACCACGCTATTGAGTAAAAAAACCCGCTATGTTGAGCTTGACCGGCAATTGCCGCCAAAGCGCCATGCAGAGATATTAAAGCTTGGTATTCCTGGTGTTTATTTTGCCAAGGGCGCAACCCGTATTTATCCGCGCGATCATGCGGCGGCGCATATTCTGGGTTACGTTGACACAGATGATAATGGCATTGCCGGTATCGAAAAATCGATGAATACACAGCTGGCAGCGGGCCAAGATGTCACCTTGTCGGTTGATCTTGGGCTACAGGCGGTGATGCGGCGTGAAATTCAGCGGCAGATCGACAGCTTTGAGGCCATTGGCGGTGCTGGTATCCTGCTCGATATTCAAACCGGCGAAATGCTGGCAGTAACCTCGCTGCCCGATTTCAACCCCAACAAATTCTCCCTCGCCAGCGACGATGCGCGCTTTAACCGCGCCACCAAAGGCCTGTATGAAATGGGGTCTACCTTTAAGGTGCTGAATACCGCAATCGCACTGGAATCCGGCGCGGCGACAACCAACCAGCGTTTTGAAGTGTCAAAACCGATGCGGATTTCGCGCTTTACCATCACCGATTATCATCCGCATAATGAGCCGCTGAATGTGCCGGAAATTCTGGTTTATTCGTCCAACATCGGATCGGCCCGCATGGCCGAGGCCATTGGCGCCCAAACCCAACGCGCCTTTATGGACAAGCTAGGCCTGCTTGACCGGCTAGATCTTGAATTGCCCGAAACATCGCGGCCTTTATCGCCAGCGCGCTGGCACCGCACCACCACGGTTACGGTTTCATATGGCCATGGCATTTCCATTTCGCCAGCCCATCTTGCCAGCGCTGTTGCCGCCGCATCCGGCAATGGTCACTGGATTCAGCCAACCCTGCTAAAGCGTCAGACCGGCGATAGCCCCCTGCGGTTGCGGGTATTTTCCGAACAGACGGCGCGCGCTGTCCGCTCGATGATGCGGCTGGTCGTCTCGCATGATGACGGCACCGGTAATTACGCCGAGGCGCGCGGCTATATGGTTGGCGGCAAAACTGGTACTGCCGAAAAAATCAAAATTGGCGGCTATAATAAGAAAGCAAACCTTGCCACCTTTGTTGCAACCTTTCCGGTTCATGATCCGCGTTATGTCATCGTCATTCTGGTTGACGAGCCAAAAGGCCAGAAACATTCGCACGGCTATGCGACTGCTGGCTGGGTCGTCGCACCAGCAATACGCCGTATTGTTGAACAGATTGCGCCGATGTTAGGGGTTCTTCCTGTTGACGAAAAATCGCCGTTAATTCGCCAAAAACTGCTGCTTGATTTCACGATTGGTAACAAGGAGGCAACGCTTGCATCTTACTGATCTTTGTCATCAGCTGATCACCATTCCAGACGGGGCTGGCACGATTAACGTGACCGGCCTTTCGGTCGATTCAAAGCGGGTTGCCGCCGGCCATGTGTTTTTTGCCCTTGCCGGGACCCAGCGCAATGGCCGCGAATTTATCAGTGATGCAATTGACGCCGGGGCTGTTGCAGTTGTGACCGGTGCTGAGCCGATGGCCGCTGAGACAAGCAAGCTGGCACAAGATGCCGGCGTCCCGATTTTGCAATGCGAGAACCCGCGCCGGATCATGGCCCTGATGGCAGCACGATGCTGGACGCCGCAACCGGGCATGGTCGGTGCCGTTACCGGCACGAATGGCAAAACATCAACGACCGAATTCCTGCGCCAGCTATGGCAACGCGCAACCTGGTCAGCGGTCGCGGTTGGCACGCTTGGCATCACCGGCACCGAACTGCTGAAATCCGGCGGCGCCTTATTCAGCCTGCCGCCACTTACCACCCCTGACAGCATCAGCCTGCACGCCACCATCGCGCCATTGAGCAAAGCCGGTGTCACGCATCTTGCACTCGAGGCCAGCAGTCACGGCCTTGAGCAATACCGGCTTGATGGCCTCAATATTCACCTTGCCGCCTTTACCAATCTTAGCCGTGACCATCTAGACCATCATCAGGATATGGACAGCTATTTTGCGGCGAAAAAGCGTCTGTTCACCGACCTGTTGAGCGACGGCGGCAGCGCTGTGGTCAATCTTGACGACGCCTATAGCCACCAGATCCTTGATAGTCTTAAAGATCGGGCGATTGTGGTGAAAACATTTGGCTATGATGAAAATGCCGATTTCCGGATCCTGTCAATCACCCCATCGGGCGACGGGCTTGATATGCAGGTGGCCTATCGAGGCGAGACTTGGCATATTCCGCTGGCGCTTTCTGGTACCTTTCAGGCACTTAATGCGCTGACTGCCGCAATCATGGCGCATCTTGGCGGCTTGCCGCTGCATGACTCGCTTGGTGCCCTGCCCTATTTAAAGGCCGCACCCGGACGGATGCAAACCGTTCACGGCCATCCATGTGGCGCACGGGTGATTGTCGATTACGCACATACACCTGATGCCTTGGCCGCCGCGTTGGGCGCGCTTCGTCCCGAGGCCACCGGCAAGCTTGCGGTGCTGTTTGGCTGCGGCGGCGACCGTGATCCGGGAAAACGCGGATTAATGGGGAAAACCGCCTGCGAAATCGCCGATGAGGTGATCGTTACCGATGATAATCCGCGCAGTGAAGACCCTGCCAGCATCCGTAAAGCCATTCTGGCTTGCTGTGCCAAGGCCAGTGAAATCGTGCCGCGTGACAAGGCCATCACCCAAGCCCTAGCAGGGTTAAAGGCAGGCGACGTTCTATTGATTGCCGGCAAGGGTCATGAAACTGGCCAGCTAATCGGCAATGAAACCTTGCCGTTTGATGATACCGCGGTTGCCAGCAACAAAATCCGTGCAATGCAGGAGGCGCTGCAATGACCGCGCCGCTATGGACAGCCGATGATCTGATTGCCGGTACTGGCGGAACATTAGGTGATCCGGCAGTCGCTTGCCCGCCAATTCTGGGCATCGAGATTGACAGCCGCAATTGTCAAGCGGGAGACCTGTTTGTGGCGCTTGATGGAACGCAAAATGACGGGCATGAATTTATTGGCGATGCTGCAAAAGCCGGTGCGGCCGCCTGTCTTGTCAGCCGTCCAAACAAGGACGTTCCGATTGCCCAGATCATTGTTGAGGACCCCCTTGCCGGCCTGGCGCGCCTTGGCGATGCCGGACGCGCCCGCTTTACCGGCCAGATGATCGGCATCACCGGATCAGTTGGTAAAACCGGCAGCAAGGATATGCTGGCGCACGCGGTGGCCGCCTTTGGTAAAACCCACGCAAGCCAGCGCAGTTTTAACAATCATATTGGTGTGCCCCTGACGCTTGCCAGCCTGCCGGTCGATGCTGATTTTGCCGTTCAGGAAATGGGTATGAATGCCCCTGGCGAAATTGCCAGCCTAACCAAACTTGCACGCCCCGACATTGCGCTGATCACCCGCATCGCCAGCACCCATGGGGGCTTTTTTGAAAGTCTTGACGATATCGCCAAGGCAAAAGCTGAGATTTTTCAGGGCCTTGCCGTTAGCGGAACAGCAATTCTTAATCTTGACGATCCGTTCTATCCAGTGCTTGGCGATGCTGCACGCACGGCAGGCGCGGCGCGCATTATCACATTTGGCCGCAATGATGACGCCGAATTTTGCCTGCTTGAGGCCCGCCAGCATGATCGGGGCATGTCTGTTCACGCTGAAATCGCCGGACATGAATTGCGCTTTGAAATGGCGATGCATGGCATTCATTGGGCACAGAATGCGCTTGGGGTTCTGGCGTCGGTTGATGCGCTTGGGCTTTGCGTTGAGACGGCGGCGGCGCGCCTTGCTAGCTGTCCAACGCCAAAAGGCCGGGGCGGCCGGCAGTCAGGGCTTTATCACGGGTGCAGCATCACCTTAATTGATGACAGCTATAACGCCAGTCCAGCCTCAATGATGGCGGCCTTTGCCAGCATGAGCACGACCCCGCCAACGATCATGATCCTCAGCGAAATGCGCGAGCTTGGCGGTGCTACCGCTGCCGAACACGCCGCCTTAATGCCGCAGATTAATGCCCTTGCGCCGCGATTGGTCATTGCACTTGGCAGCGCCATGCATGGTGCGCTTGACCTTTTGGAAGACAGTATTGCGGCCATCGCCGCCGCCGACATCGCCGACGCTGTTAAGAGCCTCGATGATGCCGTTGAAGATGGCGATATTATTTTTATCAAAGGCTCGCTTGGGTCGGGATCATGGCGGGTGCGTGATGCCATATCCGCCAGCCTTGATCCTGCGACATCATCCGGCACACCAACGAAAAACGGAGGGAACAGCCATGCTGCCTGACCTGCTTGTTCCCCTGGCTGACCAGTTTCAGCCGTTTAACCTGTTCCGCTATATCACCTTTAGAACCGGCGGTGCGACAATCACTGCGCATCAGGCCGAGGGTCAGCCAATTCGTGATGACGGGCCGCAATCGCATCTGATCACCAAAATTGGCACGCCAACCATGGGCGGACTGTTGATCCTGATCGCCTTTGCGGTGTCAACTTTATTATGGATGCCGCTGTCCAACCCTTACCTGTGGCCGGTGCTAATGATCTCGCTTAGCTTTGGCGCAATTGGCAGTATTGATGATTGGATGAAATTGCGCAAACGCTCGCATAACGGCATGTCGGCGCGGATGAAGATGCTGCTGCAGCTGGTGATCGCGTTTTTTGCCACCTTGATTTTCATCGAATTATCGCCCGAACAGCTTCGCTATGGCGTTGCGGTTCCATTTTTAAAGGACACGCTCATCACCATGGGGATGTTTTATGTTCCCTTTGCGATGGTGGTGATGGTTGGCGCATCAAACGCGGTTAATCTAACCGATGGTCTGGACGGGCTGGCAATTGTTCCGGTGATGATTGTCGCCGCGTGTTTTGCGCTGATTGCCTATCTTGCCGGCAACTACAATTTTGCCACTTATTTGCAGATCAACTATGTGCCGGGAACCGGCGATCTGGCGGTTATGTGCGGTGCCTTGATTGGTGCCGGATTAGGGTTTTTATGGTTTAACGCGCCGCCTGCCCGCGTGTTTATGGGTGACACTGGGTCATTGGCGCTGGGCGGTACGTTGGGCGCAATTTCAGTAGCGACCCGCCATGAGTTGGTATTGGCCATTACCGGCGGCTTGTTTGTTGTCGAAACCCTGTCAGTAATCTTGCAGGTGGCGTCGTTCAAATTAACCGGCAAGCGCATTTTCTTGATGGCACCCTTGCATCATCATTTTGAAAAAAAGGGGTGGGCCGAACCCACAATCGTTATTCGTTTCTGGATCATTGCGGTGGTGCTGGCTGTGGCTGGCCTATCGTCGCTAAAGCTGCGCTAAGGAAGGATTTGAATGCTGGTTCCGCATGACATGAATGGACAGGCGATCGGGGTCTTGGGCCTTGGTGGATCTGGCATTGCCGCTGTTGCCGCGTTGCGTGCAGCTGGGGCGCATGTCTTTGCGTTTGATGATGTGAAAAGTCAGCATGACATCCCCGAAATTCTGATGACCAGCTGGCAGGAATGGCCGTGGCAGAACCTTGACGCCATGGTGATTAGTCCGGGCATCCCGCACCATCATCCAAAACCGCACCCTGCCGCCGCCTTGGCGACAAGCCTGAACATCGACGTGATCAGCGAGGTCGAATTGGCATTACGCGCCAAACCAGCGGCGCCGCTGGTGGTAATCACTGGCACGAATGGTAAATCCACGACCACCGCATTGATCGGCCATTGTCTTAAATTCGCCGGGCGCGCGGTGGCGATTGGCGGCAATCTTGGCGATCCGGCAAGCTCACTTGACGATCCGGGCACAGACGGCGTGCTGGTTCTGGAACTATCGTCTTATCAATTGGAAACCACCCCGTCACTGGCACCGGCAATCTCGATTTTGCTGAATATCAGCCCCGACCATCTCGACCGACATGGCGGTATGGACGGCTATATCGCCGCCAAAGCGATTAGCCTTGACCGCCTTGGCCCCAATAGTCTGGCGATTATTGGCGATGGCGATGATCACGTGCGTGCCTTGGCCGACACCACCCGCCAGCGCGGCATCAAAACCTTGATTGCGCGGCCCGATTTGGCACCAGAGGCACAGCGATATTCAGCCTCACTTGCAGGGTTGCATAATGCCGAAAACGCGGCGGCGGCGGCGCTAGCGCTTGGCGCGCTTGGGCTTGATACCGACATGATCAATCGCGGGATTGAGGGTTATGTCAGCCTGCCACACCGCCTGCAACCCGTGGCGCATTGCGGCAAGATTCAATTCATCAATGATTCCAAAGCCACCAACGGCGTCGCCGCTGCCAAGGCGCTGCTGGCGTTTAACGATATCTATTGGGTGGCTGGCGGTCTTGCCAAGCAGGACGGTCTGGCCCCTCTAATGGATTGTCTTGGTGCGGTGAAAAAGGCCTATTTGATTGGCACCGCCGCCGCCGAATTCGCTGCTAGTCTGACCGGCCATTGCCAAACAGCGATTTGCGGCGATCTGGAAACCGCAACCCGCGCCGCGTTTGATGATGCCAGTGCGGCCGCTGATGGTGGCACCATTTTGTTGGCGCCCGCCGCCGCCTCATTTGATCAATTCAGCAATTTTGGTGCGCGTGGCACCGCCTTTGCGGCACTTGCCCAAAGCCTTTGCACCAACCGATCGGGAGGCACGCATGCTTGACCGTACCGATCGCTCGCTTGTTGGCATCTGGTGGTGGACTGTTGATAAATGGCTGTTAGCCAGCGCCCTTTTATTAATGACGCTTGGGATGATCTTGGTGATGGCAGCAAGCCCCGCTGTTGCTAGCCTGATTAACCTGTCATCACAGCATTTCATCCTGCGCCAGATTATCTATCTGGCACCAGCACTCCTGATAATGCTGACCGTCTCAATGCTAGAACCACGCCCTATTCGCGCCCTGTCACTGATCGGCCTGACAGTAACAATCGGGCTGATGATTCTGGCGATTGTCGCCGGCAGTGAAATCAAGGGCGCAACAAGATGGATTTCGATCGCCGGTTTCACCTTGCAGCCGTCCGAGCTGGCAAAACCGCTATTCGCGATTGTTTCAGCGTGGTTACTGACGCTGTGGCGTGAAGGGCAGGATTTTCCCGGCTGGGCCTATGCGTCGGGTTTAGCCGCCATAATTGTGGCGATACTTGTTGCACAGCCTGACATTGGCATGACCGCATTGATCTTGATGACATGGGGCTTTCAGATGTTTCTGGCCGGTATGCCGATGATGTTTGTCATTGGCGCCGCCGCGCTGGCCCCGATTGGTTTCTATCTTGCCTATCTTAATCTTGACCATGTTCGGCTTCGGGTTGACAAATTCTTTGAAGGCGGTTCGTGGCAGGTCGAACAGGCGATGCAAAGCTTTGCCAAAGGTGGCTATTTCGGGGTTGGGCCGGGCGATGGTGTGATCAAGCTGCATCTGCCCGACGCGCATTCCGATTTCATCTTTGCCGTTGCTGCCGAAGAATATGGTGCGATTGCCTGTCTTGCACTTCTTGGGCTTTACGGTTTTGTGATTATCCGTGGATTTGCCAGAGCCCTTACCGGTGAAGGGCTGTTTTGCCTGATTGCTGCCTCCAGTCTGGTCATGCAGATCGGCGTTCAGGCCAGCATCCATATGGCCTCGTCGGTTAACCTAATTCCAACCAAGGGCATGACCCTGCCATTCATCAGCTATGGCGGCTCGTCATTATTGGCCAGCGCCCTTACCATGGGGCTGATCCTCGCGCTGACCCGTAAACGCACTACCAGCGATCATTTCGCAGATCGGCGGCAAGCATGAGCGCGGCACGGATCTATCTCGCCGCCGGTGGCACCGGTGGTCACATATTCCCAGCGCTGGCGGTTGCCGAGGCATTGAATGCCAAGGGCCATGAAACCTGCCTGTTTACCGACAAGCGTGGCGCCAATCTCCTTGCAGGTATTGCCGATTTGCCGGTTCGCCTTTATGTGATCAGCGCCGCGTCACCGTTCCAATCAGGTTTGCTTCGCCGGATCATCGCAACTGGCAAATTAGGTTTGGGGGCATTGTCCAGCCTGTGGCATATCGGACTGCGCCGACCTGA
>RGCC01000048.1 GCA_009919335.1 Alphaproteobacteria bacterium
ACCAGCGGATGCGCAACGACATTGGTGACGCCGCATGGCGCCATTGGATTAAGCCGCTTCGTGTTAGCCGGCTTGAGGATGGCACGTTAACGCTGGAGGCCGAGTCAACCTTGGCCCGCGAGCGGGTAAGCAGCCAATATGCCGATCGGCTGCGGGTAATTTCGGCGGCTGAATTCAGTGATCTGTCTCCGGCAATCCGGCATATTGAGGTGCGTCTTGCCGCTGGCAGGGGCCGGACCGCACAGCCGCACCGGCTCAGCGAGCAGAGGCAAGCCGCTGCACCCGTTTCCCCGGCCGCATCAAATCAACCGCGTGAGCGCAGTGACGATTTGATGGCGGGACTTGATCCGCGTTATACATTTGCTAATTTCGTTGTTGGCAAGCCGAATGAGCTGGCTTTTGCGGTTGCTCGCCGCACCGCCGAAAGCGAAAAAGTCGCGTTTAATCCCCTGTTCCTCTATGGCGGCGTTGGTCTTGGAAAAACCCATTTGATGCACGCGATTGCATGGCATATCCGCCAGCAATCCCCTGCGCGTAAAGTGCTGTATCTGTCAGCTGAAAAATTCATGTATCGCTTTGTTCGTGCGCTGCGGTTCCGCGATACGATGTCATTCAAGGAACAGTTCCGTTCGGTTGACGTGTTGATGATTGACGATGTGCAATTCATCAGCGGCAAGGATTCAACCCAAGAAGAATTTTTCCATACCTTTAATGCGCTGGTTGAAGACGGCCGTCAGGTAATCATCTCGGCAGATAAATCGCCAACTGACCTTGAGGGCATGGAAGAAAGACTTCGTTCACGCCTTGGCTGGGGCATGGTGGCCGATATCCATCCGGCGGATTATGAATTGCGGCTCGGTATCCTGCAGTCAAAGGCGGAACAGGCATCGGTCGAGGTTGCTGATAAGGTGCTGGAATTCATGGCGCACCGCATTGTAAGCAATGTGCGAGAGCTTGAGGGTGCGTTAAACCGTATTCTGGCTCATGCGATGCTGGTTGGCCGTGAAATCACCATTGAGAGTGCGGCTGAACTGCTTGCCGATCTGTTGCGTGCCAGTAGCCGTCAGGTTAGCGTTGACGCCATTCAAAAGCGCGTTGCGGCGCATTATGATGTCCGGGTTAGTGAAATGTTTTCGGCGCGCCGGTCACGCGATATTGCGCGGCCGCGTCAGGTGGCGATGTATTTGGCGAAAAACCTGACATCATTATCCTATCCCGATATTGGCCGGCAATTTGGTGGCCGCGACCATACAACTGTTATGCACGCTGTTAAAACAATCGATTCACTGTCAAAAAGTGATGGCCAGCTTGCCGAAGATGTCCAGCTGCTAAAATCGATTCTGGCAGGTTAGAAACCAACATTTTCAAGGGCTGAATTTAGCCCCATGGCCATAGGGCCGCGAATCGGTAAAAATCCAATATTTTGATGCTTGTTTGTTAATCTCATGCTATATTTTGTAGATAGCGTGGATTGGCCGTTTAACGGCATCGTAACAATACGAAAACTGCCCTAAAAAAAGAGAAAGCTGATGAAACTGACCATTGATCGTATGAGCCTGTTGCGGCCCCTGGGTCATGTGCAATCTGTTGTTGAACGGCGTAACACCATTCCCATTCTGGCGAATGTTGTGCTTCGCGCTGAAGATGGCGGGTTGTCATTTACCGCGACTGATATGGACATGGATATTGCCACTGAAGTTGGCTGTTCGGTGATGACGTCTGGCACCACCACGATGTCGGCACATCTATTATATGATATCGCCCGCAAGCTGCCTGATGGTGCCGAAGTTGAAATCGCGGTCAGTGATGGCCACGCGATGGTCAGCGCGGGTCGGTCAAGCTTTCGCCTGCCAACCCTGCCGGTTGAGGATTTTCCAGCGATTAGCAGCAATGAATTGCCGGTGAATTTTTCCCTGACCGCAGCCGATATGCGCGATCTGATTGATGCAACACGCTTTGCCATCTCGACCGAAGAAACCCGTTATTATCTGAACGGCATTTATCTCCATAAAGCCGAGTCTGGTGAGTTATGTGCAGTGGCAACTGATGGCCATCGTCTTGCGTTAACGCGTCAGGCATTGCCGTCAGGTGCGGCGCAAATGCCGTCAATTATCCTTCCCCGCAAGGCGGTCAGCGAATTGCGCAAGCTGCTTGATGATTTTGACGGTGATGTCGAGGTTGGTCTGTCTGAAACCCGCGCTGAATTCCGCTTTGGCGTTGTGCGGCTGACCAGTAAATTGATTGATGGCACATTCCCTGACTATACCCGGGTAATTCCGGTGGGTAATGACCGCATCATGCAGGTGGATGTAAGTGCTTTTTCCGCCGCTGTTGATCGCGTATCAACCATCGCCTCGGAAAAATCACGATCTGTTAAGATGGGGCTAAAGCCGGGAATTCTTACTCTGTCTGCCAGCAACACCGACGCGTCAAGTGCGACCGAAGAGCTGGAAGTGTCATATGATGGCGCCGAAATGGAAATCGGTTTTAATGCGCGTTATCTCTTGGATATTGCCGGTCAGGTGAACAGCGATATGGTCGAGTTTGCGCTGGCTGATCAGGGCTCGCCAAGCCTTGTCCGTGCTCCGGGTGACGAATCTAGTTTATTTGTTTTGATGCCAATGCGTGTGTGAGTGACATTTGACCAGTGTTTCGCCAAAGATAAAGCCGGTTGTCGCCCTTGAGGTCGACAATGCCAATGCCTCAAAACGCAGCTGGCTATCACGTTTGAAACTTGATCATTTTCGTAACTATCGCCGGGCTGATCTTGCAATTCATGCCGGTCAGCTAGTGATCCTTGGCGATAATGGTGCTGGCAAAACTAACCTTCTTGAGGCGGTATCATTGCTTGCGCCCGGGCGTGGAATGCGGCGCGCTAGAACCGAACATCTTGCCTACCGGGCCAATGGAATTGATATGGCGGCAGATGGCAGTGATGTGGCTGATGCTGGCCGGATGGATTGGGCGGTGGCAGCGGTTCTGGAAAATGAAGATAGCCGTGTGCAGATCGGTACTGGCGTTCCGCAATCGGCGAAACAGGGCAACCGGATCATGCGTCTTGAGGGCGTGACGGTTTCGCAGGCCGAGCTTGGGTGCCGTTTGGCGGTATCATGGTTAACGCCGCAGATGGATGGTATTTTTCTGGATAGTCCGGCGGCGCGGCGGCGATTTCTTGACCGGTTGGTGATTGCATTTGATCCAGCACATATTGGCCGAATGTCACGCTATGAAAAGGCGCTTCGCCAACGCGCGCATCTCTTGGCCGAACAGCGCGGTGATGATGCCTGGTTTACCGCGCTTGAGTCGGTGCTTGCTGAAACAGCGGTGGCTGTAACGGCGGCGCGGCAATCACTGATAAAGGCATTGAACGAAGAGGCGGCACGCGGCTGGTTTGGTTTCCCGGGTGTTGAATTACTGCTTGGCGGTGATACCGAGACATGGTTGTCGGAAATGCCGGCCTTGGCGGTGGAGGATCAATTGATGCTGGCTGCGCGCACGGCGCGATTAAATGGCGAGCTATCAATGCCGGGCCCACATGGCAGCGAGTTTCAGGCGGTACATCTTGCCAGTCAGACGCCCGCAAATCGGGCCTCAACCGGACAGCAGAAAGCCATGTTGATTGCGGTCATTCTGGCTCATGCGCGGTTGCAGGATCGGCGGCTTGGGCGGGTACCGGTGATGCTGTTTGATGATGTGGCGGCACATCTGGATGCACGGCGACGCAGCGCCTTGTTCGATGCAGTGCAATGTCTTGGTGGCCAATGCTGGTACAGCGGCACTGATGACGTTCAATTTAACGAGCTTGGAAAAACAGCTCAATTTGTAAAGATTTTGCCAGCACAGGTTGCTGGCGGCACACCAGTCTTTGAGGTGATATGATGAATGATGATGAAACCCCGATCGCGGACGAAAATTACGGCGCGGATTCGATTAAGGTCCTTCGCGGGCTGGATGCGGTTCGCAAGCGGCCGGGAATGTATATCGGCGATACCGATGACGGGTCAGGCCTTCATCATATGGTTTATGAGGTGGTGGATAACGCCATTGACGAGGCGCTTGCCGGTCATTGTGATATTGTCATCGTCAAGTTGAATGCCAATGGCTCGGTCACCGTTACCGATAATGGTCGCGGTATTCCAGTTGACATCCACGCCGAAGAAGGCGTATCGGCAGCCGAGGTGATCATGACCCAGCTGCACGCTGGCGGCAAGTTTGATAATAATTCCTACAAGGTTTCGGGCGGCCTGCACGGGGTTGGCGTTTCAGTGGTTAACGCCCTGTCTGAATGGTTGGAGCTGGTTATTTTTCGGAATGGAAAACAGCACCGGATTACCTTTAAAATGGGTGATGCTGATGGGCCGCTAGAAATTATCGGTGACGCTGCAGGTGAAAGTGGAACGCACGTAACCTTCATGCCATCGACTGATATTTTTGCCCATATCAATTTTGATTTTACCACGCTTGAGCATCGTTTGCGCGAACTGGCCTTTTTGAATAGTGGTGTGCGCATTCGCCTTGCTGACGAGCGCAATGCTGATGGCGCTGTATCTGAATTTTATTTTGATGGCGGTCTATCGGCGTTTGTGGAATATCTGAACCGGTCACGCAATGCCTTGCACCCGACTATTATTGCAAATAGTACCCGCGATGATATCGCTGTTGAACTGGCGCTGGCATGGACAGATTCGTTCCATGAAAACACCTTATGTTTCACCAATAATATTCCGCAACGTGATGGCGGCGCGCATCTGGCTGGTTTCCGCGGGGCAATGACCCGAGTGGTGAATAACTATGCCCAGCAAAGCGGCATTGCAAAAAAGGAAAAGGTTCAGCTAACTGGTGAAGATTCGCGCGAAGGCCTGACCGCAATTGTTTCGGTTAAAGTGCCTGATCCGAAATTCTCGTCGCAGACCAAAGATAAATTAGTATCATCCGAAGTGCGGCCAGTGGTCGAAAATGCTGTTGCTGATTGCCTGACCCAATGGTTTGAAGAACATCCCGCTGATGCCAAGCGTATCGTCTCTAAGGCCTATGAGGCGGCCGCTGCACGTGAAGCTGCAAGGAAGGCGCGCGATCTGACCCGGCGCAAAGGCGTTATGGATATTGCCAGCCTTCCGGGCAAGCTGGCCGATTGCCAAGAACGTGATCCGGCAAAATCTGAAGTGTTTCTGGTTGAGGGTGATTCGGCCGGTGGTTCGGCAAAACAGGGCCGTGACCGCGCCAATCAGGCGATCTTGCCCCTGCGCGGTAAAATCCTCAATGTTGAGCGTGCGCGTCTTGATAAGATGCTGTCATCAGCCGAGATTGGCACGCTGATCACCGCGATTGGTGCGGGGGTTGGCAATGCCGAGATGGATGTTGAAAAAATCCGTTATCACAAGGTCATTATCATGACTGATGCGGATGTTGACGGCAGCCATATCCGCACGCTTTTATTGACGTTCTTTTTCCGGCATATGCGCCCGCTGATCGAAAAGGGCTATCTCTACATTGCGCAGCCGCCGCTGTTTCGCGCCAAGCGTGGGCAGTCTGAAGTGTATCTGAAAGACCAGCGCGATTTGGATATCTATCTAATGGAAGCCGGTTTGAAAGATGCTGTTTTGACAATTCCGGATGGCAGCCAGATGGCAGGGCCCGACCTTGCCGATGCGGCAAATTTAGCCGTCGCGACAAGCCGCCTTATTGAAACTGTTGGCCGTCATTTGGGCAGCCGTGATGTGATTGAACAGGCGGCGATTGCGGGCCTAATAAATCCTGAAATGTTGGGTAATGTCGAGGCTGCTGAATATCTTGCAAAACGTCTTGAGGCGAAGGCTGACAGTCTTGAGAAGGGCTGGTCTGGTGCCGTTGAGGACACAGAAAATGGTCCGGCGCTTGTCGTGCAACGCCGGCTTCGCGGTATTACCGAACGCCATGTCATTGACCGCCGGATCGTTACAACTGGCGAGGCACGCCGCCTTGATGAGGCAGCAACCCATCTGCAAACGATTTATGGCAAAGCTGCTATATTGCGGATCGCCAATCAGCAAATCACTATCAACGGCCCAACTGAATTATCACAGCTGATTTTCCAGACTGGTCGGAAAGGTGCGCAAATCTCGCGCTATAAGGGCCTTGGGGAAATGAACCCGAGCCAGCTGTGGGAAACGACGCTTGATCCTGAACAGCGGATTTTGTTGCAGGTGACCATTGATCAGGAAGATGAAGCCGATAACGCGTTTTCAACGCTGATGGGCGAGGCGGTTGAAGAACGCCGTAACTTCATTCAGGAGAATGCACTTCGTGTCGCTAATCTCGACGTTTAAATCGCTATAAAATTGGCTGACTCCAGGGGGGCAAAGCCAACATAAAGGACAGATAATGCCGCTCCGGCAGTTATATTCAGGCGCCGATGCCGGTATGAGCAATCCGATTGACGTCCGGGTGATTTTGACCATCCGCTGGGTGGCGATTATCGGACAGGCGGCAGCGCTGTTGTTCACCTATTTGTTTTTGGGGCTGGATCTACCGTTATTGCCAGCTTTGGTCGTGATTAGCCTGTCGGTTGCGGTCAATCTCTGGCAGATCATGCAGCCGCCACAAAGCCGTCAAAACCACGAACAGAACTCGTTGACGCTTGGCTTTGACGTTGTCCAGCTGGCCGGCCTGCTTTACCTCACCGGCGGATTGCTCAATCCGTTTTCGGTGATGATTTTGGCGCCAGTGGTGGTGTCGGCGGCGGTATTGCGGCGTAAATCAACCTTGATGCTGATCGGTTTGGTCGCAGCTTCGGTTAGTTTTCTGGTAATTTTCAGCCACCCGCTTGACTGGCGGCAGGATGTTCAACTGCCGCCCTATTACTTGGTCGGGGTCTGGATGGCGCTGATTTTGTCCAGCTGTTTTCTGGGCGGCTATACATGGTGGGTTGCATCAAATGCGCGCCGGTTGTCGGCGGCGTTGACCGAGGCAAGATTTGCCATCGCCGAAGAGCAGCAAGTGCGGGCGCTTGGCTCGCTGGCAACGGCGGCGGCGCATAAGCTTGGATCTCCATTGAACACCATTACCGTCATTGGTCATGAGCTTGCCCGCGATATATCCCCTGATGATCCGATTTATGAGGATATCCAGCTGCTTCGTGCCGAAATTGAACGCTGCCGGGTGATTCTAAGCGAGCTTGACGTGGTTCAGGGGCGCCGCGCCATCGCCGAAGAGCCGCCAGTTCCGGTGACGTTGATTTTAGAAGAAGTGATTTATCAGCGGCTTGGCAGTGACTCAATTAATTTTGTAATCACCCATAGCGGTGCCAGCGATGTTGAAATTCCGACGGTAACGCAACGTCCTGAATGGATCCATGCGCTAGAAAATCTACTGCAAAATGCCAAACAATTTGCAGTTCACGAGGTCAATATCCATATAGAGTGGAGCGCCGATGATATCGGGATCAAAATTGGTGATGACGGCCCGGGGTTTTCAGCCTCAATTTTGGCGCAGGCGGGGCAGCCTTGGAATAGTAGCCGCCGGGGTAAAGGCGGGCATCGCGGCTTGGGTCTATTTATCGCGCGTAGCTTAATCGAGTCGATTGGCGGGTCGGTAAAGTTTGGAAATGCGATCGGCGGCGGCAGCATGGTTGAAGTGAGTGTGCCGCGGTCGGTCTTGTAATAAAGGCACCGTTATAAAGGCCTCTAATGAGGGCAGTGATCGTCACATTTTTATAAGGTTGGCTGGGCAGGAACCGGGCCGTTTCATTGATAAAGGTTTTCACAAGGTGGAGATGGTTGTGACAGATAAAACACTATTGATTCTTGACGATGATGCACCGCTTCGTGGCCGGTTGCGCCGCGCGATGGAAGTCCGCGGTTTTGAGGTGATGGATGCTGGCACAGTTCAAGAAGGTGTTGAGATGGTGCGCAAAACGCCGCCTGCCTTTGCCATTCTTGATATGAAGCTAGAAGACGGTACCGGCCTGACACTGGTTCAAGAATTACGCAAAAAACGCGCCGATTGCCGCATCGTTATGTTGACCGGCTTTGGCAATATCGCCACCGCCGTGGCCGCGGTAAAGGCGGGCGCATTGGATTATCTGCCAAAACCTGCTGATCCTGATCAGATTAACGCCGCGCTTATGCAATCAGGCGATGAAATGCCGCCACCACCCCAAGACCCGATGAGTGCTGATCGGGTTCGCTGGGAGCATATTCAGCGGGTCTATGAGCAATGCGGGCGCAACGTATCCGAGACGGCACGCCGTCTTCGAATGCACCGCCGCACATTGCAACGTATCTTAAGCAAGCACGCACCGCGTGATTGACCTTCGTCATCCATCCGATTAAACCAACTGAATAGGCTAGCCGGTTACCGCAAGGCCTTCTGGATGGTTTTGGGAAAATCAAAATGCAAAAATCATATCGCTTTTTGAGCGGCGTCGATGATGCCGCCTTTTGTCAGCGCGTTTCGGATGTGCTTGCTGAGGGTTATGTTTTATATGGTAATCCGGTAATGGTCATGGATAATGGCAGCCGGATTGTCGGTCAGGCGGTTATTTTGCCAGATGTGGCAAACGGCCAGGATGCAGCGAACAGGAACAGCAGCCGTGACTAAAAAGGATTATCAAATAGCCACAAAGCTAGTGCGTGGCGGTCAGCACCGGTCAGAAAATCGCGAAACCTCAGAAGCGTTATATATGACGTCTGGTTTTGTTTATGATTCGGCCGAGCAGGCGGCGGCGGCGTTTCGTGATGAGATTGATACATTTGTCTATTCGCGTTATGGCAACCCGACTGTCAAGATGTTCGAGCAGCGTCTGGCGTTGCTTGAAGGTGCTGAGGCGTGCCGCGCCACGGGCACCGGTATGGCGGCTGTATTTGGGGCGCTTGCCTGCCAGCTGGAAAGCGGCGACCGTATTGTTGCCAGCCGCGCCCTGTTTGGTGCCTGTCATGCCATTGTTACGAAAATCCTGCCAAAATGGGGGGTCAAGACCGAGCTTGTCGACGGAACTGATCTTTCCGCATGGCAAGCCGCATTAAAAACGCCGGCCAAGCTGGTGTTTCTGGAAAGCCCATCAAATCCGGTTCTCGAACTTGTTGATATTGCCGCGGTAAGCGCGCTTGCGCATAAGGCGGGGGCGGTTGTTGTGGTCGATAATGTGTTTGCCTCGCCGCTTTATCAAAAGCCGCTGGAGCTTGGCGCTGACATCGTTATTTATTCGACAACGAAACATATTGACGGTCAGGGTCGATTGCTGGGCGGCGCGGTTCTTGGCAAGGCCAGCTTTGTCGAAGATGTGTTTTTGCCTTTTTACCGTCAGACCGGTGCAGCAATCAGCGCCTTTAACGCTTGGGTGATGTTAAAATCACTGGAAACATTGCCGCTGCGGGTGGCGGCACAAACTGAAAATGCGCATCATGTGGCGGCGTTTTTAAATGCGCATCCAAAGGTAAAATCGATCCGTTACCCCGGGCATGAAAGCCATCCACAGCATGACCTTGCCAAACGTCAGATGAGTGGCTTTGGCAATATGCTGGCGTTTGAAATTGACGGGGATCAGGGAACGGCCTTCCGCTTTTTAAATGGCCTGCAACTGATCGATATCTCGAATAATCTTGGCGATTCAAAATCGCTGGCCTGTCACCCCTTTACCACGACGCACGCTAATCTAAGTGATGAAGATCGCGCCAGCCTGAATATAACGCCAAGCCATGTCAGGCTGTCGGTTGGGCTGGAGGATAAGATTGATTTGATTGCCGATCTTAAGGCGGCTCTGGCGGCAGCGGGCTGAGGTTTTTGACGCGCCCGCTAAACAAAGTTTGATTATCGATGATCGAAAGCACCGCATTTGCCCTGATGCCGCGTTACCTTGTGATGCCGCGTTGGTTGACCTATATTAAAACAGGCGGGATTTTTAGGTTAAAAAATGCCCAAAAGGCTGAATTTGATTGTCTTGAAACGGCTGTCTTCCAATTTGAATTAAAGGACTAGTTGCGTGAATTTTTTTGCTGATATCCTGTCCAGCCTATTTGACCGCAAACTTGGTCTGGTTAGTCGTGCAAAGGATGATAATCAGCCCATTGATGT
>RGCC01000049.1 GCA_009919335.1 Alphaproteobacteria bacterium
CGGATTATTTCACCCATGTCGAGCTGCGTTTTGGCCCTAAATCATCGCGCATCATTTGGCTGAACGCATCGGCAAAGCTTTGATTGGCAGCGCGGTTCTTTTTCAAAATCGCATCGAGTGGGATTACGATATCACCATCTTTTCGCAGACGCGGCGGATCATAATTACCAAATCCGGCGACCAAAATTTCCAACGCCGCCATCAGGTCTCTTTCCTGTTCATCATAGGCCATCACTTCATCCCTTTCAGACACCATCAAAAAACTACCTATCACCGTTCAGGTTAACGGCAGGGATTGGCAGAATTCAAGCCGCCATTATAATTTTCACTGCGCGCCGTCAGGCAAAGGCTATGATCAGATTTTTTGCCCCTGATGTTCGCGATTGACCATGTTTCAGCCGTATTCGGAACAATGGTGCTAGGCTAACCGGCGTTAGCTATTAATCTCAGGGGTTTCTGCAACGCGCCAGACGAGGCCAAAATGAAAGATCAAGCACAGGTTGTTATCATTGGGGGCGGCGTTGTTGGCGCCTCAATTTTGTACCATCTCAGTAAACGCGGATGCACTGATGCGATCTTGCTGGAACGATCCGAGCTGACCTCTGGGTCAACTTGGCACGCGGCCGGCGGCATGCATACCATCAATGGCGACCCAAATGTTGCGAAACTTCAGCAATATACGATTAAACTTTACCAAGAGATCGAAGATTTATCCGGTCAGGATATTGGCCTTCACATGACTGGCGGCATCATGCTGGCGGCAACAAATGAGCGTTTTGACTGGCTGAAATCGGTTTATGCCAAGGGCAAATATCTTGGTATGGACGATCTTGAAATCATCACCCCAGAGCGCGCGCATGAGCTGATGCCACTCATTGATCCAGCGCAATTTGTTGGTGCGATGTATGACCCGATTGAGGGGCATTGTGACCCTTACGGCGTCACCCATGCCTATGCCAAGGCTGCCCGCAAGAATGGGGCGCATTTCGAAACCCATGTAAAGGTCGAAGCGCTTCGCCAAAATGCTGATGGCAGCTGGCTTGTCACAACTAATAAAGGCGTCATTACCGCCGAACATGTGGTCAATGCTGCCGGTCTGTGGGCACGCGAGGTTGGCCGGATGGTTGGGCTGGAACTACCAGTTTTGGCAATGGAACATATGTATCTGTTGACCGAAGATATGCCCGAAGTTGCCGAAATCAACAAGGCAACTGGCGCCGAAGTCCTTCATGCGGTTGATTTTGACGGTGAAATCTATCTTCGCCAAGAGCGCGGCGGGATGTTGATGGGCACCTATGAGCGCGCCTGTAAACCATGGTCGGAACTCGAAACATCATGGGATTTTGGCCATCAATTGTTAGACCCTGATATCGACCGGATCGCACCATCACTTGAGGTTGGGTTTAGGCATTTTCCGGCGTTTGAAAATGCCGGCATCAAGCAAATAATCAACGGTCCCTTCACCTTTGCACCAGACGGAAACCCGCTAGTTGGCCCGGTTAAGGGCATGACCAATTTCTGGTCGGCCTGTGCCGTGATGGCTGGATTTAGCCAAGGCGGCGGCGTTGGATTAGCGTTGGCGAACTGGATTGTTGATGGTGATCCGGGATTTGATGTCTGGGCGATGGATATTTCGCGCTTTGGCGATTATGCCAGCATGGCCTATACCAATGCGCGCGTGCGGGAAAACTATTCGCGGCGATTCTCAATCCGCTACCCCAATGAAGAATTACAGGCGGCACGCCCCCTGCTGACCACCAGTATCTATGATCGGCAAAAACAGGCTGGCGCGCAATTTGGCGCGGTCTACGGATTGGAGGTTCCGCAATGGTTTGCGCCTGATGGCACAAGCGATGTGTTTTCATGGCGGCGATCCGTGGATTTCGACCATGTAGGCGATGAAGCGCGGGCGGTGCGCAGTGCGGTTGGGCTTGGCGATATTTCGGGATTTGCCAAATATGAAGTCAGCGGCGATGGGGCTATTAAATGGCTGGACCGCATCCTCGCCGCAAAAATTCCGGCAGTTGGCCGCATGACGCTTGCGCCTATGTTAAAGCAAGACGGTAAAATCATTGGTGATTTCTCGCTGGCACGGCTAGGTGAGACGCAGTTTCTAATCATCGGATCAGGCCTTGCCGAGACCTATCATATGCGGTGGTTCCTATCGCATCTCCCAAAAGATGGCACGGTTACCGTTAAGAGCCTTGGCCTCGATCTTGTCGGACTTACCCTTGCCGGCCCAAAAGCCCGCGACGTCCTGCAAAAATGCTGCAGGGTTGATCTATCACATGGCTCGATGCCGTTTATGGCGGTACGCAAGATGGATGTTGGCATGGTGCCAGCGATTGTTGGCAGGGTCAGCTATACCGGTGATCTCGGCTATGAAATCTGGGTGAAACCGGCGCATCTTGTCCGGCTTTATGATGATTTGATGGCGGCGGGCGGTGAGTTTGACATTCGTCCCTTTGGCGCGCGGGCGTTAAATGCCCTACGACTGGAAAAGAATTATGGCTCATGGGGGCGTGAATATCGCCCGCTATACGGCCCGATAGAGCTGGGGCTTGAGCGCTTTGTCGCCTATGACAAGCCCGCTGATTTTATCGGCAAAAGCGGGGCGTTAGCCGAGCGTGAAACCGGCGGCAGTAAACGGCTGATCAGCCTTGCCGTCGCTGCGGTTGATGCGGATGTAATCGGTGATGAGCCTGTTTCAATTGATGGTGCGGTGGTCGGCTGGGTTACCTCTGGTGGCTATGCCCATACGTCGCAAACATCAGTTGCGTTGGCGATGGTGCCAAAAGCGGTGGCAACCCGGGATAAAGGGTGGCAAATCGAATTGCTGGGCCAAACACTTGACGCAACCCTCATCTCAGAGCCATTGTTTGATGCCAATGCGGGGCGGATGCGCAGCTAGGATCATCAATGACACGGCAACGATTGCCATTTTTCCATTCACCGTCAGGTGACCGGCCATTCTTGGCGATGGCATTATTGTTGTTCGGGGTATTTGTGCTGGCCTTGCAGGACGCGACGGTCAAGCTAATCGCGCCCGAGACCTCATTCTGGCAGTTCCAGACATTACGTGCGATGGGCAATGCACTGCTGATTATCATTCTGGCGATGATAAGCGGCGGCTTCAGCCTGCTGGTGCCGAAAAACTGGCGGCCGGTTTATTTGCGCGGCGTGATGCTTAGCATCTGTATGTTCTGCTTTTTTTCCGGTGCTCCGTTTTTAACCATCGCGCAAATGGCCGCCGGATTATATACCTACCCCCTGTTCGTCTCGCTGTTAGCGGGGCCGGTTCTTGGCGAGACAGTTGGGCCATGGCGGATTGCTGCGCTGGTGATCGGGGCAGTTGGTGCGGGGCTAATCCTTGATCCATTTAATGCCGAATTTTCACTCATCCAGCTATTGCCAGTGGCAGCAGGTTTTTTCTATGCCTGCAATATCATTATCCTGCGGCGCGATTGCCGCCTTGAAAACCCGCTGTCGCTGACGCTGGCTGTTGCAGTTTTGTTTTTCATCACCGGCCTTGTTGGGGTCATTCTTCTTAGCCTGATGCCGCCGCCACAAGACATCATTGCAATGATGCCTTTTGTTGCCATTGGCTGGCCAGAGCTAACCCTTGTCGTGCTTGGCTTTGCGCTATTCTGCTCGCTGCTTAACCTATCAGGAAATATCTGCCTTGCCCGCGCCTATCAGACGGCGGACAGCAGTTGGCTGGCGCCCATTGATTTTTCATACCTGCTGTTTGCTGCCATCTGGGGACGGGTTATCTTTGACGTATGGCCACCGCAACAATCTTTGATTGGCATGGGGCTGATCGCCTTTGCCGGAATGGTAACTGCATGGCGAGAGCAACGCCGACAGCTGGCATGACAACCTGATTTTTATCCCGCAAAAAGCCTAAAACCATTGGAAATCATGGCCATTATCAATAGTATTATGAGATGATCATTGCCTGATTATGGCAATGTCCGTTTTTTTGGGAGCCTGTTTTATGAGTGATATTCTATCCAGCCTTGCGCAAGATTGCCGCCAGATTTTAACCGATACGCCCGGCCCCGAGGGGCGAGATAAACTTGCCCAATTGCTGGAAACCCTGTTGGCTGATCCGGCCAATGTCGACGCTTTGGTGCCATTATCAACAGGCGAACGCGAGCTGCTTTACGAAGATCCCGAGCTTGGCTTTTGTATCTTGGCGCATAATTACGACAGCCCCAAGACATCGCCGCCGCATGATCATGGGCCATCTTGGGCTATCTACGCCCAAGCTCGCGGCGAAACAGAAATGCGCGATTATGACAAAATCGAAGATGCCAGTGCTGGCAAGCCGGGCAAGGTGCAGGTTAAACGCAGCTATCGTCTGACACCGGGGATTGCCCATGTTTATAATGAAGGCGATCTTCATTCACCAACGCGCAATGGGCCAACCAGCCTCGTGCGTATTGAAGGCACTGACATGAGCAAGGTAAAGCGGTTCCGCTACGAGCTGGCTTAGCCGTCACGCCCCGATCACATGACGAGACCATATGACAAGAGCATATGACAAGATCATATGACAAGACGGGGCGCCTTTACCCATTCTGCCGGAATTGCAAGCACCAACAGGAAAATGAGATGAGCCACGGATTATTCACCAGCCTTTATGAGGCGGGAAAACCCTTTGCCCTAATCGACTGCCGCGAGCGCCGCGATTACGTTGCCGGTCACTGGTTTGGCAGCACCAATATACCGTTATCACTTTTCTCAAATCGTCTTCGCTTTCTCTTTAAAACACCTGATTTTCCGGTGCATTTTCTTGATTGGCAAGATGCAGCAAGCAGTGAGGCCATGCATCAGCTTGTGGCGTTTGGCTTTACCGATATTACCTGCCATAAAACCGAAAAGCCCAGTGAAATGGGACGCGGTTTTGTAAAGGGCGAATATGTCTGGTCAAAGGCGTTTGGCGAGGTTGTGGCGCATCAGATTGACCTGCCTGAGATCACCCCACAGCAATATTTGGCCGATTATCAAGATGCCCAGCTTTTTGATGTTCGCCCAACAGCCGAATATCAGGATTTTACCCTGCCAAATTCCCAGAGCCTGCCAAATAGCCTGCTATTGGCAAATGTCGCCGCGTTGAAAGGCACTGGCAAAATGTCGTTGTTGCATTGTGCTGGGCGCACCAGATCAATCATTGGTGCCTTTACCCTGATGGCATCGGGCTATGATGGACCGTTTGCGGTATTTCGTGGCGGCACACAGGCATGGCAGCTTGACGGCCATGAGCGCGAGCATAATGCCAACCGGCTTTTCGCTGCTGACCATGAGGCAACGGACGCGGTTGCCGGATTTTTACGCCGTTGGCAAATCCCGTCGGCACGTGTCGCGCAAGATGCGATAGCCGCCTATGCTCATGAAAATCAGTCGGGGTTGTTATTTGATGTATCGGATGACGCCGCCACCGGCCAGCCCCTCGCCCACGGCATTATTAAAATTTCCGGCACCAATCTAATTCAGCAAACCGACCGGTCAATTGCGCGTTACCACGTTCCTGTTACGCTGTTTGATCAGGGTTCGGGAAGCCGCGCCGCCTTTGCCGCATTTTGGCTGCGTGCGATGGGGTTTATCGTCAATATTGTTTATCTTGATGCACCGCTAGAACCAACAGAGGCGACAAACCCTGCGATCAGCCATAAAGGCACGATGCATGATGTGGTGGCGACAGCAGGTCTGGATCAATGGCAAAAGGACGGGGTGCCTTTATATGATTTCCGGCCGTCACCAGCGTTTAACAGCGGTCATATTGCAAACAGCCAATGGCAGAATATCAGCGCCATTTTAGGTCAAAAACCGGCCGCAACGTCGGTGGCTATCATTGCGGCCTGCACTATAACTGGCAGTATTATCTGCGATTGTCTTGAACGGCATGGCTGGCAAATCGCTGGTCTTTATATCTGGGATGATGGCGATAATGAGCCAAAAACAATGGCGACAGGCGGGCTTGAACTGCCGCTGGATGAGTCGGCGCTATTTGCCGGACGCCATCATGGTGTTCTAGCGGATGCGCGTGACTATCTGGCATGGGAAGAAGATCTGCCAGCCGAAATCGACACGCCAATTCATGACCTGTGGTGCGCACTTCTTTCAAGCGCACCAAAGCTGGACTAGGCCCCCGCATCGGGTTTTGCCCGTGCCTGACGCCAGATAATCACCAAACCACCAGCGACAATCGCCAAAACGCCGGGAAACAGGCGGTCAAGTGGCGCCTCAGCAAAAAACCACCAGCCCAGAAACAGCGAAAAAGGAATCCCAAAATATTCAAAAGGGGCCAGCAGGCTGGGCTGTGACATCCGATAGGCCACGACAAGCCCAAGAACACCAGCACCGCCCAACAGGCCAAGCCCTATAAACAGCCCCAGATCACCCGCCGAGGCAATGGGTACGAACTCGCCAAAACCGAGCCATAATAATAGTGAAAATAACACTGCAAAAATCTGCGATCGAAATTGGATCACGCCAGACAAACGATCTGCTGGAAAGAGTTTAACAATTGTACTTGAGGTCGCATAGCATAACGCCGCCAGCACCGGAAAAATCGAAAATAATGAAAAAATACTTGCACCTGGCTGCATAATCATGACAACGCCCGAGAACCCCATGACCACGGCCGACCAACGCCAGAACCCAACCCTAGCCCCAAGCAGCGGCACCGATAAGGCGGTAACAAAAAATGGCCCAGAAAATGCCAAGGTGGCAACAGTGGCAAATTCCAACTTGCTATAAGCTGTAAACAGGAACAGCTGCGCCAAGGACACCACGCCGCCGCGCATCGCACAGATCATCCATTCATGTCGGCTGAACGGCGTTTTAAGTGCCGCCATCTGTTTGCTGTAGGCCAGCAGCAGCAGGATCGGCAAAAACCCGAAGAAATTGCGCGTAAAGGAAATCTGAAAGATCGAATAATCCGCGGTCAGAATACGCACAGCAACCCCCATTAACGAGAATGAAAATATTGCTGCGATGATGGTCAGGATTGCGCGCGTCAAAAAGAAATTCCCTTTAGCACCACCTAAGCCCTATGCCCAAGTGGCCGGATCAACCCTTGTTAGAAAGCCCAAAATGGGGCACGTATGTCGGCCGCTTCAGCACATCCTAGACCGCGGTGATCGGATCAACATCAAACGCCTTAATGGTCATCGAAATCAGGCTGTAATAGCCCAGAACCCCCACAAGATCGACCGTTCCATCCTTGCCCAAAACAGCAATAGCACGGGCGTATAGCGCATCAGAAACACCGCGTTCGAGATTTAACTCACGCGTGAATTCATAAACAAGCGCTTCGTCCTCAGCAGCAAATTCAGGTGCCCGGTCATTAGCCAGCGCGTCAATAACTGCATCGTCAACACCGGCTGCGCGGGCGTGCGGCACATGGGCTTGCCATTCAAAAGCCGCATCCCATATCCGCGCTGTTGTTAAAATAGCCAGCTCTGACAGGCGCGGTGATAATGATGAATCATATCGGCAATATTGGCCCAATTGCTGCGCCTTATCGGCAAGGTCAGGCCGATGCAGCCATATGGCGAGCGGCCCCCGCACATTACCGCGCGGCCCCGACGCAATATCTCGGTAAACCTCAATTTGTCTCTTATTCATCTGGGTTTGATCAAGCGCGGGCAGTCTAGCCATTCTTATCTCTTTTTAAAACTGGGGTTCATTGCGGCGAATCATTTGTGGCGATAGGCAGCGGCAATTGCTGTTGTTATTAGCGCTCCCTAATTCAGTCTCACTATAGGCGCTTAGCGCCGGAAATGCCAATGACTGATTGACCGGTCAGGTGCCCGCAGCATCGCTATCAAAAAAACCACCTCTAAAGGACATAACCCGCAATATTTTACGGCATATCATGTGTTTTGGGCATATAGTCGGCCAGATTATGTATATGATAGGCACTCACCCTCATTCCGGTACAAGGCAAACCATGTCAAACCAAACAGCAATTCCGTTCATCCAGATGCGTGGCGGTAGCTCGAAAGGGATCTATTTCCACCTTGCCGACCTACCGCAAGATAGACCCACCCGTGATAATGTACTGAAATGGGTGATGGGCGCCTATGGCGACCCTCGTCAGGTTGATGGCCTTGGCGGGGCTGATCCGCTAACCTCGAAAATCGCGATTGTGTCAGTTTCACAGCGTGATGACAGTGATATCGACTATAGCTTTATCCAAGCACTTGTCGGCGAGGACGGGCTAGATGACACCCCGAATTGCGGCAACATCCTGTCCGGTATCGGCGCCTTTGCTGTTGAAACCGGATTAATCAAGCCGGTTGGCGATCAGGCCAATATCCGCGTTTATATGACCAATAGTGGTAATCGCTGTCTATTACAATTCCCGCTGAAAAATGGCCTGCCGGTCTATCATGGCGATGCGCATATTGATGGGGTGATGGGCACATCTGCACCCGTTATGTGCAATTATGAGGATTTGCAGGGATCGGCCTGTGGCAGCCTGTTCCCAACCGGCAATCACCGGGACGAATTTGACGGCGTGCAGGTCACTTGCATTGATAATGGTATGCCGGTTGTCTGTTTACGCGCCAGTGATTTCGATATTATTGGCAACGAAACACCAGAACAGCTCAATGCGAATGAAACGCTTAAATCACGCCTCGAGGCGATCCGGCTGCAGGCTGGATTGGCGATGGGACTTGGCGACGTGTCAGGCAAGGCTGTGCCAAAAATGAGCCTTGTCTCAACGCCACTGGCCGGAGGTACGGTGAACACGCGAACCTTCATTCCAAAACATTGTCATAAAGCCATTGGCGTGCTTGGAGCGGTTTCGGTTGCCAGTGCCGCCCTCTACCAAGATAGCGCAATCCATGACCTTGCCACCCTGCCCGACGGTTTGGTGAAAGACATAACAATTGAGCATCCATCGGGCAAATTCGATGTGCAGCTGAGCCTCAAAACCCAAGATGACAAAACCCAAGGTAACAAAACCCGAGATGATGAAATGCAGATCGAGCGCGCGGGCTTGCTGCGCACCACGCGGATGCTGGCCCGCGGCGAGGTCTATGTGCCATCTTCGGTCTGGGACGGCAATGGGGCGGCAATGTGACGGCAAAAAAACCTAGATTGGCGCAGCGGTAAGACGCTGCCCAGCGCGGGCTATCTATCGCCATTACGCCTTGTTGGCCGATGTGACGGGAAGTACGAGCCGCCCCGACATTGCAACAATCGCAAGACAGGCCGGTATCAGGCACAATAGGCCAATATTCCAGCTATTCGTAGTTTCAACCACACGGCTGATAAAGGCAGGTCCGACAAGCATACCAAGGCCTTGAATCTGAAACACCCACGCAACAAATACCGGTAAATTTTGGGGGTCATCATTTGACCGGCTGACGAGATAGAAAAAAATCGGTGCTGACCCTCCGGTAACCAGACCCGTCAGCACTAAGAGCAGAAACAGCAAGCCTGTGAACTGGCTAAATACAACCAGTAAAACCAGCAATATTGCCACCGTTGAAAAAACCAATCTGGCGATTTGTGACGGCGCAATACCGCGCTGCAACGCCTGTCCAGTTATCAGATTGCCAGCAAAATTAAATACGCAAAACAAGCCAGTGATCATTGCCCCTTGGATAAGGCTAAACCCGCCAAGCGACTGTGATATCAATGGCATGAACTGGATCAATGTCTGATAAACCAGCGAATGAAACGCAAAGCTAAGTCCGATAAAAGCAAGTAATGGCAATTTGACCGCCAGCTTTAATGCGGCAAGATCAAATTGACGTCTGACTGGCGCCTTATCATCCGGAATAAACAGCCACCCAAGCAAACAGACAAGAACCGAAAACCCAAGCCCGACTTGCCAGACCAACTGCCAGCCCCCTTTATCTATGAGATAGGGCGCAGCAATGATCGCCATCCCGTTACCAAGCGGCATGAACCCGCCCCATGTGCCCATAACCCAGCCGCGGTTCACCGGATCTGTATGTTGGGTCAACAGGCTGGGGGCGGTTAGCGTCAGGGCAATCAGGCTAATCCCCTCAATCGCACGGCCG
>RGCC01000050.1 GCA_009919335.1 Alphaproteobacteria bacterium
AAGACCCGAATAGTAATGCCTGTGCGATTATTGATAGCGTGCTTGATCTTGATTATGCCTCGGGCACAATTGGCTATGCTCACGCAGATGCAATTCTCGATTATGTTGAAAAACATCAATTGGCGGTTGAATGGCTGATTGAAACGCATGTCCATGCGGATCATTTATCGGCAGCACCCTATATCCAGCAGGAACGCGGCGGGCAAATTGGGATCGCCCAGCAGATTGTCGAGGTGCAGGAAGCGTTTGGCAAAATGTTCAATGCTGGCACCGAATTTCAACGCGATGGAAGCCAGTTTGATGTGCTGTTCACGGACGGCAGCCAGTACATGATTGGCGAAATGCCGGCCTATGTCATCCATACGCCCGGCCACACGCCGGCGTGTATGACCCATGTTATTGGTGATGCAGCTTTTGTTGGGGATACATTATTCATGCCAGATGGCGGCACCGCACGCGCCGATTTCCCGGGCGGGGACGCGGGCCAGCTTTATCGATCGATCCAAAAAATTCTGTCACTTCCCGATGATACGCGTATTTTTGTTTGCCATGATTATGGCCCCGGTGGGCGTGCGGTGGCATGGCAGACGAGCGTTGCCGAAGAACGTGCAAAAAACATCCATATCGGTAAAGGTGCCAGCGAGGCAGATTTTGTTGCAATGCGCACAAAACGCGACGCGACTCTTGCCATGCCGACGCTGATCATGCCGTCAATTCAGGTGAATATGCGAGCCGGTCATATGCCAGCAAGCGAGCCTGATGGCGGCGTTTATCTGAAAGTTCCCATTTCAGGGCTAAAGCCTAAAAAATAATCCTGATCCTGTTTTCAGCGGTGCCAGATGACTGTTTTCCGCTGGGTTTTTTTGACAAAATATTGTTACCAAAGGAAAATATATGACTATTGCATGGGCAAGTTTTACCCCGCTTAGCGCGTTTCTAGGCGGCTGTCTTATCGGTCTTGCGGCACTCTTGCTGATGGCATTTCAAGGGCGGGTAATGGGCATAAGTGGCATTCTTGGTGGGCTGTTTGGTGCCGCGTCATCAGGTGACCGCACCTGGCGGTTAGCATTTTTATTAGGCGTTGTCGGCGGCCCGATTGCGTGGCAGGCAGTCACCAAAGCGCCGATTGTCTGGCAGGCCGTTGCCACTGGCCCGCAATTTTATATTGCGGCGTTTCTGGTCGGGCTGGGGACGGCGATTGGATCGGGCTGTACATCAGGGCATGGCATTTGTGGGCTTGCCCGCTTTTCGCCGCGTTCATTCGTTGCCGTTATGGCCTTTATGACAAGCGCGGTGGCAACCGTTGCGATCGTCAATCACATATAGTCGGCAGCGGGGGTGATTATGACACGTTTGATAACAGCCGTGGTTATTGGCGCTATCTTTGGCATCGGCCTTGCGATTGCTGGCATGCTAAACCCGTCTAAAGTCGTTGGTTTTCTCGATATTTTTGGCGATTGGGATCCGTCTCTGGCGTTGGTTATGGGCGGCGGTGTTTTGGTAAATGCCATAGGTCTGCGTTTTGTGCTAAAGCGGAAAACGCCAATCCAATCGGCAAAATTTTTGCTGCCAACCGCGTCTAGAATTGACAAGCCGCTAGTTCTGGGCAGCGTGATTTTCGGAATTGGCTGGGGGCTTGCCGGGCTTTGCCCGGGGCCGGTGGTTGCCAGTTTATTGCTGAACGGCACGGCGATGTTACCATTTTTCGGTATGCTGATTGCCGGATTGCTGGCTGGCCGCATTATAATGCGGCGGGTTGGGGCGTGACATCTGGCCTAGATTAGGCGCTGGTGCTATCTTTTTCGAAGGCATAATATACGCCCGAAAACCTTATGGTGCAGTCTTTTAAGTGGGATTGTGAAATGGAACCTGATTACGACGCGCCGCTGGATTATTTGCCGCGGATCAAGAGCTATTATATCGGCCTCGGCTATGGCAAGCCCTATGAATGGGCGAGGCTTGATGATGTGCCGTTCACCCGCCTAAATAAGCCGCTTTCTGGGGCGCGGATTGGCATTGTTACGACCGCGTCAATCTTTGATCCGGCGAATGGTGAGCAGGGGCCGGGTGCGCCCTATAATGGCAAGGCGAAATTCTTTCGCTGTTATGCTGAACCGATTACACCTTTTCCTGATGTCAGGGTCGCGCATATTGCCATTGACCGGGCGCATACAACCGCTAGTGATATGGCAAGCTATTTCCCGCTTGCTGCGTTACAGCGGCTTGCCGAGGCTGGGTATATTGGCGGGGTATCACCAAATTTCTATGGGTTGCCAACCAACCGTTCCCAACGCGTAACGACGCAAACAGATTGCCCGGAATTATTGTCATTATGTAAGGCTGATGCAGTTGATGCCGTGGTGATGGTGCCAAATTGTCCGGTCTGTCATCAATCAATGGCGCTGGCAGCGGCGCATCTGGAGGCGGCTGGAATTGCAACGGTGATTATGGGCTGTGCCCGCGATATTATTGCCTATGTCGGGGCGCCGCGGTTGCTGTTTAATGATCTGCCGCTTGGCAATGGTGCGGGTCTGCCCCACGACCAGCCATCACAGGATCTTGCCGCAAAGATGGCGCTAGACCTTTTGCTGGAGGCCAGCGAGGCACGCACCATTAAGTCATCGCCGCTAAAATGGGCGGGGGCGGCCGACTGGAAAAAAGATTATTCCAATATTGCGCTATTGTCGGGTGCAGAAATTGCCCGTTTGCGCGCCGAATTTGATGCGGTGAAAAAGGACGCTGCTAAATTAAAAAAGGCGCTTTAGCGCGGGTTTTTATGTGATGTTGCGCGGTATGACTAGTCGAGTTTCTTGATCTCGGCTGCCAGTGCTTTCGCCGCGCCACTGCCCGGTTCCATCATTTTCAGCAATGCCTGCCATGCGGTACGCGCGGCATCATTATCTCCAGACAGGCGGGCAAGATGCCCCTCGAAAAATAATGTTTGCGGGTTGTTTGGTGCGATCGCCTTGGCAGCGGCAAGCGCGGCGCTTGCGCGTGTTATATCGGCGCTTGTGTTACCAGTGGCAAGAATAAGCTCCAGCAGGCTTAGCTGAATATCAAGGTCATCCGGTGCCGATTTTGCCGCCTTGGCTAGGGCTTCGAGCGCGGCCTCGCTTTTGCCCAATACATCATAGGCGCGGGCAAGGCGAACCCAGCCATCAGTATCGTCAGGTGTTTCGACAAGCCGGTCCTCTAGTCGCTTTACCATGCTGGCGATCATCTCATCGCGCTCGGCCTCGGTCATATTCGCCGCATTGGCGACATCCTCGGCATCTGGCCCTGATGGCATGCCACCAGTGGTTTGATTTCCGGTTTGGCTTGCGGTTTGGCTTGCGGGCAAAGCGATATCACCAGCCTCGGCGGCGCGCTGTATATTCTCGCGCACGAGTGCAACCCACGGCGCATCCGGGTTTGATACGACCAACAATGATTGCCATTGTTGGATAGAGGCGGCGTATTCGCCATCTTGAAACGCTGCCAGACCGGCAAGAAATAGGGCTCGTGGTTCCGCCGGATCAGCCGCAAGCACGGTTTTTATCAATGCGCGCGCCGGAATTGTCACTTGACCATCGGCGGCACGGCTTAACGCCTCGGCAAGCATTGAGGTGATGGCAATGTCGCCATTGGTGATGTCGATGCCGGTGCGCAAGGCGCGAATCTCGGTTTCGCTATCACCAACATTTGCCGCCGCCTGTGCCAACATTAACCAAGCCTCGATATCTTGGGGGTCTTTTTCGGTTGCAGCGATGGCATCGCGAAGCGCATTGGCCGCGGCGTTCTGATTTTCATTTGCGCCAGCCTTGGCCGCGGCAATTTCGGCGGTCCGGCTGGCAAAAGGCCTGTCCGGGCTGTCAGGATTACCAATGCCAAGATAAATCCCCAGCGACAGCACCGGCACCAGCAAGCTGGCAAGCACCGATGGCCATGTCAAAATTGAGTTACCAATGGTCGTGAGCCGGTCCATCTCGGCGCTAAGGCCAAGTAACCGCCGGTCAATATCGCGGCAAGCGCTGGCATAATCATCGGTGCTGATATTGCCATCGGCACGCTCTTGGTCGGCGCGCTGACGTTCGGCCTGCAAAAGATCTATTTTCCGATATATAATCTGGGCTTGCTCGCCCGGCGCCACCTGCGGGCGGCCGCGCTGAATGATCCATAGAACCAGCCCTGTTAGGCCCAATGCGATCACGATGGTGCCGGCAATAACCGGCAGGCTGGCAAGTGACAAATTATTCAGGATTTGCGCGGTCATGTTTTTGGCTCGTCCCGGTCATTGCGGCTTGCTAGCAGTTTTTCAATTTTTGCCCGCTCGCTTGCGTCAAGCTCATTTACGTCTTCAATGCCGCGCTGGCGGCGTGCCACCAGCACAATCACCCCGCCAAGCACCATAAACGCAAATGGCGCAAGCCATAGAAACATCGTGGCTGGATCAAGGGGCGGGTTTAGCAAAACATAATCACCATATTTCTGGCGCAGTTGATCAATAATCGCATCATCACTATCGCCTGCAGCAATCTGACTGCGGACTTCACGTCGCAAATCACGAGCAAGGTCGGCATCGCTATCGTCAATTGATTGATTTTGGCAAACCAGACAGCGCAATTGCTTGGAAAGATTGCGCGCCCGCTCTTCAAGCTGGGGGTTGGCGAGCATTTCCTCGGCGGTGATTGCGTTTGCCGCTGTCGTGACGATGGTATTTGGCAAAAAGCTGGCAAGCAATAATCCCAACGGCAAAATGCTGACAAGCATGAGGTGGCGCGTTCGGTTTAGACTCATAATCATGATCCAAGTGCCTCTAGCGCCGGAATGATGGTGGCATCAATGACGCCCCTGGTCAGCGGGCCAGCATGACGCAGTTTCACCACGCCATTCGCATCCAGCAAATAGGTTTCTGGCACGCCATAAACGCCCCATTCAATGCCCATACGCCCATCCGTATCCATGCCGATCGCCCGAAATGGATTGCCATATTGTGCAAGAAAGCTGTTCGTGTCCTCGCCGCGATCCTTGTAGGCTATGCCGAGAATTGCGACGCGTTTCGACAGCATTTCAAGGGCTGGTGCTTCGGCGCGGCACGGCGCGCACCATGAGGCAAAGAAATTTACCAGCAAGGGCTGCCCCCTGAATGCGGCAAGCTGGACCATGTTATCACCAGCATCATTTGGCATTAGGCTGGCAAGGTTTGTGCGCGGCGCTGATTTGTTCACAAGAACCGATGGCAGTTGCGCCGGATCACGGCTTCCCGAAAGGGTGGCATAAAGTGCCACAGCGCCAACGAGCGCCAAGATGCCAAAGGCCAAAAGCGGTAACAGAAATGACAGGCGAATCTTGCTCATTATGCGCCCCCGCCTGATGCTGGTATCGCGCGTGTTGATCCATGGCCGTGGCTGGTTTGCGTGGCTGTGGTACGGTGCCGCCCGAACGCCGCGATCAGCCCGCCAAGCGCCATTATTACGGCACCGCCCCAAATCCAGCTGACAAGCGGTTTGTAATAGAGCCGTAACGTATAGCCGATTTTGTTATCACCATCGCCGAGCACAGCATAATCATCACCGCGCAAAGTTGGCCGAATTGCGGCCTCGGTTGTGGTTTGGCGTTCAGCGTTATAGACGCGCTTTTCAGGCGTTAAAACGGCGAATAGCTTGCCTGATTGATCGCGATATTCTAGCTGCGCCGCCAAGGCTTGATAATTTGGTCCTTGCACCTGTTTAACGCCGGTAAAGGTTACGTTGCGGTCGGCAATCTGGATTACATCACCCGGTTTTGCCCTGACTACCTGTTCGCTGTTAAACAGATTATCGCCAACCGCACCAAGCATAAAAATAACAATGCCGAAATGTGCCACCCACATCCCGATAACGTCATTTGGAACACGCCGCGCGCGGCCAGCGATACCAGCGCCTTCATGCGGTTTAAGCTGCTGCCAGATATCAGCGCCAATGCCCGCGCCCAACCAGCCGATCAGGCCAAGCGCGACCAGGGCACCGATGCTAAATCCGGCGGCAAAGGCCGATACAAGGATAGCGGTAATGCCTGCCCCAGCGGCAGCCGTGATCAGAACTGCGCGTAATCGCGCTGTTTTACCGCGCCGCCACGCCATCACCGGCCCGATCGCCATAATCATCATCAATAGCGCCATAACCGGGTTAAAGGTTGCGTCGAAATAGGGCGGTCCAACGGTAATGCGGGCACCGGTAACCATTTCCAGACCAAGCGGATAAAATGTTCCAAGAAGAACAATCGCAGTTGCCACAACAAGCAGCATATTATTGGCTATCAGCCCGCCCTCGCGACTGGTCAGGCTGAAATCTGCGGTGGTGACGAGCTGTGGCCCGCGCCATGCGTAGAGTGCTAGCGGGATACCGACGGCAAACAGCAAAATCACCAGCACGAAAACACCACGTGCCGGATCAGAGGCAAAGCTATGCACCGAGGTCAACAGGCCCGAACGAACGATGAAAGTGCCAACCAGCGATAAGGAGAAAGCCATGATCGCCAACAGCACTGTCCAGCTTTTTAACTGGCCGCGTTTTTCAACAACAATCGCCGAATGCAACAGGGCGGTCGCCGCCAGCCACGGCATGAGTGATGCGTTTTCGACCGGATCCCAGAACCACCAGCCACCCCAACCAAGCTCATAATAAGCCCACCAACTGCCAAGTGCGATGCCGCAGGTCAGCGCGCACCATGCCGCCATAATCCATGGGCGCATCCATTTCGACCACAGCCGATCAACCTCGCCACTGATCAGTGCCGCAACAGCAAACGCGAACGCCATCGACAGGCCAACATAGCCAAGATAAAGCATCGGTGGGTGAATTGCCAAACCCGGATCCTGCAAAATCGGATTCAGGCCTTTGCCATCCAGCGGGGCCGTGTCCAGTCGTAAAAACGGATTTGAGGTAAAGAGGCTAAAAGCCAGAAAGCCGGTGCTGACCAAACCTTGAACGGCAAGAATGCGGGCTTTGAGAGCCATCGGCATGGCGCGGCCGCCAAGCGCCAAAACCCCGCCGTAAATCGCGAGGATCAAAATCCACAGCAGCAACGAGCCTTCGTGATTGCCCCATGTGCCGGATATTTTATAGATCATTGGCTTGGTTGAATGCGAATGATTAGCAACAAGCGCAAGCGAAAAATCAGAGGTGATAAAAGCCCAGACAAGTGCGCCAAAAGAAAACGCAACGGCCAGCATGACACTGATCGCTGCCGCCGGCGCAATTAGCATTGTGGCGGCATTGCCGCGTGCCGCACCGATTAACGGCAAAATCCCCTGAGCAAGGCTGAGTACAAACGCGGTAATTAACGCAAAATGTCCAAGTTCGGTAATCATGGCATCAAGCAGCTTTCTGTTAACAGGGGGCGCGCATCCAGACCGACAGCCTCACGGAATTGGCAAGAGCCTAGCATAAGATTGCCTCCGGAAAAATGCCAGCGCGTCCAACCTGCCACCGCCAAGACGATATGTCGCACGCCCCCCTTCGTATCAGCGGGGGGTGCTGGCAGTCACCTGCAAATCGTTTAGAAATGCCCATAAAATAGCCAATAAAGAAATACCGGAACGGTGATGCTGGCAAATAGCGTGCTGACCAGAATGGCCGATGCGGTGCGTCCGGTGTAGGCACCGTAATGATTAGCCAGCATAAATACATTGGCAGCAACCGGCAAACAACTCGACAGAATGGCAACCTTGATCCATAGCGGGTCTTGTCCAGCCATGCCCAAAAAGAAAAACGCAACCAACAGCGGATGGATAATCAATTTTAGCAGGGAAATGGCAGTCACCTCTGCTGCGGCGGCGCGTACCGGCTGACCATATAGCGTGGCGCCTAGCGCAAATAATGCCACCGGTGCAGCAGCCCCCGCCAGAAGATTGCCGAATTGTTGGGGTATCTTGGGCAATGGCAGGCCAGATGCCGAAAATAGCAATCCCGCCATCACCGCTAGAACCAGCGGGTTGCTGAGCATGGTGATAAAAATACGCTTAATAACCGGAAAAATACCGCCATCTTTGCCCGCAACAAAACAGGATGTCAGGGCCAGCAGAACAATTGTGTCGGCAAACAGGATCAACGCCATGGGCAGTGCCGCTGCATCGCCAAAGGCAAGGATCGCCAAAGGAATTCCCATATAGCCATAATTTGGATAGGCAACATTCAGCCCAAAAATGCCGCTTTCCAGACGCTTTAGGCGAAATAGCCAATAACCGATGGCAGCCGCAGCCAGATACATGATGATTGTGGCGCTTTCGTAACGCCAGACAAATCCCCAATTCAGGATGCTTGACGGCTCGCTTGCCGATACCTTTAAGAACATATAGGGCGGTAGCGTCACATAAAAGGCAAACCGCGACATGGTTTTTGCGCCAGCGATATCAATAAAGCCGATCGCGTGCGCACCAAACCCCAAAAAGATCAGTGCAAAAAATGGGATCGAGATATTTAGAACGTCAATCATCTAAAAAATTCGCTATTTCAATTTATATTTTCTAGCACGCTCGCGGCCAGCCTGACCATTAGGTAACGGGGGTTTGCGCCGGTTTATCGGGCGTGTCTGGCCTCGAGGCTTGCTTTTAGGGCATAATAGGCCTGTTGCCCACTATCAAATGCTTGTTCTATCCGCGGCCCACCAAGCCAGTCACCCGCAATTGCCAGTTTTTGATCGTCACTCAGCCGGGCGGCAGTTTCTGGCGTCGCCCGGCTGACTTTTGCATAGCGCCAGCGATGCGCGGCGGCGTTAAGGATATTGCCAAGCCTATGTCCGGTAATGTCTTGCCAGATGGCGGTTAGCTTTTCGATCACCTCTTGCGGATCGTCCTCTAGATGCTGCTGGCTCCATGCGCCGCTGGCCTGAATGGTCAATGCCGGCCGGATCTGATTAGCGGCGATGCTTTGAGGCTTTTGCCGAGACGTCTCGAGCGCAGCGAACTGGATGCCGGCCGCCTCATCACGCAGCGGCATTGGCGCTATGCCGTCGTCATTTTCGAGGCCAAGCATAATTGTCCAGCATGGGTCGTAAGCGGCCAGACTGGCGGTTGCCGCAAGCCCGGGATAAAGTGCCGCTAATAATCTGGCGCTTTGCGGGGCCGGCGCGGTGACAATTGCTTGGCGGCCGCAGGCAACAAGACCATCCATGTCAAAAAAGCCGATCCCATCGCCGTGATGGGCAATGCTGGTGATTTCGGTTTGCTGGTAAATATCGAGATCTTTGGCGATGAATTGCGCCAAGTCGCGCATCGTCGGTGCGCCGATTTGAACAGTTTTATCCGGGCTAATTTGCCAGTCGGTAAGGCAGCCTAATTGCTGGGCACGGCCAAGCAAGCTGGCAAATACAGTGCCTTTCGCGGTGACGAACTGGGCCCCATGGTTGAAAACAAAGCCATCTTTGCGGCGCGTGGCGACGCGTCCACCAAGGCGTCGCCCCTTATCAACGAGCAGAACCTGTTTTCCATCATTTTGCGCGCATTGTGCTGCGGCAAGCCCGGCCATGCCGCTGCCTAGAATCATCAGATCAAACATAATGGGATCAGGCAAGTTTGATCCGGCTGGGGTGAATTTTGGCGTTAATCTGGACACGGACGGCCTTTTCTCGAAATCAAATAGCTTAACACGATCCCCCATCTGGTCTAGCCTTCGCACCGGCGATAGGGCCCGGGCTGGGCAAAGGGGCAATGGCGATGACCAAAGGGGCGTTTCGTGAACGGTATTATCACAGATTTCTCTGATCTTACATGAAAAGCCAAATTCGTTTTTCATCCTATCTTGGTATTGATTGGTCGGGGGCAAAGGCAAAGCACCATCAAGGTCTGCAAATTGCCGCGGCAATGCCGGGAGTATCGGTGCCAATGCGGGTTGCGCCGCCATTAACAAAATATTGGTCGCGCCAGCAGGTTTTTGATCATTTGTCCGCAATGGCCGATGCCGCCACAGGCGATGCGCCGGTTCTGGTGGGAATCGATTTTGCGTTTGCGCACCCTTTTGTCGATCAAGGCGAATATTTTCCCGGTGCCGAAAATGCACTAAA
>RGCC01000006.1 GCA_009919335.1 Alphaproteobacteria bacterium
GGGTATGGATGGACCATTGATCCGTTGGACGGCACGAAGAATTTTGTCAAAGGCAAGCCAGTCTTTTGCAGTATGGTGGCGTTGCTTTGGAACGGCCAGCCGGTTGCAAGCTGGATTTGGCAACCGCTTTTTGAAACGCTGTTTTATGCGGCTGAAGGCGAGGGGGTTTTCCGCATTAATGCGCGTGATGAAACCCGGCTCATACTGGCAAACCGACCTGTCGAAATTGATCAGATGTACGGATCAGGCAATAGCCTTGGGTTGCAAGAGCCGCAGAAAAGCGCATTTCAGGCGCGCTTGCGGTCACTTGCCGGTCGCCGTTTCACTGGCAGCGCCGGTATCCAAGCTTGCTTGATCGCGAATGGTGAAGAAGATTTCCTGATCCACGGCAATTCAACGCCGTGGGACCATGCGCCGGTCGATCTTATTTGCCGAGAGGCGGGCGGTTATGCGGCGATGCTGCATGATGAAAGCCGGTTTCATGTTGCGATGAAAGCCCCCTTTATGGCGGTGTCAAGCGCGGCTGGCTGGCATCGGTTGCGCGGTGCAGTCTGGGACGATTAATCTGCTGAACCGGCCTTGGCATCTTTCGATTTGCGCTCAAGAGCCTTTGCGTCCTGCCAATAGCGTTCCATTAGGTCAAGCGATGCGTTTTCAAATGAATCTTGATTTAATTCAACCTGTTCTTCGACATAGTTAAATCTTCTTTCAAATTTTAGATTGCAGGTTTGTAATGCTGTTTCTGGGTCAATGCCGGCTTTTCGCGCCAGATTGACAGCCACAAAAAGCAGATCGCCGACTTCATCTTTTATGCGATCCTGATCGCGGTCGGCACGGGCTAATTCTGCACGCAACTCGGCGGCTTCTTCATTCATCTTTTGCAGAATTTGATCAATGTCTGGCCAATCAAAGCCAACGCGCGCCGCACGCTTTTGCAGTTTTAAGGCGCGCAACATCGGCGGCAATCCGCGGGCGATGCCATCGAGAAGGCGAGTTTCGCCTCGTTTGGCACGTTCGTGTGCCTTTATGTCCTCCCACAACCCGTTTTGTGACTCCATTGTTGGGCGGTCGTCACTGCCAAAAACATGCGGGTGGCGCGCAATCATTTTATCGCTGATGCTTTTGGCGACGTCGGCCAATGTAAAGCTGCCTTCCTCTTCGGCGATACGCGCATGGAAAATGACTTGCAGCAGCAGATCGCCCAGCTCGTCACGGATCGCATCGCGTTCACCATGTTGAATAGCGTCTGCCACCTCATAGGCTTCTTCGATGGTGTAGGGGGCGATGCTGGTAAAATCCTGTGCGACGTCCCACGGGCAGCCGGTGTTCGGATCGCGGAGCTGGATCATAATCTGATGCAGCCGATCAAGTTCGTCTAAATGTTTTTTCATGTGAAAACCTTACCAAAACTGCGAATAGATGAGCAATGAAAAGCGGTCCTGAAGCAGCGGAATTTCGGCGAAGTCCCGGTGGCCTGTTTGATTTGCGCACAGCCGTTTAAACCGCCCGATCTTGCTGTTTCAGGCCGCTCATCACTGTAGCATTGAAAGCAGTTGCTAAATCAGTGTAAAAAGCGCAGACAGAAAACACACTAAGAGAGACCAGAAGACGATTAGTCGGGCATTTTGACGAGTTTTAAACGGGAATTACGCGATGACGATCAATGAGAATGAACCAGAAATTGTAAAGCGGGGCTTGCTTGCGCGGCTACGCGGGTGGTTTTTCACCGGTCTTTTGGTAACAGCACCAGTCTTGTTAACGGTGTATATTACCTGGGCAGCGATTGAGCTGATTGATGGTCAGGTTAACAAGCTTATACCGGCTTTTTCAACATGGAGCCTTGGTGATATTCCGGGTGCAGGCTTGCTTGTTGGTGGGGTACTGATCACCCTTATCGGTGCGGTTGCCGCCGGATTTTTAGGGCGCTGGATCATCCGACTTGGTGAGTCCTTGCTGAACCGGATGCCGGTGGTGCGCACCATCTATGGAGCAACCAAACAGATTCTTGAAACAGTTATCTCGGCGCAATCTGATGCGTTTCGCGAGGTTGTTCTTGTTGAATATCCGCGGCGCGGTCTTTGGGTAATCGGTTTTGTGACCGGTGCAACCAAGGGTGAGGTGGCACGTATGGTCCCGGGGTCGAATGTGAATGTGTTTATCCCGACAACGCCAAACCCGACATCGGGCTTTTTGCTGTTCTGTCCGGTTAAAGATATCATCTATCTTGATATGACGAATGAAGAAGCGGTCAAACTCGTGGTCTCGGGCGGTATTGTTTCACCGCCAGATCGCGGCAATGTTGCGGCGAAAAACGTCAAAAAAGCTGCTGCCAAAAAAGCGGCTACCAAAAAGCCAGCAGCCAAAAAAGCGGCTACCAAAAAGCCAGCAGCCAAAAAAGCGCGGTAAATCTAGCCAGAGGCCAAAAACTTTACCGCGCTATCGCGCTCAAAAAGGCTAAGCAGCAAATTCATATGCGGCTGGTCATTATTGTCTAATGCGCGGCTAGCTTCGGCTCTTGCGATGCCCAGCAGGTCACGATGCACCGCAAGATCAGCCAGCACAAATTCCGGCATTCCAGATTGTCGTTGTCCCAGAAACTCGCCCGGACCGCGTAATTCCAAATCCTCTTCGGCAATCAAGAAACCGTCATTCGTGTCTCGCATAACGGCAAGGCGTTTTGACGCTGTGTCGCTCAATGGGCCCTGATAGATCAAAAGACAGCTGCTTTGCTGGCTGCTTCGCCCCACACGGCCGCGCAATTGGTGCAATTGGGCAAGGCCAAATCTTTCGGCATGTTCGATAATGATGATGCTGGCTTGGGGAACATCCACCCCAACCTCGACAACAGTGGTTGCGACCAGTAATTGAGCTGTGCCATCACGAAATGCCTGCATCGCGTGATCGCGTTCGCCAGCTTTCATTTTGCCATGTGCCAGCTGAACCGTGACATCGGGCAACGCCCGCACCAAGGCGGCGAAACGGTCTTCAGCTGCGGCAATATCTAATTTGTCGGACTCCTCGACAAGTGGGCAAATCCAGTAGGCGCGTTTGCCATCGCCAAGAGCCCGCCCGAGGTTGGATATCACATCGCCAAGCCGGTCAGACGGCAGCACACGCGTATCAATCGGCAGGCGGCCAACTGGCTTTTCGTCGAGGCGCGAATGATCAAGGTCACCATAGGCAGTCATTGCAAGGCTACGCGGAATTGGTGTTGCGGTCATCACCATTACATCGACATGCGCGCCCTTTTCGCCGAGCAGAATGCGCTGGCGCACACCAAAGCGGTGCTGCTCGTCAACCACGGCGAGACCAAGGTCATGAAAGGCAACCGTTTCCGATAAAAGCGCGTGCGTGCCAACCACCAGTGGCAAACTGCCATCGGCAAGCCGTGTCAGCGTTTCCTTGCGGCTAAGAGTGCGGGCAGTTCCATTCAACGTCCCATTTTCACGCGCCGTTCCAGTGCCGCGGCCTTGGCCCAATAACAGCCCTATTTCAATGTCAAGCGGTGCCAGCATGGCCTGAATACTGGCATGATGCTGACGTGCGAGAACTTCGGTCGGTGCCAGCAACGCCGCCTGCGCTCCGGCTTCCATCGTGGTGAGCATCGCCCATAGCGCAACAAGCGTCTTGCCCGATCCCACATCCCCCTGAAGCATGCGAAGCATACGCTTTGGCTTGGCCTGATCGGCGGTAATTTCCGCAATGGCGCGGCGTTGTGCGCCGGTCATTTCATACGGCAGGCTGGCTAACAGCTGGTTTGTAATGCGACCATTGCCGCAATAGGCGCGCCCCGGCGTTGTCTCGGCGGCGCTGTGCCTTACCATCATCATGGCAAGCTGGTTTGCCAATAACTCATCAAAGGCAAGACGCGCGCGTGCCGGGCTGTTGGGCAAAAGGTCAGACGCATTTTTTGGCGCGTGAACAATGCGCATTGCCGTGGCAAAATCGGGCCAGCCATGCTGCTTGACGAGTGCAGGGGGGATCCATTCAGGCAAATCTGGAATGCGGGTCAGCGCATCATCAATTGTCCGGCGAAGAATTTTGGGCGTCAGGCCAGCGGTTAAGGGATAGACCGGCTCGAAGACAGGCATTTTATCTGCCTGCGTTGGGGCAAGAATATGATCGGGGTGCGCCATCTGCACGCGGCCTTGAAATAATTCGACACGGCCACTTACAAGGCGGCGCTCGCCAACGGGCAATTGTTTAGCGACATAATCATCATGCGCATGGAAAAAAACCAGTTCCAGCGCGCCAGTTTCATTCTCACAAAAGACCCGGTAAGGACGCCGTACGCCGCGGGGCGGGCGGTCATGCTTTACCACCAGAACGTCAAAGGTCGCGACACTGCCATCGGTTACGTCAGCGAGGGCGGGGCGCTGGCTGCGGTCAATCAGGCCGACAGGTAAATGCCGTAAAACGTCGATAACGTAATGCCCCACACGCTTTTCCAGCACTGACGCCAGCTTTGCGCCAACGCCAGAAAGACTGGTTGTGGCGGCAAAAAGCTGAAAAATTTCAGGTGGACGCTTTGGATGCACTGCGCTGTTCTCCTGTTAAAACGGCGTATGATCAAAACCGGCAATCAGTTAAATGACATCGCGCCTCCACGCTTGTCTCTAGGCATTATCGCTCATATCTGTTATCTCATGCCAGCCATTTGTTGCCCCGATCAAAACGCGCAACGGGTTGAAAAGGAATTCTACCATGTCAGCGTCACCCAATTCACCAGTCCAGCCTGATCTCTCAAGCCGTGTTCGGCGGCTAATCTATCAGGCGAGCTATACAGGCATGAAGGAAACTGACCTGCTGCTTGGACATTTTGCCAAGATGCATTTGCCGCATCTAGGTGAGGCTGATTTGACCGATTTTGAAAATCTACTGGCGGCGGGTGATCCGGCAATCTATGCGTGGGTAATGGGCAATGCACCGTTGCCAGACGAATTTGACACGCCAGTTTTTCATTTAATTAAAGAGTTTAAAAAAGAACAATAATTAAATGAAATTTATAAATAAAGTAAATTTATCAAGTGACATATGGGGCGCGCCTGATGGGGTGGCGTCGTTGGCTTTGTTGCAGGTAGCACAGGCCGGCAAATCCTTTGTGTATGTGGCGCGTGATGACGTGCGCATGAATTTGATGGGCGATAGTTTAGCGCGGTTGTCGCCAGATTTGCGCCTGCTTGATTTTCCGGCGTGGGACTGCTTGCCATTTGACCGGCTGTCGCCGCAAGGTGGGCTGGTTGGGCGCCGGATTGAAACCCTTGCCCAGCTTGCCGCCGGTCAAGAAACCGTGCCAACGATCTTGCTAACAACGATCAATGCGATCTTGCAGCGGGTACCACCAAAATCTTATTTCACCGATAGCAGTTTGGTGATTGCTGCCGGTCAGGCGACGCGCGATGGTGAAACAGGACAGGCATTGGGGCCTGCGGCCCTGGCCGATTATCTGGCGGGGCAGGCCTATTTGCGAACCGATACGGTGCGGGAAACCGGGGAATTTGCCGTTCGCGGCGGTATCCTTGATGTGTTTCCACCGGGGCAGCTATCACCTGCGCGGCTTGATTTCTTTGGTGATGATGTTGAAACCATCCGCAGCTTTGATCCAGCAACCCAGCGCAGTACGGGTGCAATCGACCGGTTAATCCTGCGGCCGGTTGCGGAATTTATGATGAACGAGGCAACGATTGCCCGCTTTCGCACCGGCTATCTGGCGTTGTTTGGCGCCACCGCTAGTCGTGACGCGCTGTATGAGTCAGTTTCAGCCGGTCGCAGCCACCCCGGGATTGAGCATTGGTTGCCGCTGTTTCATGACAAAATGGCAAGCCTGACCGATTATTGCGCTGGCTGGCCGGTGGTTCTGGATCACGAAGGTGACGCCGCAATCGCCGCACGCTATGCGCAGATTAATGATTTTCACGCGGCGCGGCTGGCGCATGGCAATGATGATGCGGCCAGCCCATACCGGCCATTGGCGGTTGACAAGCTGTATCTTGCCGAGGCGGAAACCGAACAGGTTTTTGCAAATGGAAAAGCGTGCCGGCTATTTGCCTTTGCCCCACTGTCGGACAAGGCTGATGGGCCAAGCCAAGCCAAAGACCGGGCGAGCGCTCCGCAGGGGCAGGATGCAGGAGGGCGCGCCGCCAACCGGTTGGGAAAGGTCGAGGGCAATAGCGCGGTTCCCGAACTGGCTGGTCTGGTAACAGCCGAGCGCAATGCCCGCAAGCGCCCGATCATTGTCGGGTGCAGTTCACCAGGTGCGGCAAGCCGCCTAGCGGATTTATTGGCTGCATATCTGGGCGCGGCCGCACTGCAGCCGATTACCGCGATGGACGAGCTGGCGCCGGGCGGCTTTTATGTGATGCAATGGCCGCTGGAAACCGGTTTTCAAACCGATCATTTAATCGTCGTGTCCGAGCCGGATATTTTTGGCCAACGGCTATCGCGTCCGCAATCCAAACGCGCCAAGGGTGATGATTTCCTGCGTGAGGTTAGCGCGCTTGAAACCGGCGATCTGGTGGTCCATGCCGAACATGGTATTGGCCGCTATGAGGGGCTGACCATTATCAACAGCGCCGGCGGCGATCATGATTGTTTGCATCTGGTTTATGCTGGCGGTGACAAGCTGTATTTGCCTGTTGAGAACATCGAGTTGCTATCGCGCTATGGCAGTGCTGGCGGCGAGGCGCAGCTTGACCGGCTTGGGGGTGCCGCATGGCAGGCGCGGGTTGCGCGGATCAAGGGTCGTGTTCGGATTATGGCCGAACAGCTGATCAAGATTGCCGCAACGCGTTATAAGGCACGAGCCGAGCCGTTAATTGCCGAAGATGGCAGTTTTGGTGAGTTTTGCGCGCGGTTCGCCTTTACCGAAACCGAAGACCAGTTGAACGCCATTAATGATGTTGTGACCGATCTTGCCTCGGGCAAGGCAAGTGACCGGCTAATTTGCGGTGATGTCGGGTTTGGCAAGACAGAAGTCGCGCTCCGCGCCGCCTTTATTGCGGCGATGGCGGGTTATCAGGTGGCATTGGTGGCGCCGACGACGTTGCTGGCGCGCCAGCATGGCAAGGTGTTTGTCGAACGGTTTGCCGGATTTCCGGTCAAGATCGGCGTATTGTCGCGAATGACGTCCAGTGCAGATGCAAAGGCTATTCGTGAGGGGATTGCCACTGGTGAGATTCAGATTGCCATTGGAACGCACGCATTATTGGCGAAATCAATCGAGTTTAATCACCTCGGACTTTTGATTATTGACGAAGAACAGCATTTTGGTGTCGGACAAAAGGAACGTTTAAAAGAGCTTCGTGGCGACATTCACGTTTTAACGCTGTCGGCAACGCCGATCCCACGGACCTTGCAAATGGCACTGTCCGGGGTTCGGGAGATGTCGCTGATTGCAACGCCGCCGGTGGATCGTCTGGCGGTCCGTACCTTTGTTGGGCCGTGGGATGGGGTTGTGCTTCGTGAGGCGGTACAGCGGGAAATGTTTCGTGGGGGACAGGTCTTTGTTGTGTGTCCGCGCATTGATGGTATGCAGCGGGTCTATGACCGGCTTACCACGCTGGCACCTGAAGCCCGCATTATTTCTGCGCATGGGCGGATGCCGGCAAATGAGCTGGATCAGGTGATGACGCGCTTTGCGGGTATTGATATTCCATCAGCCAATACCATGATTATCCACCGCGCGGATATGTTTGGCCTGTCCCAGCTTTATCAGCTTCGCGGGCGCGTTGGGCGGGGGCGTCAGCGTGCCTACGCCTATTTGACGTCTGATCCCAAGCGTCTATTAAGCCCGCAAGCGCGCCGCCGTCTTGAGGTTATGCAAACGCTGGATACGCTTGGTGCCGGGTTCACCCTCGCATCTTACGATATGGATATTCGCGGTGCGGGTAATTTGCTTGGGGACGAGCAGTCGGGTCATGTGCGCGAAGTTGGCGTCGAGCTTTATCAGGAAATGCTGCGCCAAGCGGTTGATGCTGCCAAGTCCGGCCGCGGCGATGCGGCAGATGATGATGCCAAGCCTGCTTGGACGCCGCAAATCAATCTTGGGCTAGAAATCCGCCTGCCAGAGGCTTATGTGCCGGATCTAACCGTGCGGCTGTCGCTTTATCGCCGGATTGCTGATCTAGCCGATCCGCAGGCAACCGATGTGTTGATCGCCGAACTTGTTGACCGGTTTGGCGGCTTGCCCGATCCGGTGAAAAACCTGTTTTCGGTGATTGAATTGAAACAATTATGCCGGCTGGCAAATGTTGAAAAAATTGACGCCGGCCCGAAAGGGCTTTCGCTGTCTTTCCGCGACAATCATTTTTCCCGTCCTGATGCGTTAATCGGCTGGATTGCTGGCCAGAGCGGACGCGTTCAGCTTCGTGCTGATCATCGTGTGGTGGTGGCAACGCCATTACCAAAGCCCGAAATGCAGCCTGATGCGTGCAAACAGGTCCTGCAAGAACTGGTCGCCCTATTATAGACGACGCTTATAGATGACGCTGATTTAGAAAGATGGATTTGATCGGCAAATTTGGTGGCTGTTTTGGCCTAATTTACCGGTTTTACCAGACAGCCATCAATGGCCGGGATCAGATGTTCGGGCATATGCGCGCCAGCGATTGCATATTGGCCCGCAAACACCATAAAGGGAACGCCATCAACCCGCAATTGACGCGCCATCTCGATATCATTGGTGATCTGCCGGTCAAATGCTGGATCGGCAAGGCGTTCAGGATCAATCTCAACGCCGTGTTCGCCAGCAATTCTGGCCAGTTCCTGATCATCGCCGATATCGCGGCCATCCAGAAAATAGGCTTGGAAGAACGCGTCGCTTAGATCATGCCCCGCTGCTGCCGCGGCAAGAATATAGCGGTGTGTTTTGCGGCTGTCGGGGGTGCGCTTGATTGCGTCAAAATTAAAATTGATACCGCTTTCAAGGCCCGCGCCGGCGATTCTGCCATAAACCGCCGGTGCGGCATTGCCAAATTTTCCAAGCAGATAAGCGCCGCGATCCATGCCGTCTTCGGGCATCGAGGGGTTCAGCAGAAAACAACGCCAGATATAGCGCGGTGTGACCTGTGGGCGGGCTTTAAAGGCGGCATCAAGGCGCTTTTTACCGATGTAACACCATGGGCAAATGATATCTGCATAAATTTCAACATCAACAAATTGGGTCATTTTCGCTATCCTTTACCGCAATGTTACCCTATCGAAACCTATTTGCGGTAGGCTTGGCAAGTAAAGAGATTGGCGTGAGGGAAACGGCGGCGCCTTTGTCAGGTGCTGAAATCATGCTAAATAGACATCATGCTGAATAAGGGCATTCGGGTCATTGCGGCCGGGTCATTGCGGCGCATTCCGGGAAAACCGAGGGTTTTTCTCGATGCAGCCTGTTTCGACAATGACTGTTTTGGATAGTTTATTTTTTTGATGGTTTGGGATAGCGCTTATGCAAGAAAATACCGCATTTGAAGAATCGTCGGGAATGCAGCGGGAAAAGATTGAAGCGGCGCGAGATACGCTGTTGCAGCTTCGCACCCTCCAGCTTGCCGTCAACAGCCAGCAGGATAGCCCTGAAATGGGTGTGTCGCCGTTTATCCGGCGCGATGATGGATTATATATTTTTACCAGCCACCTATCGCAGCATGTTCGTGATTTGATGGCCGCGGGCAGGGCCACTTGTATGCTGTGCGCTGACGAGGCGAAAAGCCAGAATATCTGGGCGCGTAACCGGATGAAATTTACCGTCGATGCTATTGAAATCATGCGTGATGATGCAAAGTTTGACGGGCTTTGCGATGATTTTGCCAGCGCACATGGCCCGACCATGGATCTGATCCGTAATTTTGGCGATTTTCATATGTTTCAGCTAACGCCGCGTGATGGTGTTTTGGTTCTCGGCTTTGCCAAGGCATTTACCGTGACCGGCGCTGGCTTTGACATTGCCGCACATATAAGCAAGGCCTAGGGCCATGCCAGATACGGGTCAGCCGCCCATTTTTTGGAGTTTTCGGCGTTGCCCCTATGCGATGCGGGCGCGGCTGGCGATTGCGGCAAGCGGACAGGTAGTTCAGCTCCGTGAGATTCTGCTTCGTGACAAGCCAGACGCGTTTCTGCTGGCATCTCCCAAAGGCACGGTGCCGGTATTGGTGCTTGAGGATGGCACAGTCATCGACGAAAGCCGTGATGTCATGTTTTGGGCGCTTGGCCGCAATGATCCCGACGATTGGCTGGCGATCTGGCGGCAAGATCCGCAGCGGGTTACCGCGTTTCTCGACCGGCTGGATGGTCCGTTTAAACATGATCTCGATCGCTATAAATATGCCAGCCGCTATGCTGGTGCCGATGCAACAATTCATCAGGCTAATGGTGCCAAATTCCTGCATGAATTAGATACGGCGTTGCAGCAGACAAGGGCGCTGTCTGGGGCAAATCTGGGTATTCTGGATTTTGCCTGCCTGCCGTTTGTTCGCCAATTTCGGATTGCCAATCCCGCTTGGTTCGATGCCCAGCCATGGCCGCATCTATCTGCATGGCTTTCGGCATTTTTAAATTCGGCACGGTTTCAGAAAATCATGGAAAAATATCCACAATGGAAAGATGGCGCAGCGTCAGTAACTTTCCCAACATCGGGCTAAAAATTAATTTGTGGTCATTTTGGCACAATGTTTGGCAACATGGTTGGCACGAAGTTTGATTGTCATAAAATCGTAACAATCACCCCTTTTAATAGCGGCATTGTGAAACCGTGATGTTAGATATGCCAAGCACAAAACTAATCGATGTTGGCGCGGTTCTTGCGGCGCGGATGCCGGCCCTTGGCGCGTACCCGTCATGGCTTCGTGGGGCGCTTGTCTGGAGCCTTCGAACCTAGGTCAATGAAGACCGCATTAACCGGTTTTTAGCGGATCATGCTGCGCTGAGCGGGTTTGATTTTATTGATCAGGTTTTCGCCGAATTGCAAATTGATTATTCGGTTGATCCTGATGCCATCAAAAATATTCCGGCGACGGGGCGCGTGCTAATTGTTGCCAATCATCCACTTGGGGGTCTGGACGGGCTGGCCTTGCTGCGGCTGGTCGGCAGGCGGCGGCAGGATGTGTCTGTTGTTGTTAATGAATTACTATGCAATATCAATTCCTTAAGAAACGTATTTTTACCAGTAGATGCGTTTGGCGGCGAGACAAAAAGAGCCGATATTGACCGGATTATTGAGGCGCTCAATGATAATCGTGCGGTGATTATTTTCCCCGCTGGCGAGGTGTCGCGCGCTGGCTCGAAGGGGGTGCGCGACGGCAGATGGATGTCGGGCTTTATCCGGATGGCGACCAAAACTTCGGCACCGGTTTTGCCAATTCATATCAATGCGCGTAATTCCTTGCTGTTTTATTTTGTGGGCCGGCTCAGCGCGACCCTGTCGATGTTGATGCTGCCGCGTGAAATGACCGGGTTTAGAGGCAATATCAAACTAACCATTGGCCAGCCTGTTGCGAGTGCGGATATCGAATCCCTGCCGCTGGGCCGGCGCGATAAGGCACAGTTGGTAAATCGGCATCTGCGCCGGATTGGGCGCGGTAAATCGCCCTTGCTGAAGACGACAGAGCGCCTTATTGACCGGGTTCCGCGCGGCGCGATAATTGATGCGTTGCTGTCTGCAGAAAAGCTGGGAATTACCGCAGATAACAAGCATATTTTGCTACTCGATTATGCGGATAACAGCGCTGTCATGGACGAGATCGGCCGGCTGCGCGAGCTTAGTTTCCGGTCAGTCGGCGAGGGGACTGGTCGTGGTAAGGATATTGACCGGTTTGATCATTATTACCGTCATCTTGTTTTATGGGATGATGTCGAGGCGGAAATTGTCGGTGCCTATCGCCTTGGGGAGATATGGCGCTGGCCGGATCATGAAAAGAACCGGCTTTATTCCAACACGTTATTTGCCTATGAGCCGTCAATACAGCCAATTTTTGAGCAGGGGCTTGAACTTGGGCGCAGCTTTGTCCAGCCGCAATATTGGGGGCGGCGTAGTCTTGATTATTTGTGGCAGGGCATCGGTGCCTATCTTGCATCGCATCCGGACGTCAGATATTTGTTTGGGCCGGTGACCTTGTCGAACAGCCTGCCAAAATCGGCGCGTGATATGCTGGTCTATTTCTATCAGACGCATTTCCCTGATCCTGATCATTATGCAAGGCCGACGATCCCTTATGTCATTAATCCGGCTGCTGCTGGCGCTTTGCGGGTGGAGATGCCGGGGTTTGACATTGAAATGGATCAGGCATGGCTGCGCAAACAGCTTGGCTTCATGGGGCTTAAAATTCCAACCTTATTCAAGCAGTATGCCGATGTTTGTAACCGTGGTGGTGTTCGGTTTTGCGGCTTTAATATTGATCCAGCATTTAACCATTGTGTTGATGGCCTTGTGCTGGTTGATGTGCATCAGCTAAAGCCCAAAAAGCGTGCACGTTATATCGGCGACCAATTAATGGCGGCCAATTAATCACGGTATTTTAGCGGTGATTTGGCATAAAATTTGCGTCTATCGGTGGCGTCAGCAAACCATGGGAGGTAGGCGTTATGGCACCAAAATTGGATTCGGACTTAATTGTTGATGTGATTGAGGCAAGCATCCGCGTACTGGTTGATACCGGGCTCAGCCGGGATGAGGCATTACAGGTAATGCTCAGTCAGGTCGCGGCACAAGTGTCGCCTGAAGTGATGAAAATCGCCACCGATCTGAACGAGAAATATCATCGAGATTTCCGTCATGCCGAATGGGATGAGGTATCACCAAAACAGGATAAGCCGGTTGGGTCGGCGGAATTTGCCTTCGGTCCGCTTTAGCCCCAAATTGTTTCTGGCATAACCTGCCAGCGGCCTATCCCAAGGCCTCAAAACCGAAATTTCAGGCTAATCGAGAATCCTGACCTCGCCAGCTGCAGGGTTAATCTCGACGGTCTGACCGGTTTTAATGAGGCGGGTCACATCGCCATCTTCGAACCGGTCGCACATGGTCATATTGGCGAGGGCTGCCCCCTGCACCAGAATGGTATTTGCCTCATTGAACAAAATCGCTTTTGGGGTGATGCCCCTCGCGGTCATTTCGTGCAGCATCCATGCGGTGGCGACGCCGCCCTTTGCCGTGTTAAATACCAGTATCTTTTGATCGTAGGACTGACCGGCAAGCTTATGCTGTGGCCGTGAGAAAATGCCCTTTATCCGGTCAAGATCATACCGTGCAGAAAAATTATCATCCGCGACAAGGGCTTCGCCAATGACTTTTGGGCCGACGCCCTTGTGGCATTTCAACAGCTTCATTTGACAATCTCTCCATGGATAGCGGCAGCGACACAATCGGCCATGCTGGCAAGCACGGGTTGATAGCCATAACCGCCAAGAATATTCACAATTTTGGCCGAATTGCTGAGCAACCGAACCCAGCCATTGGCCTCGCCAATCTCGCGCGCATATTGATTGTAAAAACAGGTGCCCTCAAGAACCGTGCCGCCTGCCGTTTCGATCTTGTCGATAAACCCCATCCGGCGGGCATCGCCATAGGCCTGCGGCGAGGTACAGACAATCATCGGCAGCTTGAGCCTTTGTCCGTTAACGAGGCTGGCAACCTGTTCCATCTCGACAATGGATAGTTGTGGCGCGGCAAACACCACCACATCGGGTTTTTCGCCTTTATCGGCAAAATTGCCGGCCAGTGCCTCAAGATCAGCATCGGTGATTTTGGTAACCGGTAATTCAGTGGCGCTAACCGCCGCCAGATTTGGCGCTTCGGGTGTGATGCCAATAATATGAAACAGCGGGATTGATCCATAGCTGGCCATCGCTGCACCAAAATGTTTAATTTCATCGGATGTTGGAACGCGCTCGATACCCTCAATAACAGGGACTTCCCAATAGGATCCGGCCAGCCGGCCAATCACTGCGCCAAGAATGCCCCATTCGGTCAGCTCTGTTGGCTGGCTTGTCACTTGAAAGCGGCGGGTTGCCTTACGGTTCTGGTCGAGATGCAGGCCGTATCGCGGCGTTCGGCCGGTTAATCCGGCGGCCAGTGCTGACGGGCCTCCCTCAAAGTTTGAGCGTGCGCCGCAAACGCTGTTGGAATAGATCACAACACCGGTATCACCATAGGCAACATGATCGCCAAGCAATGGCGGCATAATTGTCTGATAATTGACACAAGTATTTGTCATCATAATGCCAATCGTCTCACAGGCCGAAATAAAGCGGCGCTCGATCATCGCCATATCTTCGGTCTGGCCAAGCGGTCGGTAATGGTTCAGGTCAACGCCGCGTGGGTCAGTAATCATCGGGATAACAACGCGGCCGCCAGCAGTGGCAATCGATTCCATAAAATCGACACCGGCATCACCCACCGATTCCGGATCGGCCATCATATGAGCCTGACTTACCGCCACCATGTCTTTGGCGTCAAAGAATTCGCCTACCTTGATTTGATGATCGATCGCCCATTGTTTGGCCTTGCCAAATTCGCCATTGAGCATGGCCTTTTCTTCGTCGCTAAGATGCATCAGGGGAACCCTTGTTTTGATCGCTGCTCGGGGCTAAAGGCTACTCTTCTTGACCAGCACTCGCCAAGCGTAAAATGACGCGGCCTTGTCAAATATGGCTTTGATGCCCATTTGATGCTGGAGGGGTTAGGGCGTTAGCAAAGGGTGATGTTCGATGATTGAAGTGTTTTTTGACGGTAAATGCGGGCTTTGCAGCAAAGAAATTGCCTATTACCGACGTATCGCCCCAAGCGGTATTTTTGCGTGGATGGACATTGCCAGCGATGCGTCGCCACTGGCCGCGCACGGGATTACCCAGGCCGCGGCGCTTCGTTATCTTCACGTCCGCGATGCAACAGGCAACTGGCATATTGGCGCGCCGGCCTTTGCGGTCATCTGGCAACAGTTACGCTATTGGCGATTATTGGCGGCATTGGTGCGCCTGCCGTTGATCAGGCACCTTGTAAAAATTCTATATAATAAATTTGCCGATTATAGATTTGCCAAGCTAGGTCATTGCCAGCTAGCCCAAAATCAAATTATGCAAAATCGGGCAAATTGAATTTCCCCTCACATAAATGAAACGCCTAGATGCCTTCAAGAATCATCAGGGTCGTGGCCGAATTTGCCAGCCTGATGGCCTTAATCGGCGCATATTCGGGGCTATCCAAAAACGCATGGGCGGCGGTGCGTGACGGGAATTTAATCAGCACGATACGGGTCGGCTCCCACAACTCAGCCTGCACGATATCCATTGCGCCGCCTCGGGTAAGGTAAATGCCGCCAAAGCTTTCGACAATTGGCCGCGCCGCTGCCTTGTAATCTTCATAGGCGACCGGATCCGTTATTTTGGTGTCGAGCAGGATATAGGCGGGGGTTTCGGCGCTCATGTCATGCTCCTATTAAATTTTACGGCTCAGAATGACGGGCATTCCAGACCATCTGCAACGCCCTCGACACTATCGGCAATAATGTCCCAGTCGCTTGTTGCCTCAAAATCAACGATCTGGTCGACCCCATATTCGGTAGGCCGGTTGATATAGGCGGTGCGCATACCTTCCTTGCGAGCCGCCGCAAGGTCGTCATTATGCGCAGCGGCCATCATGATTTCGTCGGGTTTCATGCCCAAAAGGCGAATAGCATTTTGATAGACTGCCGGATTGCGCTTAAAGGCGCGGTGCATGTCGCTGGAGAAAATGAAATCCCATGGGATACCAGCGCGTTTTGCGATTGTGGACAGCAAAACAATTGAACCGTTAGACAGGGGCGAGATCAGATATTTTGACTTGATCCGTTTCAGCCCGGGAACACTGTCCGGCCACGGGGTCAGGCGGTGCCAAGCCCGATTCAAATGGTCGCGCTCTGCGTCATCTAGCATCGGCAGGCCGAATTCAGGCAGAATTTCATCGAGACGCTCGCGGTGAATGACATCAATTGAAACAAACGGGCGCTCGCCTTTGGTAACGCGTGCCATGCCCGGCCGGTATCCTGCCCGCCATGCCCGGGCAAACCCATCGCCATCAAACCCGGTTACGCCCTTTCGTGCTGCCACTGCTTCGCCCTCGCGGGCAATCGATGAACGCCAGTCAACAATGGTGCCAAAAGTATCAAACAAAACAGCTTTAATCATGCCAAATCTCAATTATCAGGTCTTAATTATCGGGTCTTAATAATCAGGGGCGTGTTGACGTTAAGCTGTGACGATAACCTAGCTGACGATAACCTAGCTGACGACCAAGGCCCTGATCAGACGCTGCTCGCTGCAGTATCTGCCTCAAGAAAGCCACTAATAAATGACAAGCGCAACGATAAATTGCCAAGACCGAAACCGACAAAGGCAACAAGCACCCCGCCGTTTAGCACACTGCCACCGGTCAAAAGCCAGCCGACTGTGCAGCCACCGGCGATAACCCCGCCAAAGGCCATGCAGAAAGCACCAAGAATATAGCGCAGCGGATGCGGCGCGTTGTTAAAGCCCTCAATCACGATACGGCCAGAAAGTTTGGCCGATAAAGTCGCCCCAATTAACGTGCCACCAACAAGGCCAAGCCCAAATTTAGGGGCAAGCGCTGTTGAATAGACGAAATAGCCAAGACTATCAGCAACCGGCAGAATGAAACGCAGGCCCTCAACCGGAACCGGATCAAACTCATCAGCGCCAATTACCGCGGTAATGAAAAAACAAACCGGCACCAAAAGGCCAATAAGACCCGCCATTACGGCACGCTTTAGCGGTTGGTCAGCCCCGCCGCGCCGCGCTATCATTACAATAGCGGCCAGTAAAAACAGTACCCAGATTGCCACGAGGCTGTTGGATAGCATCGGCGAATAGTCAAATTGAACAAGGCTGGCAAGCGTGATCCTTGGTACGGCTAGAACGCCGCTGATCGCCGACCATGAAAATAGCGCCAAGAAAATCAGCGTAATGAATGCGCGAACATTACCGCGACCGGACAGGATAATGAGGCGCGAAACACAGCCACGGCTTAGCCCCATCCCGACGCCAAAGACCAGCGTTCCAAAAAACAGGCCAAACAGATTTAGCGGTGCCTGATGCTGGCGAGCACCACCGAGTGAGATCAGTTCCATTTGTGACAGGAGGCTGACCGCGATGATGGCTGATAGGGCGGCGATCGACACCTGCCATAGCTGATTGAAGGGGGCGCGATCCTTAGATGCAGATTTTATCGCGCCAAAATTGGAATTCGCCCGATTAGATGTCGCCAAAAATAACTCATCATAAGCCGAGCGCGCACAATAGTCGCTGCGCTCTGCAAGCCAGCCGAACAGGCCGCCAGCAAGCAACCCTGCCGCCAGAACTACTGTTGTCACACCATAAATGTCACGCCACTCGATAATTAAGTCCATAACCCACCTCGGAACGCCATCGCATCACTGCCATCTGATAGCATTTTTTTGTCTTTTTAAAAGATACAAATCCGATAAAAAGAAATTAAATGCTCAATTGTAAATATCATTGGCAATAATTTGCAAAATTTCGGTTTTTTGCAAAAAGACCGCGAGGGCGGATAACTGCCGCGTGATCTTCCCGCTTGAAATTGCGCAAGAGCCTAGCTAGGCTGTCGGTTCTGTTGGGGTGCTTCGGTGCTGTCCGTATGGGCAGGGGCGGGGCTGAGAAGCGCGAGCTAACCCATAGAACCTGATCCAGTTAAAACTGGCGTAGGGAACGGAGACCTTTCCAGATCGGAAACCAATCCAGATCAAAATGTCTCGTCGATCCATACGTCACTTTGTTGTTTGTGGGATTTTTGATGGGCAAAACAAAATCGCAAGGCCATGTTGCAACGGCGTTAACAATTGCCGGTTCTGACAGCGGTGGCGGGGCTGGTATTCAGGCTGATTTAAAAAGTTTTTCCGCGCATGGTGTCTATGGCGCGAGTGTTATCACCGCCATCACGGCGCAAAACACGCGATTAGTCAGCGATGTTGAGGCGGTATCTCCCGCGATGATCGGCGCACAAATTGATGCTGTTCTGTCTGATATCCGCATTGATGCAATCAAAATCGGGATGTTGGCAACGCCAGCGGTGATTGAGGCGGTGGCGCGTGCATTGGCGCATTATCATGGGCCGATTGTGCTTGATCCGGTCATGGTGGCAAAATCGGGTGACGCCTTGTTACAGGATGATGCGGTATCTTGTTTGACCGAAATGCTTTTGCCTCGTGCCAGCCTGCTGACGCCAAATATTCCTGAAGCGGCGCGCCTGTTAGAGGGGCAGCATGATATGAGCCCACAAGAGCAGGGCAAGGCGTTGTTGGCACTAGGGCCAGCAGCGGTGTTGATGAAGGGCGGGCATGCCGACGGTGCGGTTTGTCACGATTATCTGATAACCAGCAACACAATCGCTATCTTTGAGGCGCCGCGGATTGTCACCGATAACACGCATGGCACCGGCTGCTCGCTATCATCGGCAATCGCTGCCGGACTGGCCAAATCGCTGCCGCTGGATGCGGCGGTTGGTGCGGCACATCGCTGGTTGCATGGCGCGATCAAAGCTGCTGACGATCTTGACATCGGTCAGGGGCATGGCCCAGTTCACCATTTTTACGAAATCTGGAGATAGCCGTTGGCAAAACCGCAAATCACGATCGTTGGTGGCGGCGTTGCCGGGCTTTGTCTCGCTGCTGAACTGGCTGAACGCGGCATGGCGTTTCGGTTGTTTGACCGCTATGGCCGTCCGGCAGAACATAGCTGCTCATGGTGGGCTGGCGGGATGCTGGCGCCATTTTGTGAGAGCGAGGCAGCTGAAGAGCCTGTGGTACGGCTTGGTCAGGAGGCTGCGGATTGGTGGCAGCGGCATAATGTTGATGTCAAACGGAACGGCTCACTGGTGCTAGCGCTTGGTCGTGATGGCGGTGAGCTTGACCGGTTTGCCCGCCGGACATCGCATTATGAATGGGTTGATGCAGATGGGGTGGCCGCATTAGAGCCAGATTTGGCCGGGCGTGCGCGGCGCGGGCTGTTTTTCTCGACCGAGGCGCATTTATCGCCGCGTGATGCATTGGCCTGTCTTGTTGGCGAGCTGGAAAGTCGCGATATCACGATTGAAACGGCGGATGGGCTGGATTTTCCGGATAATGATAATGTGGCCGGAGCGCCGTCACCGATTAGCAAGATCGACTGCCGCGGATTGTCGGCGGCGGATGCTTTGACCGATTTGCGCGGGGTTAAGGGTGAGATGCTGATGATCCGGTCAGCCGATATCCAGCTATCGCGGCCGGTTCGATTGCTGCATCCGCGAATCCCCATCTATCTGGTGCCGCGCGGTAATGGTGTATTCATGCTTGGTGCCACACAAATCGAGTCCGGTAACCGAAATGGGGCAACTGTGCGCTCGGTGCTTGAGCTATTGAGTGCCGCTTATGCGTTGCATCCGGCCTTTGGCGAGGCTGAAATTTTGGAGATCGGCGTTGATGCACGCCCCGCGTTTCCAGATAATTTACCGCGTATCAGACGGCGCGGTGACCGGCTTTATGTGAACGGATTGTTTCGACATGGTTTTTTGCTGGCACCAGCAATGGCACGAATGGCGGCCGATTATCTGTTTTCGGGTCAAACCCCAGAGGTAATGGATGAAAATTTCAATTAACGGTGTTGCAACAGAGGTAGCTGCGCGCAGCCTTGAGGCGATTTTACAGGAAAATGGCTATGGGGATTCGCGCGTGGCGACAGCGGTAAACGGAAATTTTGTTCCGGTTAGCCAACGCGCCTCATGCCAGATTGAGGCCGGTGATGCGGTGGAAATTGTCGCGCCGCGACAAGGAGGATGATATGAGCAGTTTTTATGGCGTGGAATTGCCAACCGCCTTTATGCTTGGCACCGCAAATTATCCATCACCAGCCATCCTTGATGCGGCGTTTCGTCAATCTGCGGCGTCAGTCGCTACGGTATCGGTTCGCCGCGAGGCAGCCGGTGCGCGGGCAGGTGAGGGGTTCTGGCGCCTTATTCGCGAATTGGGGGTGCAGGTTCTGCCCAATACCGCCGGCTGTCACTCGGCCAGCGAAGCGGTCACAACCGCGCAAATGGCGCGTGAATTATTTGAAACTGACTGGATAAAGCTAGAGGTCATCGGGCATAGCGACAGCCTGCAACCCGATCCATTCGGTCTGGTCGAGGCCGCAACCATCCTATGCCGCGACGGTTTTAAGGTGTTTCCCTATACCACCGAAGATTTGGTGCTTGCCGAGCGTTTGCTGGATGCGGGGTGTGAAGTTCTGATGCCGTGGGGCGCGCCAATCGGTACCGGATTGGGGCTGATCAATCCCTATGGACTGCGCAGCCTGCGCGCGCAATATCCGGACGTGCCGATGGTGATTGATGCAGGTCTCGGCCTGCCATCTCAGGCGGCGCAGGCGATGGAGATGGGGTTTGATGCGGTGTTGCTGAATACCGCCGTTGCCAAGGCTGGTGATCCGGTGGCAATGGCTTGTGCCTTTGCCAAGGCCATCGAGGCTGGTCAGCTGGCAAAAACTGCTGATCCGATGGAACCGCGCGATATGGCTGCGCCATCAACCCCCTTAATTGGAAAGGCGTTTCTTCAATGAGTTTGGATCATGGCCTTGACCGGTTTTACCCTATTTTTGACCATCCTGACTGGCTGCAACGAATGTTGCCGCTTGGGGTAAAGCTGGTGCAGATGCGGATAAAGGATTTACCGGCCACCGAGGTACGGGCTTGCTTGCAGCGTGCCCAGCAATTATGTGATGCCGCTGGTGCCACAATGGTGGTGAATGATTACTGGGAAATTGCCATTGATCTTGGCTGTTCGTGGATCCATCTCGGTCAGGAAGATCTTGGCGATGCGGATATGGCGGCGATTAGGCGTGCCGGCCTTAAAATAGGTATCAGTACGCATGATGAGGAAGAACTGGAGCGTGCGCTTGCTGAACAGCCTGATTATGTTGCGCTGGGACCGGTCTATCCAACCATCCTGAAGAAAATGAAATGGGTTGAACAGGGGCTTGGCCGTGTAAGGCAATGGAAAGACCGGATCGGTGATCTGCCGTTGGTTGGCATTGGCGGAATGAACATTGACCGGGCACAAGGTGTCTATGCAGCCGGTGCGGATATTGTTTCGGTTGTGACCGACATTACCTTGAACGAAGCTCCGGAAACCCGCCTGAAAGGCTGGATAGAGGTAACCAGATGAGCAGGTATGACCGGCAAATCGGTGTTGCTGAATTTGGCAGTGATGGTCAGGCCAAACTTGCGGCGGCGCGTCTTTTGATTGTCGGTGCTGGCGGGCTAGCAAGTCCGGTATTGCAGTATCTGGCCGGAGCCGGGGTTGGTCATATCCGGCTGGTCGATCCTGATATTGTGTCGGTAACAAATATGCACCGCCAAACAATTTTTCGCTCAAGTGACCTTGGTATGGCAAAGGCGTCGGCAGCGGCCAGCCATATGGCCCGGTTAAATCCTGATTGCGAGATTACGCCGCTCACCGCTCAGGTAACGCCAGATACGATCAGTGCCTATGCAGCAGAGGTTGATCTGGTACTTGATTGTGCTGACAGCTTTGCCGTGAGCTATTGCATTTCGGATTATTGTTTGGTCAAGCGGCTGCCGTTTATTCACGCCTCGGTGGTTGGCATGGCCGGCTATGTTGGCGGTTTTTGCGAAACGGCGCCAAGTCTTCGCGCGGTTTTTCCTGATTTGCCGCAGCGTTTTGGCAGTTGTGCTGAAGATGGCGTTCTGGGGCCGGTCGTCGGTGTTATCGGTTCGTTGCAGGCACAAATGACGATCGCGGCGATTACCAGAGCGCAGCCATCGCCGCTGGGCCAGTTGGTTACATATGACGCGGTTGGAAACCGGTTTGGTGGGTTTCGGTTTGATCACGCCGAAGAACCTAAATCTGGGTTGCCCTTCATCAGCCCATCCCAAATTCAGCCGCATGATTTCGTGATTGATCTTAGGACGCCGGATGAGGCGGGGCTGGTAACGCCCGGTGCCACGCGCCTTGCACTTGATCAGATAAACACAGATTTACCGCTCACTGGCATCGCACGCGTTGTGCTTTGTTGCCGGTCTGGACAACGGGCCTGGGTGGCGGCGGAAAAATTGTCTGGCTTTTGGCCGGGCGCAATTTCATTAATCGCCGTTGGTGATCCAAATTTTACGGAAAAAGAGGTTTAAAATGTATCGTTATCTCATTGTTATATTTGCTCTATTATGTTCATCTCCAGTGCAGGCTAAAGATCAGGTCACGCTGTTGCTGGACTGGTTTATCAATCCTGATCATGGGCCGATTATCATCGCTCAGGAAAAGGGCTACTTCGCCGATGCTGGCCTTGAGGTTGAGGTTATCGCGCCAGCTGATCCAGCTGATCCGCCAAAGCTTGTTGCTGCCGGAAAGGCTGATCTGGCGGTGTCATACCAGCCGCAATTGCATCTTCAAATTGCCGAGGGCATGCCCTTGATCCGTGTTGGAACCCTAGTCGCGACGCCGTTAAACTGTTTGCTGGTGCTAAAAGATGGCAACATCAAAACAGTGGCTGATTTGAAAGGCAAGAAAGTTGGCTTTTCGGTTGCCGGTGTTGAAGAGGCGCTATTAACCACGATTTTGGCGCGCAATGGCTTGGCTATGTCTGATATTGAACTGGTGAATGTCAATTGGTCGCTGTCACCGTCCCTGATGTCAAAACAGGTCGATGCGGTTATCGGAGCCTTTCGGAATTTTGAATTGAATCAAATGGATATTGAAGGCGTCCCCGGTCGCTGTTTCTATCTCGAAGAAGAGGGGCTACCAGCCTATGACGAGTTGATTTACGTCGCCAATCCAGACCGTATGAACAAAGACGTGGTGCGCCGCTTTTTACAGGCAACCGAGCTTGCAACCCAGTATATCGTCAATCACCCGCAGGAAAGCTGGGAGATTTTCAAAGGGACAGCCAAGGAACTGGATGACGAGCTGAACAAGCGGGCGTGGAATGATACATTGCCGCGTTTTGCGTTGCGTCCCGAGGCGTTGGATGAGGGGCGCTACAGCCGGTTTGAGGCGTTTTTAAAGGAAGCGGGCCTGTTAAAGGATATCCGTCCCGTATCCAAAATTGCTGTTGATCTGGGGGCAGAATGACAGATTACGGAGCAAGTTTTGGCGCATGGCGAGCGGCGAGTGGCACCGCGTGGCAAGATTATGTCTGCCATGATTTTGTAACGCAATTAGGCGATGGCAGCCTGCCTGAATCCGCCTTTTTGCATTATCTGGTGCAAGATTACCTGTTCCTGATCCATTTCTCACGCGCATGGGCATTGGCCGTAACCAAGGCTGATGAGGTCGCAGAGATGCGCACCTGTGCGGCGACGGTAAATGCGTTGGTCAATGACGAGATCAGTTTGCATATCCGTATTTGTGCCGAGGCGGGCATTGATGAGGCGACCTTATTCGCCGCCGAGGAGGCAACCGCCAATATTGCCTATACGCGCTATGTCATGGATGCCGGACATTCAGGCGATTTTCTGGATCTAATGGCGGCCTTGGCCCCTTGTGTTCTGGGCTATGGCGAGATTGGCGCACGGTTGCTGGCAGCGGATAAAAAAACGCCTTATCGCGATTGGATCGAGACCTATGGCGGCAGCGATTATCAGCAGGTTTGCCATGATGTGGGTGCATTGATTGATGCGGCGGTTTTGCGCCGGCTGGGGGACCAGCCAGCCGCCAGTCCGCGATGGCCGGCTTTGTGTAAACGGTTTGTTACCGCAACACGGCTTGAGGCTGGGTTTTGGCAAATGGGACTTGATGGGTGACCGGCAAAAACGTCAAAATGGCGCCGCGTCGCAAAGCCGGAACACCGCCAGACATCCCCAGTCCGGCATTGCAATTTACCGGCAGCGCCAAAATCGCCGGAACGCAAATTTTTGATAAGCTAGACCTGCCGATTGCCGCCGGTAAATGGACCTGTCTGCTGGGGCCGTCCGGTGTTGGCAAGACAACGATATTGCGGTTGCTTGCTGGTCTAGGGGATCATATCGACCATGATGGGCAGATTTCGGCGGATGATCATCAGATGATTGCTGGCCGGATCAGTCTTATGGCGCAAACTGATAACCTGATGCCGTGGCTGGATGTGCATGATAATATCGTCATTGGCAGCAGGCTGCGTGGCGATGAAATTCAGTCAGAAAAGGCTGAGATGCTGATCGAGCAGGTTGGCTTGACCCCGCATCGTCATAAAAAGCCCAATGCGTTATCTGGCGGCCAGCGGCAACGGGTTGCATTGGCGCGCACCTTGATGGAGGAGCGGCCAATTGTCCTTCTTGATGAACCGTTTTCGGCGCTTGACGCCAAGATCAGAGCCGAAATGCAGGAACTGGCGGCACGGCTTTTTGCTGGCAAGACTGTTTGTTTGATTACCCATGATCCGGGCGAGGCGGCACGTCTTGGCGATGTCATATTTGTGATGAATGTGAACGGGTTGCAATCTATTGAGCCACCATCATCTAGGGTAATTCGTGATTATGACGCGCCTGATGTTCTGGCTTGTCAGGGGCGGCTTTTGCGGCTGCTGCGTGAGATGCCATGATCCGGGCGCTTCGCATCGCTGGCGTAACAGCATTGATCCTATTGCTGTGGCATTTTCTGGTTTTGGCAACAGGCCTGCCGGCATTTATTTTGCCATCACCAGCGCGCGTGGCGACGGCACTTTTCAGCAATCTGGAATTAATTGGGCATCATGCCAGCGTGACCATGGCCGAGGTGATGATCGGGCTATTGCTCGGGACGCTTTTGGGGGTGGTAACGGCCATCAGTCTTGCGATGTCGCCACTGGCGCGGCTGGTGGTTCGTCCGATGATGGTGCTTAGTCAGGCATTGCCGGTATTTGCGCTGGCACCGGTTCTAACATTGTGGCTCGGCTATGGGTTATGGCCAAAAATCATCATGGCGCTGCTGATTATTTATTTTCCAGTAACATCTGCGTTTTTTGACGGGTTGATGCAGACGCCGCGCGGCATGCTTGATCTTGCCAAGGTAATGCAGGCGCGATCGTGGCATATCATGCGACATATCCGGATTCCAGCCGCAATACCGGCATTGGCATCTGGCCTGCGTCTGGCGGCCGTCTATGCCCCGATTGGCGCGATCATTGGCGAATGGGTCGGGGCATCGCAAGGGCTGGGTTATTTAATGTTGCTGGCAAATGGCCGGGCGAAAATCGATCTGATGTTTGCCGCATTGATTGTGTTGGCAGTGCTTACGCTATTGCTGCATGGGTCGGTTGACCGGTTATGCCGTTATGTCGTCCAGCGGCAAAACAGCTAGCCGCGCCCACGGTAACCGGCAACGCCCTGATCCGGCACCCATGTGCCTTCGGGGATTGTGCCATGTTGCCAGAACACATCAATTGGAATGCCGCCACGCGGGTACCAATATCCGCCAATCCGCAGCCACCGCGGTGATAACAGCGCGATGAGTTCCTTGGCAATATCGACTGTGCAGGCCTCGTGAAAGGCCTGATGGTTGCGAAAGCTGCCAAGATATAGCTTTAGCGACTTTGACTCGACCATCCATTGATCGGGGATGTAATCAATCACCAAATGCGCAAAATCAGGCTGAGCTGTCACCGGGCAGAGCGAGGTGAATTCCGGCTGGGTAAAACGCGCAACGAAATTACAATCAGGGTGCGGATTAGGCACGCGTTCCAATTCGGCCTCTTCCGGGCTGTTTGGTAATTTTGAGGCTTGTCCAAGCGCTTTTAAATTGTCCATTTCATCCTCGTGCTGCGACGCTGCCGCGCAATCAAAGTGGCGCGGCTAATCCAAGGCTAATATGCCGCTCGTCAGAGGGTTAGCCGTAACCAAGCATTATGGTCAAGCCTCTTTTTATGAAAATGGCGCGATGGTGTAAGCCGAAAAAACTAAGATGACGCGAAATAAATATTAGAAATTTGAAATTTATTGCTTGTGCTTTCATGACAAGACCGCTAACAGATGCGCGTTGCGATGACCGACCCCAGCTCATAGCTATTCTTACATGGGGGGCGCTAAGGCATTGCTGGTTCATCTACTGGTTCAAGAAGGGGTGCGTCATGGATAACGCCAACCTTTTCCAACTGGGGATAGGTCTGGCAACGGGCGCCCAAGCGGAAGATATCGACTGCAGCAATGCTGCTGCGCGTAACTGATGGCAAGGTCTTTGCCGGAACGCACCTGATTATCGAGGTGGTGGACGGGAAGGGTCTTGATGATGAGGACCTGATACAATCGGCGTTTCGGCGTTGTGTTGATGAATGTGGCGCGACACTGCTTCATATTCATACGCATAAATTCAGCCCGCAAGGCGTTTCTGGTGTCGCGGTTCTGGCAGAAAGCCATATTTCGGTTCATACATGGCCGGAAATTGGGTATGCCGCGTTTGATGTGTTTATGTGCGGTGATGCCCAGCCATGGAACGCGGTTGGCGTTTTGGCCGATGCGTTTGACACAAACGACATTCGGGTCCGTGAATTACTGCGCGGTGATGGCGTTGTGGGGGCAATGCTATGAGCGCGCGCTTTACCGAAACCCTGCATGGTGATTATGCGCAGTCACTCGCCGTTGAAAATGTCCTTTATGACAATAACAGCAGCCTGCAACATATTCAGGTGTTCGAGAATAAGCGGTTTGGTCGTGTGCTAACGCTTGATGGTGTTGTGCAGACAACTCAAGGCGACGAGTTTATCTATCACGAAATGCTGACCCATGTGCCAATTCTGGCGCATGGCAATGTTCGCAATGTTCTGGTGATCGGCGGGGGTGACGGCGGCATGGCGCGTGAAGTTTTGCGCCATAAATCGGTTGTAAACGTCACAATGGTTGAAATCGACGCCGGGGTTGTGGAGTTTTCAAAGACCTATCTGCCAAGCCTGTCAAATGGTGCTTTTGATGACCCGCGCCTGAATTTAGTGATTGCTGATGGCGCTGATTTCATGGCGAATTCACCTGATCAGTTTGACGTTATCATCATTGATTCGACTGATCCTGTTGGCCCGGGCGAGGTGCTGTTTACCGACAGTTTTTATGGTCACGCGAAACGCCGTCTGGCTGAGGGCGGTATTCTGGTTACGCAAAATGGTGTTCCGTTCATGCAGCCGGATGAATTGACCGGTACAATGCGCGCTTTTCAAGCGCTTTTTGCTGACTGGGGATGCTATGTTGCCAGTATTCCAACCTATGCTGGTGGCCCAATGGCGTTTGGGTGGGGCAGTGATGCAACCGCCGCGAAGACTGTCGATGTCGAGGTTTTGCGCGCACGTCTTGATGCCGCAAATCTTGATCTCAACTATTATACGCCAGCCGTTCACAAAGCTGCCTTTAGCCTGCCGCGCTATATCGAAAAGCTATTGCCCTAACGGCGGCAAGGTTGCTTAATAGGCCCTGTTACCGCAGTAACGGGGTCTTTTTATGATATCTGCTAATGCCAAAGGCGCCGTTTTAATGACAGTTGCACGTGTTGCCTTTGTCACTAACGACATTTTCATGAAATTCCTGTTCGTTGATATGTCGGTATTTCAGGCGATGTTTTTGCGCGGCACTGTGGCGGTGCCGATTATTGCGGCTTTGGCATGGTACCGCGACTGTCTTTTTGTTCGTCTGGGTTTCGCGGATTTCGGCTTGTTATCGGTTCGAGCGGCGGCGCAAATCGGCATGGCAAGCTGTTTTTTGACGGCGCTTGCGCATATGCCGATTGCCAATGTCTCGGCGATCATGCAGGTGGTGCCCTTATCGCTTACTGTCGTCGCAACGCTGTTTCTTGGTGAAATGATCGGATGGCGGCGTTGGAGTGCGGTCATTATCGGGTTTTGCGGCGTGTTGATGGTTATTCGTCCCGGGACGGATGATTTTAACGTCTATTCAACGCTTGCTGTTGGTGCTGTGGGTTTTGCCACGCTGAATGATGCGGTAACACGCCATCTGCCAAACCGCGTACCAGCACTATTTGCAGCATTGTTTACAGCCGCTGCTGTTTGCCTTTTTAGTGGTGCCGTTACAGTGACGATACCGTGGCAAACAATCAGCCCTTATAATTGGCTTGTTCTGTCATTCTGCGGCCTTAGCGTCGCTGCAGGTTATTTTTTTCAGGTGATGACAATGCGATTTGGCGATCTGAGTTTTGTCGCGCCATTTCGATATGTTGGTCTGGTATGGGCAATCGCGCTTGGTGCGTTGCTGTTTGGTGAATGGCCGGATAGTTGGACATGGATCGGCGCAATCATTGTCGTTACCACTGGTCTTTATTCCTTTTATCGCGACCAAATGCGGCGCGCATAAAAGGGGGGAGGCTGCCGCTAGACAGCCGATAAATACCAAAACCTATGCCCACGCTCACGGGCGGAACTGGGACTGGCGGGTTTTCAGGGCAGATTTAGTGGTAATATCCAGCGGTTTCATTACAATACGCGCATCCGGTGAACACGCGTTCAGGTCACTTATTTTTTAGGAGCAAAATTTATGTCTAGCCGTCTATTTACCCCGATCAAACTGTCTGGATTAGGCCTTGCTAACCGTGTTGTGGTGGCACCAATGTGCCAATATTCAGCCATCGATGGAACGATGAATGACTGGCATCTGGCAAATTTGGGACAATTTGCGATGAGTGGGCCGGGGCTGATCATTATCGAGGCAACGGGGGTTGAGGCGGCTGGGCGCATCACGCATGGCTGTGTCGGGCTATATTCGGATGAAAATGAAGCAGCGATGAAGCGGGTCGTTGATTTCTGTAAATCGGTTGGGCATAGCAAAATTGGTATCCAGCTTGGTCATGCTGGCCGCAAAGCATCAAGCCAGCGCCCATGGGAAGGCGGTAATGCATTGCCGGCCGATGGCTCAACTCCCCAAGCCGCTTGGCCGACATTTGCGCCATCGGCAATCCCGTTTGCCGAGGGCTGGCACACACCCGAGGCATTGGATGATGCCGGTTTGGCGCGGATTAAAGAGGGGTTTGTCTCATCTGCTGAGCGTGCCGTTAGAATGGGCATTGATGCGATCGAGCTGCACGCCGCCCATGGCTATCTTCTTCATCAGTTCCTGTCGCCGATCAGCAACCAGCGTGATGATGCCTATGGCGGTTCGTTGGAAAACCGGATGCGCTATCCGCTAGAGGTTTTTGCAGCGGTTAAGGCGGTTGTGCCGGCTGAAATGCCAGTGCTGGTGCGGGTATCAGCATCAGATTGGGTTGATGGCGGCTGGGACGTTTTGCAAACCATAGAGTTTGCCAAGGCGCTTGATGCGGCCGGCTGTGCCTCGATCCATGTTTCAAGTGGCGGTAATTCATTGGCGCAGAAAATCGACATTGGCTATGGCTATCAGACCGATCTTGCGAAACAGATCCGTGACGCGGTCGAGATGCCGGTCATTGCCGTCGGGATGATTACTGATCCGTTGCAGGCCGAGACCATTATTCGCACAGGGCAGGCTGATTTGGTGGCGTTGGCACGTGAATTTCTGCGTGACCCGCATTGGACATGGCGGGCGGCCAAGGCGCTGCGCAGTACATCATCTGTGCCCAACCAATATGCACGCGCGGTTAGTTTCTAGATAAAATAGTCTAGACGTGCAGAATAAGCGTGCAGTATAGGCGTGCAGGCTAAACGGGCGGCGAGGGTGAACGGGCGGCCCGTCATTTACGTTTTCATGAGAGGATAAGGGCTGCAAATATGGCCGGTCATAACAAAGCTGCCGCTTATGCAATGTTGTGCCGTGATTGCGGGACGGCGGGTCATGTTGGCAATCTTGGCCCGCTGGAAACCTGCCCTATATGTCAATCTGCCAATATCCGTACGCATCCTGATTTATTCTCGCTGACGATTGCGCATATTGATTGTGATGCCTTTTATGCATCAATTGAAAAGCGTGATAATCCGGCACTGGCTAACAAGCCGGTCATCGTTGGGGGTGGTGATCGCGGCGTTGTTGCGGCGGCGTGCTACATCGCCCGTCAGTTCGGCGTGCGCTCGGCAATGCCCGCATGGCAGGCGTTAAAACGTTGCCCTGATGCGGTGGTCATCCGGCCAAGAATGGATCACTACATTGCGATCGGTCAGGAAATCAGGGAAAAGATGCTGTCGCTGACGCCATTGGTTCAGCCATTGTCAATCGACGAGGCGTTTCTTGATCTTGCTGGCACGCAAAAGCTGCATCGTGCCAGTCCGGCAGAGGCGCTGCACCATTTGCAACAAGAGATCAAACGCGATATCGGTATTTCGGTTTCGGTCGGACTTAGTGGCACAAAATCGCTGGCAAAGATGGCCTCTGATCGGGATAAACCTGACGGGTTTTTCGTAATTGGCACGCGCGAGGCGCAGGCATGGCTTGCCCCGCAGCCAGTTTCAATTCTTTACGGGATTGGCAAATCGGCAATCGCGCGGCTTCATGCGATTAACGTGTTTACTTGTGATGATCTTGTAAAAGGCGATCCAAAATTGCTGTCGAATGTTCTTGGCAGTCAGACCTTCACTGTGATGAATCTTGCCAAGGGTATTGATCCGCGTCCGGTTGTGGCCGAACGTGCAGTAAAATCATTATCGAATGAGACCACCTTTGCCAAAGATCTGTCCGCGCTAGAGGCGCTGGAAACCGAGCTTGAATTTCTGTGTCAAAAACTATCGGCAAGGTTAAAGGCAAAACGACTTGCGGGCGGTACGGTAACCTTGAAATTAAAACTGGCAAATCACCGCATCATTACCCGCAGCCGAACCGTGCCAAGCCGGATAGATAAAGCCTATCACCTGTTTGATATAGGCCATGAATTATTAAAAAATGAGGTTAAAAAATCCAGATCATACAGGCTCTTGGGGATAGGTGTTGATAATCTTGGTGACGTTGGGGATGTGCGGTTGTTCGATCTTGATGGCGGCGCCGATGACAAGCGTAACCGACTTGAGGCGGCGGTAGATCAGCTGTGCGCTGCGAACGGGGCGACAATTTTCGCGTGCACAGGCAAGATTAACGGCCACAAAGACCGCCGCAGCAAACAACCCAAACATCATGCCCGAGGATGATGACTGAGGATAATGCCCGAGAATGATGCCCGAGGAATATGGCCGGTCCAAGCCGGATGAATCAGTGTCGATCCGCCTAATAACCAGTCTAAACTAATAACCATTCTAAACTGATAACCAGTCTAATAGGGGTTTTTTGGCTCGCGATCTGTTGATAGGGATTGCGTTTTCGCATGGGCAAGCTGTTCAATCGCATCGGCGATATGAATTCGATCAATGGTGCTGTCACCGGTGGCAATCCGAATGTGATGTGCGGCGGTTAATACCTCGGTATGCGTTGACCCTGCGGGCGGTTCAAACCGGTAGGATGCCAACTCGATCAATAATCCAAGGCGGAAATAGATTGAGTCCATAAACCCCCGATCTTTCGCGCCTGAATGTTTGATCTTGCGCGCGTCCAGCCGTTCAACCGCTTGCCAGAAACTGGCTTGTGAAATGGCAAAAGCGATGTGGTGAACCTGCCCCGGTGCTTGGGGTAACCGGGTCATCTTTGCAAGGCGGCTTTCATCGGTAAAGATGGTGATTAATCGGCCATCGCCCGGATCAAAGTAAAGATGGCCTTCGCTTGGATTGTCCAAATTGGGCTGTTCGAAAACAAATGGCATACCGAGGATGCCTTCCCAGAAATCAATCGATGTTTGCCGATCTGCACCGATAAGCGTGATGTGGTGCACTCCTTGAGATTGGATCTTGCGCATTATGTCTGCCCGTTCTTCTCTATATTTTCGCCGGATGTTTTCGCTGGCATGGTGTGTCTGTTCCGATAAACACTCATTATTCCTGCTTTAATCAGGTGGCGTGTTAATTAATCACCAGCCAGCTGCGCCAGTTTTGATAAATGTACCATTGTTTAATTCGCGCATGGCCTGTTGTAACTCTGCCTGAGTGTTCATCACAATCGGCCCATGCCAGGCAACCGGCTCACGAAGCGGTGCTCCGGATATCAGCAAAAAGCGAACGCCCTCATCGCCTGAGGTCACGGCGACTTCGTCCCCGGCGCCAAAAACGACCAATGTGCGGTTACCGGATAAATCCCGAATTTCCAGCTCTTCGCCATTGAACTCTTTTTCGACCTTCACCCCAAACGGGTTAGAGGCGTCTTTGAACCGCGCGCTGCCCTCAAAAATATAGGCAAAGCCTTGTCGCCTTGTATCGAATGGAAACCGTTTAAAACAACGTGGGGGTAGGGTGATGTCCAGATATTGCGGGTCTGCGGCAATGCCGTCAACTGGCCCACGATAGCCGCGATAATTACCGGCGATAATCCGGATTTTGCTGTCATCATCATCGTGCAGTTCAGAGATTTCCTGCGACTTGATGTCTTGATAGCGCGGCGTTGTCATCTTTTGCGACGACGGCAGGTTTGCCCAAAGTTGAAACCCGTGCATTGCCCCATTTTTGTCACCCTTTGGCATCTCTTGATGGATAATGCCAGAACCGGCAGTCATCCACTGAATATCGCCGCCACCAAGCGTGCCGA
>RGCC01000051.1 GCA_009919335.1 Alphaproteobacteria bacterium
TGCAAAAATCATTGCCGCAACAGTAATGCCAGCCGATCCTATATGCGCCAGAACATCGGGCCGGAAATTGGCCCCGATCAATGTGCCAAGCCCAAGAATAACCGGCACATGAAGCCAGCGCGGAATGCCGACGCGGGTTTGAATGGGCGGCACGGCCGCGCCGATAATCCAAACGCCAAAAAGACTGCCAAGCAGGAACGGTGCAGGCAGGCCAATAAACTGAAAGGCATAGCCGGTACCAAAGGCAATGGTTGCGGTAACAATGATGTTTGGGATATCCGACAGCACGGGCCGCATGGAGACTCCTTTAAGGGGTGGGTCATATTCGGGCGGCTTGCGCCCCTTTATGACATCAGGTTTTATAAAGTTCGGTTGTGTGACATCTAGTTAATAAGCAGGCTAATCAATATTTTCCTTATGGCCAGTTGCGATGATTTGCAGGCGCGCCTTGACTGCATTTTGTAAATGCGTTCCGGCTGCCAGCTTGGCTGCGACTGGATCATGCGTCTGAATGGCGGCATTTATCGCATCATGTTCGGTGCCGATTTCACGCACACGCGCGCTCAGGCTATAGGCGGTCGGGCCAAGCAAAACCATCAGGGTGCTGAGGCGCTGCAAGGTTTCGATCAGAAAAGAATTGTGACTGGCAAGAGCGATCGATTGATGAAACTGACCGTTGATTTTGGCAAGAGCTGCCGGATCACTGTCTGCAATGACAAGGCTCGTTTCACGAGCTCTGATCTCGGCAATAAATTCTCGTTCGGCTGGGCTTGCCTGTGTTGCGGCCAACGCGGCCGCCATCGATTCCAATTCGGCGCGGAATTGATAGAGCGCGTGGATGTCCTGATAGCCAAGCCTGCGCACCCGCAGCCCACCATCGCCACCGATCGACAGAATGCCCTCAGCCTTCAGCCCTGCAATAGCCTCGCGAAGCGGGGTCCGGCTGACCCCTAGCTTCTGCCCAAGGTCAATTTCTTTTAGCCGCGCACCCGGTCCAATATCACCCGCCGTAATCGCCGCCAGCAGAATATGCCTTATCCGCGCGGTCGCCGATAGATTGTTGCCGTAATGATCCTGTACAATTAGGTCATGTGCCGCCCAGTCTGTTGACATGAACGCCTCCTCTTTCGTATATTGTATGCAAATGTATGCAATAGATCAAGGCGCCCTGAATGTTAGATAACGACAGTCAGTCTCTTTTTGAAAAATCGTGGGATATCGTGGTTATTGGCGGTGGAAATGCTGGCGTTTGCGCAGCTATTACCGCCGCTGAGCGTGGGTGTTCAATTTTGGTTATCGAGACCGCACCTCGCGAATTCCGTGGTGGCAATACGCGGCATACTCGAAACCTTCGCTCGGTTCATGACGAGCCAACAGATGTTATGTCGGATCGCTACACCTTTGAGGAATATTGGGATGACCTTATGAGGGTTACCAAAGGCGTTACAAATGAGCATCTTGCAAAACTAACATTGGAAAGTTCACAAGCGTTGATGGAATGGTTGATTGAGCGCGGTGTCAGATTCCAAACCGCCTTATCAGGCACATTAAACCTGAACCATACGAATGCCTTTTTCCTTGGCGGTGGCCGGGCAATGCTGAACAGCCTGTGCCGTCATGCGGAGTCGGTTGGGGTGCAGTTCATCTATGAGGCTGAAGTAACCGATATTGCGCTTGAAAACGGCTTTTGTGAGTCGGTTGATGTTTCTTGGCAGGGTCAATCGCATCATATCCGTTGCAAACAGCTTATTACCGCGGCAGGCGGGTTTGAGGCTGATCTCGATTGGCTGGCCGAGGGCTGGGGAGACGCCGCCAAGAATTTTCTGGTTCGCGGCACGCCGTATAATAAAGGCAGAGTGTTGCGCGTGTTGCTCGATCGTGGGGCACAGCCGGTGGGTGCGCTTGATCAATGCCATGCAGTGGCAATTGACGCCCGCGCGCCGAAATATGATGGCGGAATTGCCAGCCGCGTTGATGGGGTTCCGTTTGGTGTGGTGCTTAATAATAGCGCTGAGCGATTCTATGACGAGGGTGAAGATTTTTGGCCAAAGCGCTATGCGATCTGGGGGCGTTTGGTGGCCGCGCAGCCGGATCAAATTGCCTATGCAATCGTTGACTCTGAAGGGGTGGAACGGTTCATGCCTTCGGTCTTTACACCGATTGTTGACGATACGATTGAGGGGCTGGCAAGCCAGCTCGGCATTGATCCCACTGCGGCAAAGAAAACGATTGATGCGTTCAATGCAGCCTGTCCCTCTGGCCCGATCGACCAGATGATACTCGATGGCAAAGCCACGACTGGCCTGACCCCGGAAAAAACCAATTGGTCGGCACCACTTCAAAAGCCGCCTTTCTACGGATACCCGCTGCGACCGGGGATTACCTTTACCTATATGGGGGTTGCGGTGAATGATCGGGCGCAGGTTTTGATGCAGGATGGCAGGCCTGCGGCAAATCTTTTTGCTGCCGGTGAAATTATGGCCGGAAATGTTCTTGGCCAAGGGTATTTGGGCGGAATTGGCATGACAATCGGCGGCGTCTTTGGCCGCATTGCAGGAGCGGAGGCGGCACGTGTCCTTAACCGATAAAATCGAAGCTGAGGGGTTTGACCTTAAGGCACTGCTTGACCCTGATGCGGCCAGTGAGGTTACCCGGGTCATGCAAATCTGTAACGCCTGTCGTTATTGCGAGGGGTTTTGTGCCGTGTTTCCGGCGATGACCCGTCGTCGTTCATTTGACGAGGGTGATGTCGGCTATCTTGCCAATCTTTGCCATAATTGTGGCGCCTGTTATCATGCGTGCCAATATGCACCGCCGCATGAATTTGGCGTGAATGTGCCGCAGGCGCTGGCGGCGGCGCGGAACGACAGCTATGCCGCCTATGCTTGGCCCGCGCCAATGGCCGGATTGTTCAGGCGTAACGGGCTGTTTGTTACATCGGTAATTTCGCTTGGTTTGGCAATCACCGTTGGGGTGATGCTGGCGATGATTGCGCCGCAGCTATTTTGGGGTGTGCATGTCGGTGAGGGCGCATTTTACAAGATCATGCCGCATACAGTCATGGCAGGTATTCCATGACCGGTCAAGCAATGCGCGGCGCATCTATCATCAATTGACGATGTACGGTTTTTTGCTGTGTTTTGCCGCAACCTCGGTTGGCACAATCTATCATTACGTGCTTGGCCGTGAGGCCCCCTACGGCTATCTGGAATTGCCGGTGGTACTTGGCACAGTTGGCGGCATTATCTTGTGTATCGGAACGGCTGGCCTTTTTGTCGAAAAGCGGCGAATGCATCCTTCGGTTCGCCATGATGAAGGGCTTGGCATGGATTACGCTTTTATCGTGTCGCTGTTTTTCGTCAGCTTTACCGGATTGCTGCTGCTTGCAGTCCGCGAGACCAGCTATATGGGCGTGACTTTGGCGGTGCATCTAGGCGTTGTTTACGGGTTTTTCCTGATCCTGCCATTTTCAAAATTTGTGCATGGGCTGTATCGGTTTGCGGCGCTGATCGCCAGTGCAGGTGAGGCGCGTCGCGGTTAGGCCAATTGCATTGCCACGAATATCGCGATCGCAAATGCCGAATTGACCTTGGGGTTAATAGCCAAATGTCTGCGAGATGATTTTGGCTGACTCGGCCAGCAAACCGCGCCGTGCCATCGCTTCGTCAAAATCAAAGCGCTGTTTTGGCCCATGAATCGCAAGCGCAGCGACATAACGCCGGCGCGAGTCCAGCACTGGCACGGCAATCGCAACCATGCCATCATGGAATTCCTCCAAATCAAGCGCAAAGCCATCTTTGCTGATCCGTTGCAGCTCGTCCTCCAGCGTTTCGGTGCTGGTATGGGTGTGTTCTGTATAGGCGCGCAGGTCCAAGCTATCTAGCAAAACGCGCCGTTTTTTTGGCGGCAGACTGGCAAGATAGGTTTTACCGCTTGCTGTGCAGTGAAACGGCACATGCGTTCCAACTGGCAGCAGAACCCGAAAAGGCCAATTCGTCTCGACACGATCAGCATAGATCATCCCCTTGATTTCTGGCCTGACGAAATTCACCGTTTCACCAGCCTCGCGCGCAATATTCTGCAAAATCTGGTGGCGCGTGGTCTGACCGGTGGCGTGCTGGGCCAACCCCGCAGCAAGAGACAAAAGGCGTTTGGTCGGGTGAAGGCGGCGCGCCTGTTTGACCAGATACCCTTCGGCAATCAAGGTCTGGCAAAGTCGGTGTAGACTTTGTTTGGGCCAGTCGAGCTGTTCATTGATCTCGCTCGGTGTCAGAGGGCCTCCGGCATCTGCAATCACTTCAAATATCTTCAAAATCCGCAAATTTGGTGGAGTTGAGTCGGTCATTATGGTGCCTTTTTTCACGCGCAATTCCCGCACGAAACAAAAAGTGACGGCAAAAATTCCTTGAACAAGCCGTGGATTCGTGCATGGTTTTATTCTCTATTCAATAATAGAGACTAAAAGTCTCAAAAAGTAAATGATTTTTTTTGGGGGAATGGTTGAAGTTTGATTACGTCATCATTGGCGCCGGGTCGGCTGGTTGTGTGATTGCCAACCGTCTGTCCGCTGATCCGTCTGTTTCCGTGGCGCTTGTCGAGGCGGGCGGCAAGGATAGCTATCCGTGGATTCACATTCCGGTTGGTTACTTCAAAACCATGGGTAATCCAAAAACTGACTGGTGCTATCGTACCCAGCCTGACCCCGGGTTGAACGGGCGGGCGATCAATTGGCCGCGCGGCAAGGTGCTTGGCGGCAGCAGCTCGATCAACGGACTTTTATATGTTCGTGGGCAACCGCAGGATTATGATCATTGGCGCCAGCTTGGCAATGCGGGTTGGAGTTGGAATGATGTGCTGCCGTTGTTCCGGCGAGCCGAAAATTGGGAAGGTACGCCGTCGCCTGAACGCGGTGTTGATGGCCCGTTAAATGTATCTGAAAATAAGGTCGATCGGGACATTATCGACGCGTGGGTGGAGGCGGCGGCAAATGCCGGTTACCGGCGCACGGACGACTATAACCGTGAAGATCAAGAGGGCGTTGGCTTTTTTCAGATGACGATGAAAAATGGTCAGCGTTCCGGTTCTAGCGCGCAAGAATTTGCATATCTTCACCCATACGCATACTGACCGGATCGAGTTTGAGGACAAGCGCGCCACGGCGGCGTTGGTTCGGATCAAAGGAAAGAGCCAGCGGATCAGCGCGCGCCGTGAGATCATTTTGTCGGCAGGTGCGATCGGATCGCCGCAAATTCTGATGCTGTCCGGCATTGGCGATCAGCATGATCTTGGCAAGCATGGTATCGCCGCAACGCATCATTTACCGGGGGTGGGGCGTAATCTGCAAGACCATCTGCAAGCCCGCCCAGTTTTTAAATGCAACGCCAGCACGATCAATACGGAAACCAAAAACCCGTTACAGCTTATAAAAATTGCACTGGAATATGCGGTGAACCGATCTGGCCCAATGGCAATGGCGGCCAGCCTTGGCACAGCGTTTTTAAAAACCCATCCGGCGCTAGAAACCCCTGATATCCAGTTTCACCTACAGCCGTTCAGCGCCGATAATATCGCCGATGGCAGCCATAATTTTTCGGCCTTTACCGCCTCGGTTTTGCAATTGCGGCCAGAAAGCACAGGGCACATCGAGCTCATGTCATCAAAGCCCGAGGATTATCCGGCGATCCATCCGAATTATCTGGCAACCAAAACCGATTGCGACACTATTGTTGCCGGCATCAAGATTGCCCGCGCGGTTTGCCGCACCGATCCGGTAAAATCGCTGATCACCGAAGAATATGCGCCGGGGCCAGCGGTCGCAGATAACGATGATGCGGCGATCCTTGAATGGGCGCGCAACACGTCAACAACCATCTATCATCCAACTGGAACCTGTAAAATGGGTCAGGATAAAATGGCGGTTGTTGATGAAAAGCTGCGGGTTTTTGGCGTTCGCGGATTGCGCGTTGCAGATGCGTCGATTATGCCAACCATCACCTCGGGTAATACAAATGCGCCGACCATTATGATTGGTGAAAAACTCTCAGATTTGATCTTGGAGGGGGCGAGATGAATATCAGCGGGCTTGATTTTACCCAATATGGTATCGCCGAAGTAACCGATATTGCGCAGATCATTTTCGCCGACATCATCTTGTCGGGCGATAATGCGCTGGTGATCGGTATGGCGGCGGCGGGGTTGGCCGCCAGGCAACGCAAACGTGCGATTGCGATTGGCATGGCAGTGGCGGCGATATTGCGCATTGTGTTTGCTGTTGTTGCCGCACAATTGCTGGCAATCAAGGGCATTCTCTTGATCGGTGGCGGGTTGCTTGCGTGGGTCTGTTACCGGTTTTATTACGACTTGAAAGAATTCAACAGCACCGCCACAAACGGGGCGGACGGGGCCGCGCCGGGGGAAGCTGGAACAGACAAGCCCGCGGAAAAAACGTTTGGCCGTGCCTTGGTGACCATTTTGGTCGCTGATGTGTCAATGTCGATTGATAATATTGTCGCGGTGGCGGCGATTGCCCGCGATAACACAGCGCTTTTGATCTTTGGCCTTGGGCTGGCGATCGCCTTTATGGCGTTCAGCGCCTCGCTAATTATGCGGGTGATGATCAGGTATCGGTGGCTGTCTTATCTGGGATTATGGTTTCTGATCTATCTAACAGTCACAATGATCTATGACGGATTAATCGATCTTGGGGTGATCACGGCAATCTTTTAGCCCTACCGCCAAGGGCGATGTGAATTGGCTTATCAGGCAAGTGGAAATGATGTTTGGTTCGATTGTCTGAAATGACTGTAGCCGGGCAAAACTATGTTTAAAGACCTTCATCAACATGGTGCGGCTATAGGGAGTAGCTGAATGGGACTTGAAAGACATCTATTTTGGTATGATACGATTTATGGTGATTCAGTTGATTGGTCTCGCATTAATCTTTCTGTTCCCGTAAATTGCATTATGGCTTCCGACTTACATTTATGGGCAATAGGTATTTAAATGACGGTAACTTATTTGAAGAAGGCGGCAAAAACCCCGCAAACTGGCAGTGATGAAACTCGTAATATTGTTGCTGATATGCTTGCTAAAATTGAGGCTGGCGGCGAAGCGGCCGCGCTTGCCTTTGGGCGGGATCTTGATGGCTATGGCGGTGATGCGATTGTCAGTGATGAGGTGATTGCGGCGGCGGCGGCAACAGTATCGCCGCAGTTAAAGGACGATATTCAATTTGCCTATGACAGGGTGACGAAATTTGCCAAGGCGCAGCTGGCGTCGATCAGTGAATTTGAAACCGAATTATCGCCCGGATTATGGGCGGGACAAAAATTAATTCCGATTGAAACGGCTGGCTGTTATGTGCCGGGCGGACGCTATGCCCATGTGGCCTCGGCGATTATGTCAATTGCCACGGCCAAGGTGGCGGGGGTTAATCATGTGGTCGCCTGTACCGCGCCGCATGGCAAGGAAGGCCCAAATCCGGCGATCATTTATGCGATGAACCTATGTGGAGCCGATACCATTCTGTCGCTTGGCGGCGTTCAGGGCATTGCCTCGATGGCCTTTGGATTATTTACCGGCAAACCGGCGCGCATTCTGGTCGGGCCGGGCAACCGGTTTGTTGCCGAGGCAAAACGGATGCTCTATGGCCGTGTCGGTATTGATATGTTTGCGGGCCCAACCGAAATTGCGGTGATTGCTGATGATAGCGCTGATGCGGCGGTGGTTGCTGAAGACCTTGTCAGTCAGGCCGAACATGGCCCAGACTCGCCTGCATGGCTGATTACAACATCGCGCCAGCTGGCTGATGATGTGATGGCGCAAATGGATCGTCACATTAATGCCTTGCCAGAAACTGCGCGTAATGCTGCAACCGTGGCATGGCGCGATTACGGCGAGGTGATTTTGTGTGATACTGACGAAGAAGCGGCACAAGTGTCGGATGAATATGCCGCCGAACATCTCGAAATTCATACAAGCAAGGATGAATGGTATACCGCACGTCTAAAAAATTACGGATCGCTGTTTATTGGTGAAGAAACCACGGTGACTTACGGCGATAAATGTTCAGGCACAAACCATATCCTGCCAACCAAGGGTGCAGCGCATTACACTGGCGGTCTTTCGGTTCATAAATATCTGAAAATTGTTACAACGCAGCGCATGACCAAAGAGGCTAATCGCGAGGTTGGACAGGCGGCCGCGCGAATTTCGCGGCTGGAAGGTATGGAAGGCCATGCCCGTGCGGCTGATGTGCGGTTGCGCAAATATTTCCCCGGAGAAAATCTTGGCTAATGCTGGCTTGAGCCTATTTGATATCGCTGGCAAAACGGCCCTGATAACCGGTGGCGGCAGTGGCCTTGGCCAGTTTATGGCAAAGGCGCTGGCCGAAGCTGGGGCGAACATCTACCTCGTTGGGCGGCGTGAAGACAGATTAAAAGCAAGTCTTGGCAGTCACGACGGGGCGGTATTTCCGCTTGATCTGGTTGAACGCGATGCGACGGATCGTTTGTTTGAGATGGTCACGGCACAAGGCAGGCAGCCTGACATCATCGTCAATGCTGCCGGTATTAACCCGCGTCGGCCGGCAGATGAAATTTCCGAGTCCGAATGGCATTACACGGTCGATCTGAATTTGAATGTTCCGTTTCTGGTTAGCCAGAAATTTGTCCCCTCTATGAAAAAGGCGGGGTGGGGACGAATTATCAATATCGCCTCTTTGCAATCCACCCGTGCTTTTGAAAATGGCATTGCCTATGGTGCAGCCAAAGGCGGTATCTTGCAGCTTACTCGTGCGATGGCACAGGCATGGTCGCCCCACGGTATTACCGCTAATGCTTTGGCGCCGGGGTTTTTCCCGACGGAATTGACCGCGCCGGTTTTTGGCGATCAGGCGGCGGCGCAAAGGCTGGCAAATGCAACCGCGATTGGGCGGAATGGGGTGCTTGAGGATATGCGGGGGCCATTGCTGTTTCTGGCGTCAGATGCCAGCGGCTATGTCACCGGCCAATCAATTGCGGTAGATGGAGGGTTTACAGCAAAATGAAAGCGCTTGTTTATACCGGCACCCAATTGTCCGAGATCCGTGACGTTGAATTACCGGTTGCTGGCCCGGGTCAGGTTTTGGTTGATCTGGCCTTTTGCGGTATCTGCGGATCGGATATGCACGCATGGCATGGGCATGATGAACGCCGTGTACCGCCGCTTGTGCTTGGGCATGAGGCTGTTGGCATTGTGCAGGTCAATAATTTTGCCAATAATCCTGCCAGTAACCTTGCTGGTAAACGGGTCGCGATCAATCCGTTGATGACCTGCGGGATTTGTGATGTCTGCACCAGCGGCGATGAGCATCTATGCGCCAAGCGTGAATTGATTGGTATGCGGGTTCCTGGTGCCTTTGCCGAAAAACTGGTGATTGATGCTGGCAATTTAACCGTGATTGATGATGGCTTGTCATTTGCCGAGGCAGCCCTTGCCGAGCCGCTGGCCTGTTCGGTTCATGCGGTGCGCCTTGCCTGCCAGCTTGGCGGGAATAATCTCGATGCTGGCGTCATTGTGCTTGGTGGTGGTGCAATCGGACTTTTGACCGCGCTGGTGTTTGAGGCCTATGGATATAAGGACATCTGGATTGCGGAAACCAATCCGCATCGCCGCAAAGTTCTGGAAAATAGTGGCGCGATGCGGGCCTATGATCCGCTGCATGAGGCGCCGGGTGCGCGCCAGATTGATATTGTTGTTGACGCGGTTGGCTCGGGCGCGACGCGCCGTGCGGCCAGCATGATGGTGCGGCCAGGCGGGGTGATTGTGCATATCGGCCTGCAGGATAATGAAGCTGGTCTTGATACGCGCCGGATCACGTTGCAGGAAATTAAATTTCAGGGCACCTACTGCTATCGCAAAGATGATTTTGCCGAAGCCTTG
>RGCC01000052.1 GCA_009919335.1 Alphaproteobacteria bacterium
ATCGAGTGACGCAGAATTAATGCAATAGCGAAGGCCGGTTGGTTGCGGGCCATCGGGGAACACATGGCCCAGATGCGCATCACAGCGATCACAATGCACCTCGGTGCGGCGCATAAAAAAGCTTTCATCTACGGTTTTGCCGATATTAGCCTCGTCAATTGGCGCGTAAAAACTAGGCCAGCCTGATCTTGAGTCAAATTTCGTATCGGATGAAAATAGCGGCGTTCCACAACAAATACAGTGATAGCTGCCCGCCTCATAATGCTTGTCAAGACGCCCGCTAAACGCTCTTTCGGTAGCATGATTACGGGTAACCTGATATTGCTCCTCGGTCAGCTGCGCGCGCCACTCATCATCTGTTTTGACGATTTTTTCACTCATATTCTAGACCCTTTCATCATTGTGCCCTCGGGCCTGTTTGGCTCTCATGGCATTGAAAATCGCCAATGGTGTCGCTGGCATATCAATATGGGTTATGCCAAGCGCATCACAAATGGCCGAAATCATCGCTTGCGGCGCCCCAATGGCACCGGCCTCACCCGCCCCCTTGATGCCAAGCGCATTATTTGCACAAGGCGTATTGCGCATACTGATCTTGAAACCGGGAAAGTGATCGGCACGTGGAAGCGCATAATCCATTAGTGAACCTGAGATAAGCTGACCCGACTCGTCATAGACAACATTTTCCAAAAGCGCCTGACCGACCCCTTGGGCAATGCCGCCATGTATCTGGCCAGCAAGCGTCATCGGGTTAATCACAAGCCCAAAATCATCAACCACATGATAGCTGACAATTTCAACCGCCGCGGTGGCCTGATCAATATCCACCTCGACAATATGGCATCCATAGGGATAGGTTGCCCCGTCGGTCTCATAAGGCTGCGCCCGCCGCCGCACTGTTCAAGATACATCCCAAAGCCGATACCGCGCAGCTTGCCCTGTTCCGCCGACGCTGCCTTGCGGCCAGCAAAACCGGCAACATCGGCGATGTCGATTGCCATTTCGAACAATTCCGTCATTTCACCGGAATCGATCACGCCCCCCGAAACCATTTCATAGGGGATTTGGCTTGACTTGATCATATTGACCCGGCGCACATCAATGCGGCTTTTGCCGGTTTTAGCGGCGATATGGTCCATCAGCCGTTCGATCAGATAATTTGCCTCTGGCCGACCGGCACCGCGATAGGCGTCAATGGCTGGTGTGTTTGTCATGACGCCAATCACCCGCAGGCTTGCCGCTTGGATATCATAATTGGTGGTTAGGGTTCGGCTTCCCGATAAGGTCGGAATATAGGTTGAGTAATTCGACAGCCACGCACCAAGATTAGCGTGCGCGGTAACCTGAAGCGCCAATACACGGCCATCCTTATCAAACGCCGCACGCGCCCGTGACCGGTTATCGCGGCCATGCAAATCAGATACAAACCCGTCAGACCGTGCCTGCTGCCAGCGCACCATTTGCCCAAGACGCCGTGCCGCCCAAGCCACGCAAACCTGTTCAGGATGCAGAAAAATCTTAAAGCCGAAACTGCCACCCACATCGCCAGTTTGAACCCTCACATCAGCGCGTTCCATTGATAGTGCTATGGCAATCTGGTCGGCAATAACAACAGCGCCTTGTGTTCCGCACCAGATATCTAGCGTGCCATCACGCGCACCCGGCGCGGCAACAATCGGGCGGGTTTCCATCGAATTAATCACAATGCGGTTATTCACCACATCAATCTCAATGATCTGATGTCCGGCCTTGGCGGCGTCATCCATCGCAACTTCGGCCTCGTCAAGTTTACCAGCCCCCCATTCAAAGGCGATATTATTGGGATAACAGGCATAAAGCTGGGGTGCACCATCCTTCATCGCGGCGTAAATGTCGGTCACCGCGGGCATAGTTTCAAACTCTGCCTCGATCAACTCGACCGCTGAATTGGCAATCTCCTCAGTTTCGGCCACGACCATCGCAACGATATCACCAGCGTGGCGATTGATATCACGCACCATGGCTGGCTTGCTGACAAGATGCATCTTGCCGCCACCGATCAATGGCGGTCGATATTGGCACTGAATGTCGCCAACCTTGTCAGCGTCAAGATCGGCTTGTGTCGCGACCAGATGAACCCCGCCCACCTGCTGCGCTGTCGTTACGTCAAGCCGCACCAGTCGCGCATGCGCAAACGGGGCCCGCAAGAACGCAACACGCAAACCCTGCCCGGGGGCAACATCATCGCTATAGCAGCCAGCCCCGACCAGCAACCGACGATCTTCGATACGTGCAGTTGATTGTCCAATTCCAAATTTCATTTATCTGGCGCTCCCACTTGATCTAGCGTCGTTCCGGCGGCCAACACGACCTGCCATAAGCCGAAGGCCCGTCGTTAGTCATTAAATTGGCGGTACGCCGCATAAATACGGGTGCCGGTTGTTACCCAGCATAGCAGCCCGAACAGCAACGCCATGATACTGAAATAGTCAGGCCAGATAAGCATTGCAAGGAGCAGCAGAACGGTTTCCGCGCCTTCGGTCAAGCCGCCAAGATAATAAAATGTTTTCTTGCCACGAATTTCAGTTGTGACCTGATGCTTTTCAGCAAGAATGGCAAAGCCGAGAAAGCTGCTGGCGGTGCCGATAAAGCTGAAAATCAGGAACGCTGCGGCGAGCGCATTTTCCGGCCGCGCCAGCGCAAAGGCAAATGGGATTGCACTGTAAAAAATAAAATCGCTGACAATATCAAGATAACCGCCAAAATCGCTGGACCGGCTAGCCCGCGCCACCGCCCCATCGACCCCATCAGCAATGCGGTTCAGCAACACCAGCCATAAGGCCGTTTGAAACATCTCAAATGCCACACAGCCTGCCGCAAGCAAACCAAAGCCAGCCCCAGCGAGTGTAACCTGATTAGCTGTCACCCCAAGCCTGACCAGAGCGCGCCCAACCGGATTTAACAGCTGGTCAATCATTGGCCGAATTTGGGCGTCAAACATGATCTTTAACCCTGTTTGGAGGCAGGTCTGCGGGCGAATTGCGCCACCACAGTCTCACCAGCAATCACATGCTGGCCTCGCTTTATTGTGATTTTGCAATCAGCGGGCACATAAAGATCGACCACCCCGGCGATGCGCGCCATCCCGATCGGACTGCCGGCCTGCACCAGCTTTCCTTCAGCCAAGCGGCAAACCAATTGACGCGCGGTCTTGCTGCCAAGCTGTACCAGCACAATATCGCGGTTAAACGCATCGCGAATATAGATTTCGCGCCGCTCATTCACCTGCCGTGCTGCCTGCCAGCTTGCCGGATTATCGCCCCACGAGGTGAACAGCCCGGGCAGCAGCACATTTTCAACAATATGGCCGGTGATCGGGCTGGTCTGCAATTGCAAGTCGCTAAGGCGTGTTTGAATGGTGATGCACCGTGCCGCGCCAGCCGCGCCAGCCGTGTCACTCATCATGCCATCAGGGAAATTTGTGGTCGTAATATCCAGAATTAAGCCATCTGCCGGCGCATAGATCGACTGCTCGTCAGCTGCTGTTTGCCGGTTTGGCACCCGCAAACCATGCGCCAGCCACCTATCGGTAAAGAAATCAAACTGGTTACGATTGTTACAATCCCGGCCATAGCAAGCACCGGCCAGCCATCATCAGCGATTTTCCAGTCAGATCCAGATATCATCTTCTTGCCTCATTCACGACACGAGGTTCGTTTCCGGCCCCAATAATAGCTCCAATAATAGCTCCAGTAATCATCTGGTTATCGGCTGGCCAATCCAAAATGCCGTTTGACAATGCCGATCGGTTTAATTTTGATCGGCGATTGGGCTGGTCGATTTTGGAACCGCAAAAATCTGCTTTGGGTAAATCAGGTTTGGATCGCTAATATCCTGCCGGTTGCGCCGCACGATATCGACATATTTCACCCCGTCACCTAGCTGATGATAGGCAATGCGCCACAAAGCATCACCTTTGTTCACAACGATCAGAGGCGAGCCATCCTGACCTTTGGCAAGGTCGCGCGCACTAATCGGCAGATCATAATGCGCAATCACCAGATTGGCCTCATCATAAAGCTCAAAGCGAAGATGGTTCACCTTCACATTGACATCCAGACTACCGGCAATTTGCCAATCCCCATCGGCAAGCACCAACGCCTCGCCAAAGCTACGCTTTGGATCAGTTGCCGTTACCTTGATGCCGCCGCGCGATGAGCCTGATATCAGAATATTACTCGCATCGCGCCAGACAATGGCACTTGGCGCCAGAGCGGCAAGCGGGGTTGCACCGATAACCGGCTGAGGCTCAGCAGCCGAGGTTTCTACAGTCGCATTATCGGGGCTGGTTGCCGGTTGCGCCAGATCGGCATCATCCGGCGACTGAATTAACACAGGCACTTCGGTGGCGGTTTCTGGCAATAGCGCAACCAAGGGCTTGGTGTCGGCATCTTGATATATTTCTAACGCCAGACTGCGATCGGCAAGCTCGGTCGAGCCGTCCGGACGTTCCATTGCAACAGAAATGAGATGCTGGCCGGGTGCGAGCATTTTTTCCAGCACAATGACCCATTCACCACTGCCATCGGCAATCGTTTCGCCAAGCAGAATATCGCCTTCAAAAATACTGATTTTTGAATTCGGGGCAGCCGTACCGGCAAAGACTGCCGCACCATCAGGCTTGACCCGCGCCAGATCTATAATCAATGGCGGCGGCGAGGCCGCACCGGTGCGCAAATTTGATTGCGGCGCGACTGAAGGATCGCTGCCTGCCGGTTCCAAAACCGTAGGCGCCGGCTTTGATATATCAATTGATTGGCTTTGCGGCTCTATCTGCCGAGTTTCATCATCAAGAAACACCATCGAGAGCGCAATCGCAACCAGAACTCCACCAACCGCAAAAAGAATGTAGAGTATCCAGCGCACTTATGTGGTTTCCTGTCCCATCGAGATTGACTGTTAACAGAGTAATCCTAATTGCGTTAAGGTTCAATGTCAGTTAGGTGCAGGTCTGGTATTAAAAGGATTCCGAATGAAAAAAGTTTGTGTATTTACAGGTGCCGCAGCCGGCACCAACCCAACCTATAAGGATGCTGCCTATCAATTGGGCCAGATGATCGGATCGCGTGGTTTGGGGCTGGTCTATGGTGGCGGTAAACGAGGCCTGATGGGCGCTGTCGCTGATGGGGTGTTGGCCGTCGACGGCCGCGTTACCGGCATTATTCCCCAGTTTCTGGACAATGTAGAGGTTGGGCATAAAGGCGTTACCGACCTTCATATTATCGATTCAATGCATGAGCGCAAAGCCATGATGTATGATATGGCCGACGCCTTTATCATTCTTCCGGGCGGGCTTGGCACGCTGGATGAAACGATGGAGATCATCACATGGCGACAATTGGGACTGCATAAAAAGCCGATTATCATCGTCAATCTAAACGGCTATTGGGATTCAATGCTGACCATGTTTCAAAACATTATTGATCAGGGCTTTATGCATCACGGTCACACTGGTCATTTCGATCATGTTGATGATCTGGACAGTTTAATGGAGTTGACGCTAATTCGGCGACGATTTTATCTTCATTTTGTGACAATGATGCAGCCAGCGCAGCAAAATCATCGCGCAAATCCTGATCGCCGGTTTGTGCGGCAAGCGCCTCAGCCCAGTAGCGTGCAAAATAATAATGGCTGTCACGCGTATCGGTCTGGCCAACACGGCGGGCTGGCGACTTGTCATTTTCCAACAGCCGCTGCGTTGCAATATCGACTGCCTTGCCAAGAACACCGGCCTTGCTGTTACCCGTTGACTCGGCGATGAAGTTCAGTGATTCCCCCAAGGCGCAAAACTCACCAAGCGAGTCCCAGCGCAGATGCCCCTGCTCAACCAATTGCTGGACATGCTTTGGTGCCGACCCACCGGCACCCGTTTCGAACAGGCCGCCGCCATTCATCAGCTTGACCACGGACAGCATCTTTGCCGAGGTACCAAGCTCTAGGATCGGGAACAGATCGGTTAGGTAATCGCGAAGCACATTCCCCGTGATCGAGATACAATCCTTGCCAGCGGTAATCACCTCAAGCGAGAATCTGGTGGCCTCACGCGGCGCCATGATTTTAACCGATGACAGCGGAACACCAAGCTGATCAAGCATTGATTTCACATAAGCAATGATTTCCGCATCATGTGGGCGCGCCTCATTCAGCCAGAATACCGCTTCGGCACCAGTCGCCTTCTGCCGGGCAAGGCCAAGCTTGACCCAATCTTCGATCGGCGCCTTATTGGTGCTTGATGAACGCCAGATATCGCCTTTTTGAACCTGATGTTCATGCAGTATCTCACCATTTTCCAACACATAGCGCATGACGCCATCTTCGGTCATCTGAAAGGTTGTCGGATGTGATCCATATTCCTCGGCCTTTTGCGCCATTAGTCCGACATTGGATACCGAGCCAGCAGTCGCCGGATTCAGCGCGCCGTTCTTCTTGAAGAAATTGATCGCCTCTTCATACACCGGCGCATAGGAATTATCAGGAATGACGCATTTGCAATCCTGCTCGGTGCCATCTGGCCCCCAGCCCTTGCCGCCAGCGCGGATCAGCGCTGGCATTGACGCGTCAATAATGACATCTGACGACACATGGAAATTACTCAGGCCCTTGTCCGAATTCACCATATAAAGCGGTGGATTAGCCTCAAAACACGCCGCCAGATCAGCCTCTAGCGCGGCGCGCTTATCATCGCCAAGCGTTGCAATCCGCGCCTCAAGATCGCTAAGGCCAAGGTTGTAATCCATGCCCAGATCGCGCAAGACGTCACCATGTTTTGCAACAAAATCCTCAAGCAGAACGGCAACGGCCTGACCAAAAATGATTGGATCGGAAACCTTCATCATGGTTGCTTTTAGATGGACTGAGAACAACACGCCCTTTTTCTTTGCATCAACCAGCTCGTCACGCAGAAACGCCCGCAAGGTCGCAAGGCTCATGAATGACGCATCAACAACGGTTCCGGCCTGTAAATTCAGCCCCTCTTTCAGCACGGTAACAGCACCAGCGGCATTTTCGAATTCGATCCTTGCCTTGCCGGCCTGTGCGGCGGTTAGCGTTGCAGATTTTTCATTCGAGAAAAAATCACCTGATGGCATTGATGACACATGGGTTTTCGAGTCGGCCGACCAAACGCCCATCGAATGCGGGTTATTTTGCGCATAGATTTTAACTGCCTGCGCCGAACGCCGATCAGAATTGCCCTCGCGCAGAACCGGGTTGACCGCGCTGCCCTTGACCGCATCATAACGTGCGGCAATCGCGCGCTCTTCATCATTTGCCGGTGCAACGGGGTAATCGGGCAGATTATAGCCTTGCGACTGCAATTCAGAGATCACGCCAACCAGCTGCGGGATTGATGCTGAAATATTCGGCAGTTTGATCACATTGGCGCCAGGTGTTTTCACCCACTCACCAAGCTCGGCCAGATCGTCCGACTGGCGCTGGGTTTCGGTCAGCATTTCAGGAAATGCGGCAATCACCCGCCCCGCAAGCGAGATATCACGACGCCCGACAGTTAATCCGGCGGGCCTTACAAACCGGTTGATAATCGGCAAGAGTGACGCGCTGGCAAGTTCTGGTGCCTCGTCGACCTTGGTGTAGATTAGATCAGGATTGGCGTTATCTGACATGATGATTGCCTTTTAAAATGATGTTCACAACACACCCCAACTGCGGGGCAAAGAGAATGAGGCCATTGCCAACACCCCATTTAGAGGGCGGCGGAAACGGCCTTTATTGCATCGGCTGCCTTATCTGCATCGGGGCCGCCGGCCTGTGCCATATCTGGCCGGCCACCACCACCGCCACCGCCAAGCGCCGCCGAGCCAATTTTCACAAGATCAACTGCATTTTTCCGGCCAGCAAGATCGGCCGTTACCGCAACAACGATCGACGCCTTGCCAGCATCGGTTGCCACCAGACAGATTACCGCATTTTCAACCGACGATTTGATTTCATCAGCCATTGATTTTAGCTCACGCGCGGGGGTGTCGTCGAGCAATCGCCCCACAAAATTAATCCCATTGATGACATCACTGTCCTTACCGCCAACGCCCCCACCGGCGGCCAGTTTACGACGCAACTGGCTTATATCACGCTCGGCTTTTTTGCGGTCATCAACCAGTTGAGCCACACGTTCGGCAAGCTGTTCCGGGGCAATTTTCAAGAGATCCGCCGTTTTAGTCAAAATTGCATCACGCCCCTCAATCCAAGCCAGCGCGCCCTCGTGCGTTACCGCCTCGATCCGGCGCACGCCGCCAGCAACAGCAGATTCTGAAATAATTTTAAGCAAGCTGATATCGCCTGTCCGGCCAACATGGGTTCCGCCGCATAATTCGACCGACCACGCCTTGTTCGGGTTATCGTCGGCAACGCCGCCCATCTGCACAACGCGCACTTCATCGCCGTATTTTTCGCCAAATAGCGCCAAAGCACCAAGCTCAATCGCGGCGTCGGGGGTCATGATACGGGTAGTAACGTCTGAATTCATCCGAATTCGCGCATTCACAATCTGCTGTACCTGCTTTAACTCGTCCGGCGAGACGGCTTTTTGATGGGAAAAGTCAAACCGCAGCCTGTCTGGACTGACAAGCGAGCCCTTCTGCGCAACGTGATCACCAAGCACAAGCCGCAGCGCCTCATGCAAAAGATGCGTTGCCGAATGATTGGAACGAAGCCGCAACCGCCGCGAGACGTCGATTTGCAACCGCACATCCTGCCCTTTGGCAAGCGTGCCTGCCTCGACCTCAATGTCAACCTGCCAGCCATAGCCACGCATGAAATCTTGGGTAAGATCAAGCGGGAACCCGAATGTGTCATAAAGTTTGAACGCCGTGGCCCCGTCCAGCGTGCCGCCTGATGCCTTGCCAGCGACCTCATCATTTAAGATCCGCAGCCCGCGACCAAGCGTTTCCTTAAAACGTGTTTCCTCAAGTTTTAATGTCTCGGTAATCAGCGATTGCGCCCGTCCAAGTTCGCCATATTGCGCGCCCATCTCGGCAACCAATGTTGGCACAAGCCGGTACATTGTCGGATCGGTGCACCCCATTTGATGAATGTGACGCATCGCCCGCCGCATGATCCGGCGCAACACATAGCCCCGCCCCTCATTTGACGGCAAAACACCATCAGCGATCAAAAAGGAGGATGCCCGCAGATGATCGGCGACCACCCGGTGCGATACATTATGGGCGCCGTCCGCATCCGTGCCGGACACATCAGCCGACGCCTCGATCAGTGATCGCATCAAATCAATATCGTAATTATCATGCTTGCCCTGCAGGACGGCGGCGATACGCTCTAGCCCCATGCCAGTATCAATAGACGGCTTTGGCAGATTGATACGTTGGTCCGGCATCTGCTCAAACTGCATGAAAACCAGATTCCAAATCTCGATAAACCGGTCACCATCTTCATCAGGAGACCCCGGCGGGCCACCCGGAATATGATCACCATGATCAAAGAAAATTTCGGAACACGGGCCGCAAGGACCGGTATCACCCATCGCCCAGAAATTATCAGAAGTGGCAATGCGGATAATGCGATCATCGCCAAGGCCGGCAATTTTTTTCCACAGATTGGCTGCCTCATCATCCTCGTGATAGACGGTCACCAGCAATTTTGACGCATCGAGACCATATTCCTTGGTGATTAAACGCCATGCAAGCTCGATCGCATTTTCCTTGAAA
>RGCC01000053.1 GCA_009919335.1 Alphaproteobacteria bacterium
CATAGGTGTGGTAAAAAAAGTCATCGTCGTCATCTCCTTTTATAAAGCGAGTTGTCTGCCGTCTCCTCGAAAGCAAGCCGGCAGGTTTAGGTTTAAATTGTGACCCGTTCTGGCGTCACAAAACTGATTTAAGAACTGCAAATCTGATTTCAAGACCCGTTTAGAGGCCGGTGCCAAATAATTGTTCAACTTGCCATCTGGTACGGTGAATTTGGCTTTCGCTCAAAATGTCTTCGATGCTGGCTTGGAACGCATCTAGCCGCTGCTTTATTTTTGGATGCGCGCCAGATCGTTGCTTGGCAATCAAGATCAAGCCAAGTGCCTTTTCCAGATCGCGTTCTGCCCTTTGCCATTGGCGTGCATCACGGCAAAGTTATATTGTGCGGCAACGTGATATCGTGCTGCTGCTAAACGATAAAAATGTGCAGCAAGCTGGAGGTTTTGCTGGATGCCACGTCCGGTTTCATACGATACCCCAAGATGAAACAACGCGCCGCTATGCCCGTCAGCGGCGGCCATGGTAAACCAGATGTTCGCCTTGGCATGGCGGCTGGTAGCATCGCCTTTTTGCTGCAGTAATTTGATACCGGTTAGATAGTGAGCCTGTGCGTTGCTTTGCGGCTCGGCATGAAGCTTGCCGGCTGTTGCCAGTACAATGAGGATAACCCCAAACGTCAGAATCAAAACCCGTTTATAGCGGTCTGCGAACTTGTAATGGGTGGTGAACTGGCCAAGCATGCTGATAATATTCGTCATGTTTACGGCCTCCATAACTGGGCCGGTTGCATGGTGACAATGATATTTATGGCGGCAACCAGCCAATTGAATCCCTCAATAGTTTTCAATGGTAGCGATAAATAATTTAGAAACTGTTAATGTAAGGATGTTTTTTGCCAACAGGTTTTGCCAGCAGGTTTCACCAGCGTATTTTTGACAAGATTTGCCGGCGTGCTTTTGCTGTTCCATCTCTTGACAATCTGTGGGGTTTCGCATAAACCACAGTCCGGTTTGACGGTGGCCCTTTTTTGAGATGGCCCCTGCGCATCAGGCATCAATTATCTGCGATTGTTACGATCACCGGATCGGCGGATCGCGAAATCTGGCGGATTGCTGGCGACACAGCAACGTCGGGGCATTAGAAAGAGCAAGAAAATGGCTGTTCCAAAGAGTAAGATTACCAAGTCCAAGCGTAACATGCGTCGCGCCCATGACGCATTGTCTTCGGATGCCTATGTTGAAGACAAGGTAACTGGTGAATTGCATCGCCCTCATCATATCGACCTTAAAACGGGTATGTATCGCGGCAAGCAGGTTCTAAAAGTTAAAGAACGCATCTAGTCAGCAGAGCATCATCAAGCGCGCGTCTTGCCCGGCAAGGCGGGCTTAATGTATAATCGCCGCTGTGGTAACAGGCATCATCACTCAATGAACAACAAAAGCGCAAAATTTGGAATTGGAGCGATCGTGCGTCATCGCGTTTACCCATTCCGCGGGGTTGTCGTTGATGTTGATCCGGAATTCGATAATACCGACGAATGGTATGAGGCCATTCCGGCCGAGGTGCGCCCGGCCAAGGATCAGCCCTTCTATCATTTGCTGGCGGAAAATTCTGACAGCTACTACACCGCTTATGTAAGTCAGCAGAACCTGCTGCCCGACGCGGAAAACGGTCCGGTCAGCCATCCTGACGTCGATGATATGTTCGATGGTCTGGATGGCGAACGCTATGTGCTGCACCCAGAGGCGTTTAACTAGGCCTGCACGCCGACAAAGCATCCGTTTTCAGGGGTGTCCCGACCGGCGTAACACAGTGCCAAAACGGCGCCCACGACTTATCAATCTTTTTCCCGAAAATTTCGCCACATTGACTTGAAAAAACAGTTCGGCACGTCTATCTATCCTAAATCAGGACTAAATTGGTCTTGATTATGATAATCATTCGCAAAACTGGCGGACTTAAAGGGTCTTTTGGCTTTTTGATATCGCTGGAAAAACCGAACAGATAGGCTGATATGCTGCGACTAAACCGGATGACCGATTATGCCATTGTTGTGCTTGGGGCGCTTGCCCACCGGCACGGCGATCTATTGGCGACGGCACAGCTGGCCGCGTTAACCGGACTGGCCCAACCGACTGTCGCAAAAGTATCGAAAATTCTGCTGGCGGCAAATCTGGTCGAGACCCAGCGCGGTGCGCGCGGCGGGTACCGGCTTGCCATGGCACCGGCAGATATTTCACTGGTTGATATTGTCGAGGCAATGGAAGGCCCGATTGCGGTTACCGATTGCGTCACCGGGGCACAAGACCCGTGCGCGGTTAGCAATTGCTGTTTTATGAGCAGTCACTGGAACCATGTTAATCTTGCTATCCGCAACGCGTTGAATGATGTCAGCCTCGAAGATTTAACCGATCCGGCGCAATTATTTCCGCTGCCGGAAACCCCATCCCTTGCAAAAGATGACCTGCAAATGCGCCGGCAATAGTCGGCGAAACGCAACTATAAAGAAGGAAACTGCCTCATGGCTGCAACCCAAGAGACCATCGACACGCTTCAGGAAGCCACCGGTAAATATAAATACGGTTTTGTGACCGATATTGAATCCGATAAGGCGCCCAAGGGGCTGAACGAGGATATTATCCGCTTTATCTCGGCCAAGAAGGAAGAGCCGCAATGGATGCTTGATTGGCGGCTGAAGGCCTTTGCAATGTGGCAGCAGATGGAATCGCCCGATTGGGCGAAGCTGGATATCCCGCCAATTGATTATCAGGATATCCATTATTACGCCGCGCCGAAAACCGGCGAGGGGCCGGCCTCATTGGATGAGGTCGATCCGGAATTGCTAAAGACTTATGCAAAATTGGGAATCCCGCTGGATGAGCAAAAGATTCTTGCCGGTGTTGTGGCGGTTGATGCGGTATTTGATTCTGTGTCAGTTGCGACCACATTCCGCGGTGAGCTTGCCAAGTCTGGGGTGATCTTCTGCCCGATTTCAGAGGCTATTCGCGACTATCCCGAGTTGGTGCAAAAATATCTTGGGTCGGTTGTGCCGGTTGCCGATAATTATTTCTCGGCGCTGAATTCGGCGGTCTTTACCGATGGGTCATTCGTGTTTATTCCAAAGGGCGTTCGGTGCCCGATGGAACTATCCACCTATTTCCGCATCAATGAGGCCAATACCGGCCAGTTTGAACGCACCCTGATCATTGCTGAGGACGCATCTTATGTCAGCTATTTAGAGGGATGTACGGCGCCGCAGCGTGATGAAAATCAGCTTCATGCGGCGGTTGTTGAGCTGGTTGCGCTGGATGATGCCGAGATCAAATATTCAACCGTGCAGAACTGGTATCCGGGGGATGAAAACGGCCGTGGCGGCATTTATAATTTTGTTACCAAGCGCGGTGCCTGTCTTGGCGACCGATCAAAAATCTCATGGACACAGGTGGAAACCGGATCGGCAATCACTTGGAAATATCCATCCTGTATTCTGCAAGGCAAAGACTCGGTCGGTGAGTTTTATTCAGTTGCCCTGACCAATAATTACCAGCAGGCCGATACCGGCACCAAGATGATCCATATTGGCGAAGGCAGCCGGTCGACAATCATCTCAAAGGGCATATCGGCAGGGCGTTCGCAAAATTGCTATCGGGGTTTGGTTCGCATCCAGCCCGGTGCGGAAAATGCGCGTAATTTCACCCAGTGTGACTCGCTTCTTGTTGGCGATAAATGTGGTGCGCACACAGTGCCCTATATCGTTTCGCGCAACCCAAGCGCCAAAATCGAACATGAGGCTACGACCTCGCGCATTTCCGAAGATCAGCTTTTCTATTGCCAGCAGCGCGGCATTTCAACCGAAGATTCAGTGTCGCTGATCGTCAATGGTTTCTGCAAGGAAGTGATGAAAGAACTGCCAATGGAATTTGCGGTTGAAGCACAAAAACTGATTGGGATCAGCCTTGAAGGGTCGGTCGGTTAAGGCCAGATTGGAAAAACGAATGGCACCTTTACTTGAAATTAGAGACCTTCACGCCTCGGTTGGTGATACACCAATCCTCAAGGGCATCAACCTAACGATTAATGCTGGTGAAATTCACGCCATCATGGGGCCAAACGGCTCGGGCAAAAGCACCATGTCTTATGTGCTTGCTGGCCGTGAAGGCTATGAGGTCACTGGCGGCGATATTCTGATGAATGGCGTTTCCATGCTGGAAATGGAAGCTGATGAGCGGGCGCGCGCCGGCATGTTTTTGGCGTTCCAATATCCGGTGGAATTGCCGGGCGTTGGCGGGATGAGCTTTTTGCGTGCGGCGGTGAATGCGCGCCGGATTGAGGCAGGCGAAGACGAGGTTGACCAGCTGGAATTTGTAAAGCTTGTCCGGGCCAAGGCAACGCATCTTGGCATCAATGACGATATGCTGAAACGTGCGGTGAATGTTGGGTTTTCCGGCGGTGAGAAAAAGCGTTATGAAATTTTGCAGATGGCACTTTTAGAGCCGGTTCTATCGGTTCTGGATGAAACCGATTCTGGTCTTGACGTTGATGCGTTGAAAATTGTGTCAGACGGGGTGAATCTGTTGCGTGATCCGCAGCGAAGCATGCTTGTCATCACTCATTACCAGCGGTTGTTGAACCATATTGTGCCGGATTATGTGCATATTCTTGCTGGCGGTAAAATCCGTCGTTCGGGCGGTAAGGAACTCGCATTTGAAGTAGAGGAGTCGGGCTATGCCGGCATCGACGATGCAGCCTAATCTTGATCAATTGGCCGGATTGACCGGCGTTCGGGCTGGTGCGTTACTGCGCTGGCAGGCAACTGGTTGGCCGGATCGCCGCGCCGAACAATGGCGTTTTACGCGTCTTTCTAGCGTCGAAAAGATGGATCTGCGGCCTGCCGAAATGGCGGCAAAGCAGCCAGCGGCCGTTGCGGCGAGCCTGCCGGATAACGCGGTTATCCTGTCGTTTAGCAATGGGGTGCTGGATATGGCTGGCCTTGCGGCTTTGCCGGGCGGCGTAACTGCCAGCTTGTTGAGCGACAATGATGCCGCACTGGCTGCATTGGCAGAACTGGTGCCGGCCGCGCATCCGATTAGTAATCTATCATTGGCGGCGATGACCACTGGTCTGCATCTTGACATTGCTGGCACGGTTGAGGTGCCGATTATTCTGGTCTTTACCGGGGATGATAACGGTGTGTCAGCGCATCCGGTTATATCGGTTCGGCTTGCAGATGGTGCCAGTGCCGTTATGGCAGAATGGCATCAATCGAGCGTTGGGCTTTCGGCACCATTGATGGGGATTATTGTCGGCGACAAGGCCCGGCTTGATTACGCCAAGGTGCAGCAGGAATCATCCGCAAGTGCGCATCTTGCAGCGACCGGTTTGAGACTTGGTGAGGGCTCGGTTTTTGAGGGGTTTCAGATTTCTGCTGGTGGGCAGTTGGCACGGCTTGAGACGCACATTGTTTTATCAGGTGAAAATGCTGACTGCACCTTGTCGGCGATTTACCTTGGCCGCGATAAGCAGCACCATGACATCATGACGTTTTATGCGCGCATGGGGCGACTGTTGGCGAGCTTGACGACACCCAGCTGTTTTATCTCACAAGCCGTGGCATTGATCGCAAGACTGCCCGGTCAATGTTGATCACCGCGTTTTTGGATGATGCGATTGACAGCATTACGCATCCGTCCTTGGCCGATATGTTGCGGCCAGTTACCACCGCATGGATGAATGCGACGCCAAACGCCGGAGACCTGTGATGGTTATGAACGCCGCCGATAACAGCCGTATCAAGGGGCTAGATGTAGAGAAAATCCGCGCTGATTTTCCGATCCTGTCCCGTGAGGTTCATGGCAAACCTTTGGTGTATCTCGACTCGGCGGCTTCGGCACAAAAGCCAAAACAAGTGATGGATGCGTTGGTATCAGCTTACTGTGACACCTATTCAAACGTTCATCGTGGGCTGCATTTCCTCTCCGAAGCCTCAACCGATGCCTATGAGGCGGTGCGCGGCAAGGTGGCGGCGTTTCTTGGGGCAAAATCGGGTGATGAGATTGTCCTGACCGCAGGGGCGACGATGTCGTTAAACCTGATTGCGCAATGCTGGGCGCTGCCAAGATTGCAGGCGGGTGACGAAATCCTGATCAGCATCGCCGAACATCACGCTAATATCGTGCCGTGGCAGATGGTTGCTGAAAAGACCGGTGCGGTGCTTCGTGCCTTTCCGGTTGATGAGGATGGCAGCTTTAACATGACAGCCTTTAGCGAGATGATGTCATCGCGCACAAGGATTGTATCTGTACCGCATGTATCGAACGTGCTGGGCACGGTGTTTCCGATTGCCGAAATTGCCAAAATTGCGCATGACGCCAACGCGCTAATGGTGGTTGATGGCTGTCAGGGCGCGGTGCATATGCCGGTTGACGTGCAGGCTTTAGGGGCTGATTTCTATGTCTTTTCAGCGCATAAACTCTATGGGCCAAACGGGGTTGGCATCCTATGGGGCAAGGCTGAGATTCTGGCCGAACTGCCGCCATTTTTGGGCGGCGGTGATATGATTGACCGGGTTACTATCGAGAAATCAACCTATGCCTTGCCGCCGCAGCGTTTTGAGGCAGGCACACCGGCGATTGCTGAAACTATCGCGCTTGGTGCGGCGGTTGATTATGTTCAGGCAATTGGGATGGAGGCGATCCGCCAGCATGAACAGGATATCCTTGCCTATGCGCATAAGCGGCTGTCAGCGGTTGATGGATTGCGTCTTGTGGGGACGGCAGCGGGTAAGTCGGGGGTTGTGTCCTTTACCATGGCGTGTGCGCATCCGCATGATATCTCGACAATCATCGATAATGACGGTGTGGCGATTCGTGCCGGACATCATTGCGCGCAACCTTTGATGGATTTCTATGACATCCCGTCAACAGCGCGAGCATCTGTTGGGGTTTATACAACCCGTGAAGACTTTGACCGACTGGCGATTGCGCTGGAAAAAGTAAACCGGATTTTTGCGTAAGGACGGTTCAATGGCACAAGATCAAGACAGCAAAACATCGATGCCAGATAATGATGGGCCCGGACTTGCCGATTTTCTGCCCGATACCAGCAATGGCTATATTGCCAAAGCGGGTGCGGCGCTCGAAAATCCGGTAGGTCAGGCAGATCCGATTGCGGTTGAAGATGCTTTGAAGTCCGTGCATGATCCGGAAATTCCCGTCAATATTTTTGACCTCGGCCTGATTTATGATGTTGAGCGTCGGCATAATGGTGATGTTTATGTTACAATGTCGCTGACGGCGCCCGGATGTCCGGTGGCCGGCGAAATGCCGGGGCAGGTGGCGCGAGCGCTGGCGGCGGTTGAGGGTGTTGGCGAAGTGTCGGTTGAACTCGTCTGGAGCCCGCCTTGGTCGCCCGAACGGATGAGTGATGACGCACGTTTGGCTTTGGAATTTTAAAATTCGCGGTTCGCAAGAGCCGTCATTTGGAGCTTGATTGAGATGTTTGATCCAACAAAACCTATTCTGACCTTGACGGACACTGCGGCCGAACATGTGCGCCGGTTGATGGCGCGGGCTGACAATGATGTCATTGGCCTTCGCGTCGGGGTGAAAACGGCTGGATGTTCGGGGATGCAATATGACGTGCAATTTGCCACCGACCAAAAGCCCTTTGAAGATAAGATTGAACAGAACGGCGTCACATTATTCATTGATCCGGCAGCGGTGATGTTTCTGATTGGCGCGCAAATGGATTGGCAGGAAGACAAGTTTTCCGCCAAATTTGTGTTCAGTAACCCGAATGAGATTGCCCGCTGCGGTTGCGGCGAGAGCTTTTCTGTCGCGACGCCATCATAAATCCCAACGACGACGATAAATCATAAGGCAGAAATGGCCCGGTCAAATTTGCGCAAAACAGCGACGTTGCTTCGTTCGCTGATGCACTATACTGCCCCGCGTGGTGACAATAAGATTCGCGTGCGGATTGCGGCTGCTTTTGGCTGTCTTGTTGCTGCTAAAGGCTCAAACATGATTACGCCGTTGCTGTATGGTGCGGCGGTTGATCTGGTCAATGGCGAGTCTGGCTTTGCCATGTCAGCCTTGATGTATCTTGTTGGCGGTTATGCGCTGGCACGGTTGGGCCAACAGATTTTCAGCGAGGCCAAGCAATATCTTTTTGCCAAGGTGGCCCAGCGCGCGGTGCGCGGGGCAGCCCTACACGCCTTTCGGTATTTGCATAGATTATCGCTGCAATTTCATATGGATCGCCAGACAGGCGGCATGACGCGCGCGATTGACCGCGGCGCAAAAGGCATTGAGTTTTTGTTGACGATTGCCTTTTTTGAGGTTCTGCCGCTGTTCGTCGAAGTGGCTTTTGTCAGCATCATCATGTGGCATTTATTTGGTGGCTTTTATGCCGGTGTCACCTTTGCCACGGTTGCTGCTTATGTTTATTTCACCGTGCGTGTAACCGAATGGCGGATCAAATTTCGCCGTGAGATGAATACGGCCGATGAAACTGCCGCAACGCGTGCGGTTGACTCGCTGCTCAATTATGAAACGGTCAAATATTTCAATGCCGAAGATGTTGAGGCGGCGCGATATGACAAGGCGATGGCCGATTATGAGGTGATGGCAGTTCGTTCGCGCACGTCGCTGTCGGTGGTTAATATCGGGCAGGGGACAATCATCGCTTTTGGGTTAATGGCCGTGATGGCGATGGCGGGTGCAGATATCCAAAAGGGCAATTTGACGGTTGGTGATTTTGTCGCGGTTAACACATATCTCTTGCAGCTTTATCTGCCGCTAAATTTTCTAGGCTGGGTGTATCGCGAATTGCGCCAAGCGCTGGTTGATATGGAGCGAATGTTCGGCCTGCTGGATGAAAGACCAGATATTGCGGACAAGCCCGACGCCAAGCCGCTGGTCATTAATGGCGGCGAACTGGTGTTTGATAACGTCCATTTTGCCTATGGTGAACGTCCGATCTTAAAGGGAATTAGCTTTACCGTGCAGCCCGGAAAGCGTGTGGCAATTGTTGGCCCCAGCGGGTCGGGCAAGACCACAATCTCGCGCCTATTGTTCCGTTTCTATGATCCGGTTGCAGGTGCCGTTCGTCTTGATGGACAGGATGTGCGCGATGTAACCCAAGCCAGTGTTCGTGCTGCGATTGGCGTCGTGCCGCAGGATACGGTGATGTTCAATTCGACCATCGGCTATAATATCGGCTATGGCCGTGACGGTGCTAGCCCGGACGAGATTGCTGCCGCGGCAAAACTGGCGTCGATTGATGGCTTTATCGCTAATTTGCCAGATGGGTACGATACCATGGTTGGCGAACGGGGGCTTAAGCTATCGGGCGGTGAAAAACAGCGTGTTGCCATTGCCCGTGCGATTTTGAAAAAACCGTCGATCTTTTTGTTTGACGAGGCGACGTCGGCGCTCGATAGCCGAACCGAAAAGGAAATTCAGCGCGCGCTTGATACTGTTTCAAAAAGCCAGACGACGTTGGTTATTGCGCATCGCCTCTCCACCATTGTCAGTGCGGATGAGATTATTGTTCTGTCGGACGGTGTGATCGTCGAGCGCGGAAGCCACCGCCATTTGCTGTCGCAAAAGGGGCTATATGCGCAAATGTGG
>RGCC01000054.1 GCA_009919335.1 Alphaproteobacteria bacterium
CTGGCGGCTGAAATTATGCAATCGCCGGTCAGCTATGCCGATGGGTATTTTACCGCCGGATCGCCAGATACGCCAGACGCTGGGCAAACAATGTCTTGGGCGGAACTGGTTAGTCATAGTAATCAGCTGGGCGGGCTGCGTGTTGATAGCGAGTTTCTGCCGGATGCGCCGACCTATCCAAATGGCTGTCATATTTGTGAGGTTGAAATTGACCCTAAAACCGGCCGTGTTGAGATTGTCGATTATGTTGGGGTCGAGGATGTTGGCACGGTTCTGAACCGTGATCTTGTTGAAGGGCAAATGCAGGGCGGGATTGTGCAAGGCATTGGTCAGGCGCTTGGCGAAATTCTCCATTACGATGTTAGCGGTCAGCTGCTAACCGGTTCGTTCATGGATTACCAAATGCCGATTGCAGCCGATATCCCGCCGATTAGGCTGGCAACAGTGACGGTGCCAACAAAGGTCAATCCACTTGGGGCAAAAGGTGTTGGCGAGGCTGGAACCGTCGGGGCATTGGCGGCGGTTATGAACGCTGTTGAGGATGCGCTGGCAAGTGCGGGTGTGACGCATTTTGAGATGCCTGCCAATCCCTACCGCGTCTGGAACGCACTACAATTGGTGAAATAATTTCCCGAAATCCAAATGCCCCGAAATCAATAGCTCTTCGCCAATCGGGGGATAATCTGCTTGGTTGGGCCGGTGTGGAAAATTTTTCTGTGCCGCTATGCGAGACACTGTTCCATCTCGCTTGACCCGCTCCTGTTTTTTAGTCATCTTAAAAATAACAATGAAATTTAAGGAAATCCACAATGCCGCATGATATAGATAACATGGTCCATTGGCACGAGCCAAAGCCTGGTGAAAAAGCCGGTTATGGACGCTTTGACTTGCCAAAATCTGACTATGATCAGTTTATGGAATCCGATGGTATTCCGATTGTAAGAGGTGTTGGTGTTTCCAAAGTGCAGAATTTGCCGCTTGTTGACTGGCCCCGCATGGGCGGTCGTGGCACCTATATCCAGCTGCATGGCACCGAGGGCAAATGGGGCAATTATGTTGTCGAAGTGCCCGCCGCTGGTGCGCTGAATGTTGAAAAACATATTTACGAAGAAATTTATCTTGTTGTGGAAGGGCGTGGCTCGACCGAGGTTTGGCTAGAAGAAAACGGCCCAAAACATGTTTTTGAATGGCAAACCGGATCAATGTTCTCAATTCCGGTCAATGCCTATCATCGGATTGTGAATGCAACATCGTCACCGGCGCTGCTGCTTGGCGGTACAACCGCGCCGAATTTGATGAATCTAATTGGCAATCGTGATTTTATTTTCAATTGCCCTTACGAGTTTACCGACCGATTCTCGCCCGCAGCCGATTTTTACAAGCCGAATGATGATGTCGAGCCAGATCCGATTCGCGGTCTTGCTATGCGCCGCACAAATCTGGTGCCTGATGTGATGAATTGTGATTTGCCGCTTGATAACCGGCGCTCTCCTGGCTGGCGGCGTGTTGAACCGTTCATGACCGGCAATAAATTCTATCTTTGGATCGGTCAGCATGAGACTGGCAAATATTCCAAAGCGCACGCCCATTCGTCAGCCGCGGTTTTGGTATGTATCAAAGGGCGCGGCTACACCTATACATGGCCCGAAGAATGCGGTGTCAACCCGTGGCAGGATGGTCATGCTGATAAGGTCAAGCGGGTCGATTATGAACCGGTTGGCTTGGTCAGTGCGGCACCGGGCGGTGCGCGCTGGTATCACCAACATTTTAATGCATCTGATGGGCCGTTCCGCCTCACTGCATGGTTTGGGCCACATCACCCGAGCCTTGTTACCGGCCTGCCGCCGGGAGAAAAACAGATCGACTATACCGGCATGGATGTGAATGAAGGGGGAACCTCAATCCCCTATTGGATGGAAGATCCAAAGCTTCGCAAAGAGTTCGAAGAAATGCTGGCCGAATATGGCCAAGAAAGTCGGATGGATCCATCGCTTTATGAAAAACCAGCTGACAAATAGCGCTGTCAGTATTGCTATGGGGTTTCAGCGCGATTTTGGAAGAAAGCATTTGCAGCCGTGACGACGAATGAAAATACTGGCGGCCGCGTGTTTTTTTCCAGTGCTGAACGCAGCCTGATTGAGGAAGATGAAATTATCCTCAAGACGGTTGGCGTTGATATCGGCTCGGCGACGTCGCATATCCTGTTTTCCGAGATTTATCTCGAAAGGCTTGATACGCGATATATCGTCTCCAAGCGTGAAATCATCCATCGTTCGGAAATTTTGCTAACGCCCTATAGCCATGAGCAGGATATCGACAAGGACCGGCTTGGGCAGTTTTTCGACAAGCAATTCAAGCTGGCCGGCTTGGCACCTGATGATATCGATACTGGTGCGTTGATTTTAACTGGTGTTGCGGTGCGCCGCCGCAATGCCCGCGCCATTGGCGAGCTGTTTGCCGCCCAAAGTGGAAAATTTGTTTCGGTCAGTGCGGGTGACGGGCTTGAGGCCATTATGGCTGGGCATGGTTCGGGTGCGGTCGGGTTAACCGGCGGTGCTGATAATGATCGGTCTATGGTGTTGAATATCGACATTGGTGGCGGCACGACCAAGCTGGCAGCTTGTGGTGGGGGCGAGGTAAAACATTGCTCGGCAATTGATGCAGGTGCCCGGCTTGTGACGTTTGACCAGCAGAATATCATCACGCATATCGAACCTTTTGGGCAAAAATACCTCCTACTGGCAGGGCTTGATCTGCGGGTAGGTGATCCGATTTCAGACAGTCAAAAATCCCTGCTCGCCGATCTTATGGTTGATCAGATTATGGCCGCGATGGCGGGTGACGAGTTGGAGGGGCTGTACCGATTGCCCCGCCTGCCTGCGGGCAATGACTATCGCCAGATTATTTTTTCCGGCGGCGTCTGTGAATATATTGCCAACCCCGAATTGGCGACATTTGGTGATTTGGGGCAGGCCATCGCAAAGAGTATTTCCAGCCGGGTTGCGGCGCTTGATATTCCCTATCAGGCAGCCAATCTAGGCATTCGGGCGACCGTGATTGGCGCGTCGCAATATACAGTTCAGGTCAGTGGCTCGACCATCTATTTCGATCCTGCAGATGTTCTGCCAATTCGCAACGTGCCGGTGATCGCGCCTGAATTGACGATCGGTGATGAGATTGACGAGGCAATTGTTAAGGCTGAAATCATCGCGGCGCTGGCGCAGATGAACTTGGCCGATCCGGATCAGCCAGTTGCGCTTGGGGTACCGTGGCAAGGCTCGGCAAGTTTTGCGAGGCTTCAGGGGTTTGCCCGTGCCGTTCTTGGTGGTCTTGAAACAGTCATCGGGCGCGGGCATCCGCTGATACTGGTTGTTCGCGGTGATATTGCGGGTCTGTTGGGAATTCATTTTCGGGTTGCGATATCGGTGATGTTATAAGATCAACCGGTTCCGCCCCTGTGGTTATTAAATCTCTCATTTTCCCGTCGGAGTAATGCCATGACCGAATCCAGCCAGACACCAGCTTTAGTCCGGTCGCCATTGGTGCCGATCACGCTGTTCATATTATCTGCTGGGTTTGCAATCTGGAGTAATGATCTGGCCGAAATTCCGCGGATGATGCCATTTCTTGTTGCGGCAATCACGGCGTTGTTATGTGTGTTCGACTTTTTGGCACGCGGTACCAGCCCATTTGCGCAAAAGATTGGGCATTGGCTGGGGGCTGATTTCAGCAACCGGGAAATGAAGCATAATCCGGCGATCAGCGCTGAGGTCGTGATGCTGCTTTGGATGGTCTTGTGTGTTGGTCTGATGATGTTTATCGGAATCTTGCCAAGTGTTTTTGTTTTTGTACTGGTGTATATGCGTTATCAGGGCAAACAAAGCTGGCGCAATTCGGTCCTTGCCAGCATTGGCAGCCTGCTATTCGTGGTCGCGGTTTTCGAAATTCTGCTTCAATATAACCTCTATCGTGGGGCGCTTTTTGACCCACGCGGCTTTGACGCTTGGTAATCTGCCAAACTTAGCGGCAATGGGACTCGAAATCGGCGGTGCTGATCAAATCGGCGTATTTCGCCTGACAGTCAAACAAAGCAATTTTATGCGATGCCGAAAACCGGTCAAAAACCGCATCTGCAATAATGAAACTATTGATCTGGCGGCTGAATGCATCAACGGCGCTGGCACGAACACACCCCGATGTCGTGCATCCCACGATAAACAATCCGTCGCATTCATGACCGGTAAACCATGCCGGAAATTCGGTTTCAAAAAATATACTTGGCGCGCCTTTGCCAAACACTAAATCTGGCGTGTCTGGGGCAAGCTCGGTGATGATGCTGTTACCATCCTCAGCCGCAGAAAATGGTTTTGCGTCTTCAGTGGCACGCGCCGTTTTTGGGCTTTTTCGACGTAGCCGCATTGCGCTGCGCCGACTATAGGCAATGGGCATTTTTGCCTGTCTTGCTGCGGTCAATACCCGTGCGATAAGAGGCACCGCCTGCCAGGCCGATGGTCCACAAGCAGTGCGCCGTTCAGTTGCTGCCGAAACAGCATCCATACCGGGCGCACCACAAAAATCATAGGTCATATCAATAACAACTAATGCGGGTCGTTTTGGCAGGGGCAGCTTGCGGCCGTAATGGCTCACACGCAGGATTTCCATGTCCTGTTCAGACAAAAATGGTTCCCATTGACTGCTGAAAATATTTGGCATCGGATCACTGTTTTTATTAGGATTTAGTAACATAAAAAAGTAGGCTAATTAGGTTAGTCGGCATTGTAAAATTGTTTCAAAAACAGCCGGCAGGTTAGGGAGAAAAAAAATGTCAAAAAGAATCCTCGCGTCATTGTCGCTTGCCGCTGCAATGTTCGTTGGTGTCGGCTCTGCAGCTGCGGACTGGCCAGAAAAACCAATTAAATTTGTTGTGCCTTACAGCACCGGCGGTGGCTTTGATGTCTATGTCCGCGCGGTTGCACCGGAAATGGAAAAAATTCTTGGGGTTGAAGTGGTTCCAGAAAATATTCCGGGTGCTGGCGGGCAAAAAGGTGCTGCGACCGTTTATCGGTCTGCTCCTGATGGCTATACAATCGGTATCTTTAACGTGCCGGGTCTGACCGTTCCGCAAATGCTCGGAAAGAAAGTATCCTATAATCTGGAAGATACGACATGGATTGGCAATCTGGCAAAATCAACCTATGCGATTGCGGTAAAGGCTGACTCGCCGATCAATTCGCTGGCCGATCTTTGTGCGCTTGGCCGTCCGGCAAAGCTGTCGGATACCGGCCCGTCATCAACATCATCAGTGACCGCTAAAATTGCAATGTCGTTGATTGATTGCCCGATCCAGAACGTGACCGGCTATAAGGGATCAAGCCAGACCATCATCGCCGTGATGCGGGGTGAGGTTGACGCGACGCTGAAGCCAATATCATCGCTTCGCAAATATGTTGCATCAGGCGATATGAAATTCATTGTAACCTTTGAGAACAAGGCTAGCCTCGAAGGCGTCCCATCATCGCGTGATCTTGGCCATGACGCGTTTGAAAAATTGACCCTTTATCGGATTGTTGGTGCCCCTCCCGGATTGCCGAAAGAGATTGCTGACAAACTATCTGATGCATTGATGCGCGCTGCCAATTCTCCGGCAGTTCAAGAATGGTCAAAGAAGACAAAAAAGCCGCTGGATCCAATTGATGGCGAGGCCGCGACCGTTCTCATGAAAGACCTGTCAGATTTCTACACAAAATATAAGTCTATTCTGGCAAATTAACGATCTATCAGGGTAGGGCAGTAGCTAGGCCTTACCCTGATTAGGCTTTCTTCAAATTTTATGGATGTCTGGCATGGGCGTTGATGTTGTTTTGCAGGCTTTTCTGGGTGTGCTGACAAGCGGCTCGGTTATGTTTGTCTTTATTGGTGTTTTGTTGGGGCTGTGCTTTGGGATGATCCCGGGGCTAGGCGGCACAACGGCATTAGCCTTGCTTATCCCGATTACGTTTAGCATGGAATCGCTGGATGCAATGTATCTCGCTGGCGGCGTCATGGGGGCAACTTCCTTTGGTGGTTCAATTACCGCCATTTTGCTAAATACCCCGGGAACGGCACCAAACGCCGCGACGACTTTTGATGGATATCCGATGGCCCAGCAAGGCCGCGCAGGTCAGGCCATTGGCGCATCGGCAACCGCATCCGCAATGGGGGGGTTGTTAGGCCTGTTTACCCTGATCCTATTTATTCCATTAGCAAAAGAAATTGTCCTGCTGTTTGGCCCTGTCGAATTTTTGTTGCTGACCGTGCTTGGTCTGGTTGCCATTGCGGTATCGTCACGGGGCAAGCTGCTTCGGGGGCTGATCGCTGGTGGTTTTGGATTGATGTTTGCCTTTGTTGGTGTCGATACAATTTCCGGTGCGACAAGATTTACCCTCGATACAGATTATTTGTGGGATGGCATCCCGCTAGTGCCGACACTAACCGGGCTATTTGCGATCAGCCAGATGATCGAGCTTGCGCTAAAAGGTGGGTCGGTTGTTTCAAACAACACAACGATCGCCAGCATTTCGGGCATTTGGCAAGGCGCCGCCGCTGTCTTTAAACATTGGACCGTGATGGTTCGTGGTTCGGTAATTGGTACGATTATTGGTGCGATTCCGGGGCTTGGCGGTACGGTCGCGTCATTCATTGCCTATACGTCAACCGTGCAGTCATCGCGTGATCCGTCCAGTTTTGGCAAGGGCAATATCGTTGGCGTGATTGCGCCGGAAAGTGCAAATAACGCCAAAGATGGTGGCTCGCTTGTGCCAACGGTTGCGTTTGGGATTCCGGGCAGTGCGGAAACAGCAGTCTTTCTTGGTATTCTGGTACTGCACGGCATTGAGCCCGGACCATCACTATTGCTGCAAAATGAAAGAGAAATTTACGGATTGATCGTGGCGCTGACATTGTCGGCGGTCGGTGCGTCGGTAATTGGGTTACTTACGGCCCGCTGGTTGGTGCGCATCACCTTTGTAAATGTGAATATTCTGGTGCCACTCGTGGTAACAATTTCGCTGACCGGTGTTTATGTGTTGCAAGGCAAACCCGGCGATGTCTTGCTGGCGCTTATCATGGGGATTTTCGGCTATCTTATGATCCGGTTCGATTATCCGCGCCTGACTTTGGTGATCGCGTTGGTGCTTGGTGAAACGGCTGAACGGTCATTCCATCAATCATTGCTGATCTCGGATAATAATCTTGTTGGCCTGATTATGGAACGGCCGCAGGCGATCATATTAGTGCTTGCAACCCTGATGACATTACTGTTGCCGGCGTTGCGCAAGCGCGGCAAAAAAACCGCCTGATCACTGAAACCTGATCACTGAAATGGGCCTCGCCGTTACCGCCCGTTACTATAGCGGCAGGCCAACATAGTTTTCGGCCATCATCAAACGCCCGGCTGGTGAGGCAGTGATGTAATCCAGCTCTGCCTCTTTCATTTTCTGCTCAAACGGGTCGGCATTAAAGCGGTGCGTAAGGTTGGTCAGGTACCAACTAAAACGTTCGGTTTTCCAGACGCGCGCCAGCGCTTGTTGTGAGTAATGCGGCAATGCTGCGATATCATTATCGGCAAAGAAACTCTCAATTGCCTGATGCAAATAATAGATATCGGAAAAGGCAAGGTTTAAGCCTTTGGCGCCAGTTGGCGGTACCACATGGGCGGCGTCACCAGCCAGAAGCAAACGTCCAAACTGCATGGGCTCGGCGACAAAGCTCCTTAAAGGGGCGATGGATTTTTCCAGTGACGGGCCGGTGATCAGCTGTTCGGCAGTTTCGGCAGGCAGGCGGCGGCGCAATTCGTCCCAGAAAGCCTCGTCACTCCACCGGTTGATATGATCGGTTGGATCGCATTGGATATAATAGCGCGACCGGGTCATTGACCGCATCGAGCAAAGGGCAAAGCCGCGCTTATTATTGGCGTAAATCACCTCGGTTGAAACTGGCGGCGTATCAGCCAGCAGGCCAAGCCAGCCAAATGGATAGACCTGCCCATAAGTGGTGATTGCGCTCTTGGGAATACTGGCACGGCAAACGCCGTGATAACCATCACATCCAGCAATAAGATCACAAGCGATTTCGATAGCCTCGCCGTTATGGATAAAGCGAATAAATGGCCGGTCGCGGTCAAAATCATTAATCTCGACATTTTCAGCTGAATAGATGGTCGGGCTGCCGCCTGCGGCACGAAGATTACAAAGATCGAGGGTGACCTCGGTCTGGCCATAGACGGTCACGACCTTGCCATTGGTGGTCGCACCAAGCGGCACCGAAACCAGCCGGTCATCAAAGGCGATATTCACCGCGTGATGCGCAATACCCTCGGCGGCAAGCCGCGCCCCAGCCCCTGCACTGGTCAGCAGATCAACCGAGGTCTGTTCCAGAATACCAGCCCGAATCCGGGCTAGTACATAATCCTTGGTCTGCCGTTCGAGGATGATATTGTCGATCCCGGCACGATCAAGCAGACAGCCAAGCAGCAATCCGGCGGGGCCTGCCCCAACAATGACGACCTGTGTCTGTTTTACCACAACCGATTTCCATTCACCGTAATTGGCAGGGTTAGACCTGTTTGCCTAGCCCCGGTTTCGACAATCAATCCCGTTGAATTCGCCGAGGTCGTCAAGCGTATCGACATAGGTAAAACCGGCGGCGGCTAGGGCAGGGCGCATATTATAAAGATCAATGCCAAGTTCACCTGCGGCTAGTTTTTCCCGCTTGCTATCCTCGTTTGCAATCCGCTCATTCGCCTTGATCAGCACGTCATCGGCCTGTTTGCGGCTTATAACGCAAACGCCATCATCATCGCCGACAATCACATCACCCGGAAAGACCAGCTGGCCAGCGCACACAATTGGCACATTTACCGCGCCGGGGGTGTTTTTAACGGTGCCTTTTGACGAGATTGCCCGCGACCAGACGGGAAAATCCATCGCCTTCAAATCGGCGGCATCGCGTGTTCCCCCGTCAATCACCAGCCCCAGAACACCGCGCGCCCGCGCCGAAGTTGCCAGCAGGTCACCAAAGAAACCATCTGTATTATCGGTTGTGCAGGCCACCACCAAAATATCGCCCGGCTGGCACATTTCAATCGCCACGTGAATCATCCAATTATCACCGGGCTGGGCCAACACAGTTACCGCCGTGCCGCCAATCCGGGCGCCGGGATAGACCGGCCGGATATAGGGTTTAAAAAGGCCAATCCGGCCTTGCGCTTCATGCACGGTTGAAACACCAGCATTGCCAAGCCCGATGGCGGTTGCGGCATCGGCGCGCGTGATATTACGAACCGCGACTGTTTTCATTATCTTATCCTTATTTTCGGGTTATTGGGTCATTGCCCGTTCAATTTCATGCATGACCTTCATCGCTGGCAGGCCCTGTGCAAGGCTTGAATTAGGTTCGCGTCCATCGGCAATCGCCGCAATAAATTCACGGTCAATCAACTC
>RGCC01000055.1 GCA_009919335.1 Alphaproteobacteria bacterium
TGACGCGCAACTTCGGCTTCACGACCAATGTTTGACTCGATCACAACATCGACGAGAAACGGTTTTCCGGCCCGAACGGCTGCGACCGCTTGTTGCATTGCAGCCACAAGATCGTCACGGGTCTCAACCGGCCCAATGGCCTCGACCCCTAGCCCTTTTGCCAGCTGGGCAATATCAGGCGTCGGGTCATCAATACGTTGGCCAACCCAGCGATTTTCAACATTGCGATCGCGTTTCTCGGCAACTTTCTGCTGATGAATTTCGTCGTTAAAATAAGAACGATTATTGGCAATAACCATCAGGGCGGGAATCTCATATTTGGCCGCTGTCCATAATGCATTAATGCTCATCAACGCATCGCCATCCCCCAGAATACCGACGGTCAAGCGTGGGCTTTGGTGATTTGCCAGCGCTGCACCAATGACCAGCCCGGGCCCGCTGCCGATACCGCCGCCGCCATCCTTGCCAAGATAATCAAGCGGGTGCTTCATCGGCCAGAGATCAAACGGCCAGCCGCGCGCCAACGCCGCAAACGTAACCAGATCATCACCAGTGGCATTCTTTAGTGCAACGGCGACATCCCGCAATGATAATGCCCCTTCGCCCGCTATTGGTGCGTCGCCCGCAACAGGGTCAGGCAATACCGGCATTGGTCGCTGGCTCGTTGCTGCTAACAAATCTGCAACTGCCAGATCGGCATCACCGACCAGTTCGACATCAATTGCCGGCAAGGTGAAATGTTCTTTGCCCCATCCATTATGCAACGTTACATCCTGTCCGGCGTGAATGATGGTGATATCAGGCTGGCTGGTGCCAAAAGCCTGTTGCAAAAGCCCGCCAAGATCAATCCAGCCGATACTAAGAATAAGATCAGCCTGCTGTAATATTTCACGGTGTGATGGCGGTAATTTATTGAATGGTGCCCCAACATGAAGTGGATGGTCAGTCGGAACCATGACGCCAGATTTCAAATCGCTCATCATCCGCGCGCCCAGCTTTTCTGCCAGTGCAACGCGCTGGGTCATTGCTGCATCATTGCGGGCCCCGCGCCCGTAGAGGATTACAATATTTGATGCGCCGGCCAGCCGTTCTGCTGCTGCCGTAATCGCATTACCGGCAGGCCTTGCAGGTTCTGGCGGTTGCGCGCGATCAAGCACTGGCATGCTGAAATTGTCACGAACGGCTTCTTCTTGAATGGCGGCGTCAAGACAGACATAGACTGGTGCGCATGGTGTCATATTGGTCATCTTCCATGCGCGGCTGAATGATTCGGGGATCGCCTCGATCGACGCTGGCTGATCATCCCATTTGGTGAAATTACGGACCAGCGCACCTTGATCCTGTGCAGTATGCAGCCAGTCAACCCACGGCCGGCGCAATGCTGCATCGACCGGGCCGGTAGCACCAAGAACAAGCATTGGCGCCCGATCTGCATAGGCGTTAAAAATCGCCATCGTCCCGTGCATCAGGCCAACATTTGAATGGAGCGCAACTGCCATGGCTTTGCCGGTGGCCTTGGCATAACCATGCGCAATTGAAACGGCATATTCCTCATGAAGGCACATAAGCATCTGCGGCGTTTCATTGCCGAGATAATTGACCAAACTGTCATGTAATCCGCGATAACTGGCCCCCGGATTCAGCGCGATATAGGGAATATCGAGCTGGCGCAGCATTTCAGCGGCCACGTCGGATCCCCAGCCAAGTCTTTGGTCGGGGGTGCCTGCTGGTAATTCGCGTTTGATCGGTGAGGATGCGCTTCTGCTAGGGGGGGGTGAAGATGACATTTGGAACGACTCCAGAACAAAAGGGGCATGACCCCAAGCAAAATAAATAAGGCCAGCGGAGGCAGGCAAAGCGAAAAATTTCAGTAACTAACGTCGCGCATACGCGCGTGTTTTTGACAGGTCAAGATTAGGTTGCTTGTGCGGTTTATGTCAAAGAAAAGCTGCGCGGATTTTGTCGTTCCTTGCGCGGCCGTCACTTTATCTCGGCGCGTGAGTCCGGAGGTTTTGACGCATCGCTGGCGTAACCTTTGCATCTTTCTAAAGGGCCCGTTAGGTCGGAACGGCCGAAGGCAATGCGAGTTATCTCGATAAAATCTTCCCGCCACTCCATCATATCCCATAGGATATGACTTTAACCCTTCGGTCTTTGTTACCGGCAGATGGCAATCGCCATTTTGTTGAATTTCGGAACTGTATTTTTGAGGTATTTATGTCAGAGCTAAAACTATCCATCGCAACAACTGATTATGACCATTTCCGCGATTTCCGCCTTGGTGAAGTGCGGGCGCAAGGCATTGACCATAACTGGCTCAACCTTGGCCATCATGAGTGTTTTGCGAGATTCACTGCCAATCGTGAATTTGATGTTGCCGAGCTGTCCTTTGCCAAATTCTCGGCGCAGGTGACCCGCCCGGATAGTGATGTTATTGGCCTACCGGTCATTTGTTCTCGGCTGTTCCGCTTTAGTTCGTTTTATGTCAATAAAAACAGTAAAATCAAAACGATTGCCGACTTGAAAGGGAAACGCGTGGGATCGCCAGAATGGGCACATTCTGCGGCCGTCTATATGCGTGGCTGGATGCATAACGAGATGGGCGTAAAGCTGAGTGATGTTCATTGGGTGCAGGCTGGTGCCAATGCTGCCGGACGCAAAGAAAAGGTCGAGTTAAGCCTGCCTGAAGGTGTCGAGCTGACGCGGATCAATGATAAATCGCTCAGTGAGCTTTTGGCCTCAGGCGAGATTGATTGCGCGATTATTGCCCGCCCACCAACCTGTTTTCTTGAGGGGCATCCAGATGTTGAGCGGCTGTTTCCTGACTATATCGAAATGGAAGAGGATTATTACCAGCGCACTAAGGTCTGGCCGATTATGCATATCATTGCCATGCGGCGGCAGATTTTGGATGAAAACCCTTGGGTCGCGCGGAACTTGCTGAATGCGTTTCAGGAGTCCAAGCGGCGCAGTCTTGAGCGGCTTCTTGATCCGGCGGTTTCGCGCTATCCGGTGCCGTGGCTGGCGACCTATGCGCGCAAGATGCGGGACATGTTTGATGGCGATCTTTTCCCTTATGGCATCGAAGAAAATCGCCCGACATGGGAACAAATGGCGCTTTATACCTATCAGCAGGGCATCGCGCATCGTCAATTTACCCCCGAAGATATTTTTCCCAAGGGCATCATGACTGACGTTGTGATCTGATCATATCATATCAACAAAAGGCGATTGAAGACGAGGTGACATGATGAGTGAAACTCCAAAATCTGCGGGGCCGGTTGCGCCTGAATTGCTGGCCGATCTTGCGGCGGCAAGCCGAATTCTTGCCGCGCGTGGTGTGGTTGATGGCTTTGGTCATGTGTCGATGCGCCACCCAGACTCGCCCGACCGGTTTTTGATGTCAAAATCAATTGCGCCGGCACTGGTGGTTCCTGATGACATCATTGAATATGACCTAAATAGCGAGCCGTGTAACGCCAATGGACGTGGCAGTTTTCTTGAAAGGTTCATTCATGGTGAAATCTATAAGGCACGCCCCGATATCAATTCAGTGGTTCATAGCCATTCGCCATCGGTAATCCCGTTTGGGCTGGTGCCAACCGATATGAAGGCAATGTTCCACAATGCTGCTTTCTTGGCGGCGGGCGTTCCGGTTTTTGATATTGCCGACAAATTTGGCGATACGGATATGCTGGTTTGCGACTGTGTGAAGGGTGAGGCCTTGGCCGAAGTTTTAAAGGACAAGGATGTTGCATTGATGCGGGCGCATGGGTCTGTCGCTTGTGGGCCGACGCTGCAAACGGCGGTGTTTCGTGCGGTCTATACCGAAGTGAATGCCCGAATTCAGCATTTTGCGCAGGCACTAAGCAGCGATGGCAATCTGGCGGCATTGACTAAAACCGAAGGCCAGCTTGCAGATGTGCCGAACCAGACCGCAGGTATGCGCGCATGGCATCTTTGGCGCGCTGAGGTTCGCAACGAGGTTAATTGGTAAATTGGAGTCGATAAATGGATGATCTAGAGCAGAAAAAACAACAGCTTGCCGATTGTATTCGGATGCTGGAATCGTCTGATATTATTGACTATAACGGCCATGCCAGCTTTCGCGGTGATGGTGAAACCTTGCATATCAATATTGGATCATGCCAGCGCAGCCAGCTTCGTGCCAAGGATATCTGCCAGATTGATTTCGCGGGCAATTTGCTTGCGGGTGATGGCAACCCGCCGCTGGAATTTCATCTTCATGCCGGCATTTATCGGGCGCGTCCAGAGGTGAATGCCATTGTCCACGCGCATCCGAAATGGTCTACCTTCCTGACTATGGTCGGCGTTGATTATCTGCCGGTATTTGCCCAAGGCTCGCTGGTATATCCGGTGCCGGTACTAGACACACCAGACTCGATTAATAATCCGGAAATGTCGGATCGGTTGAATCAAATTCTTGGCGACCGGCCCGCCGCCTTGATGAAATCGCATGGCGCGGTGACGGTTGGCGCCAGCATTACCGAGGCGTTTGTGCTGATCAATTATCTTGAAGAAAATGCGCATCGTCAGCATATGGCGATGCAGATCGGCAAGCCGTATTGCTTTAGTGATGATGAAATGGCGCTGTGCCGGGGCAAGCTATGGAATGCCAAGCTGTTTCAGCGCACTTGGGATCACTTCTATGCCAAATTGCCGTCATAAAGCGGGGGCAGGTGATCGGTAAGTGACCACGGCGTTTTAAGGAAAGGAAATCAGGTGTCAAATATCCATAGGTCAAAAAAAGACGGTTTTCTGCTGGCAGGGGTCATGGGCTGGCCGGTGCTTCATTCGCGCTCGCCGCTAATGCATAATTACTGGTTCAGCCAACAGAATCTTCGCGGCAGCTATGTACCGTTGGAAATCAAGCCGGGGTCTGTCGGCGCGGCGCTTCGGGCGATGGCACCGCTGGGATTTTCTGGCTGTAACCTGACGATCCCGCACAAGCTAGAGGCAATGGATATTGTTGATGAGCTGGACGATGTTGCCAAAAAGATTGGGGCGATTAGCTGTGTAGTGGTGCGGGAAGACCAATCGCTTTTTGGGACGAATAATGACTGGCTTGGTTTTATTGGAAACATAAAACAGCAGGTTCCTGATTGGCGTGCAGATGCTGGGCCGGTGGTGGTGCTTGGCGCCGGCGGTGGTGCGCGGGCGATCTGTTATGCGCTGTTGTCCGAAGGCGCAACTGAAATCCGGTTGGTAAACCGGACCAAGGCGCATGCCGAAATCATCGCCAGTGAATTTGGCGGACCAATAGAAACATTGCCGTGGGATCTGCGCCATGATGCGCTTGATGGTGCAGCGATGCTGGTCAACACCACCAGTCAGGGTATGGTTGGTATGGCTGAATTAGATTTGACCTTGGATGCGCTGCCGACCGCGGCATTGGTAAGTGATATTATCTATACGCCGCTGGAAACAAGATTGCTGGCGGCGGCGCGCCAACGCGGTAACATGACGATAAACGGGCTTGGAATGTTGTTGCATCAGGGCAAACCGGCATGGCGTATGTGGTTCGATGTCGAGCCTGAGGTAACCGACGAGTTACGCCAAAAGATGGAGGCAAGCATCCGCGGTGACGAATAATCTGGGGCAAGGCAAGATGGATTATGCAGCGCTTGCGAGGCAATTGATCCGCCCGGTTGAAGAGGCTGGTCAGGTTATTATGGATATCTACCGCCGCCGGCCAACAATCGATATCAAGGCTGATGGCAGCCCCGTCACCGAGGCGGATAAGGCGGCTGAAGCGATTCTGTTGCCGGCAATCGCTGCTGCGGCCCCATCAATCCAGATCGTGTCTGAAGAAAACCCGATGAGCCATGACTCTGCTGCGGGGGATCAGTTCTTTCTCGTTGATCCGCTGGATGGCACCAAAGAATTTATCAAAACTGATGCCAATGGCGCCTTTACCGTCAATATCGGTTTCATTGAAGGCGGCGTTCCGGTGATGGGTGTTGTTTATGCGCCAGCATTGGGCCGGTTATTTTTTGGTAGTGCCGATGCCGGCGCGTTTGAAATTTCGTCCGGTAATTGTCGGCCAATTGAGGTTCGAAAACCAGACCCTGCGGCGATTGTTGCGGTCGCCAGCGCATCGCACCGTGACGCGGCGACAAACCGCTGGCTGGAAGATCGGGGCATTAAACAGACTGTTTCAATTGGGTCATCGTTGAAATTCTGTCTGGTTGCGGCGGGTGAGGCAGATGTCTATCCGCGCTATGGGCCAACTATGGAATGGGATACGGCAGCCGGTGATGCTGTGCTGCGCGCCGCCGGTGGCACTGTTGTCGGCGATGATGGCACGCCCTTCTGCTATGGTAAAAGCGGTTATCGCAATGACGCGTTCTTTGCCTTTGGCGGTGGCTGATCGGCTAGACCGAGAATTGCTCAATCGTTCCTTGATGGAACAGCTCATCGACTGAAACGCGCCGCGCTGATAGGCCCTGCCGGTGATGGTGATCGAGGAAATTATCCAAGACCTTACGGTTTGCCTCAACCCCGTTTGACCAGTAATCCTGCCCCAGAAGCGCCTGTGCAGACTCGATATGTTCGGCCAAAAACGGAATTGTCGCGTGCGATGCAGCCGTATCTAAAAGCATATTAACCGCCATATTCTTTGACAGATTAAATGCTTTATAAAGGGCGCCGGGCAGCCAGGGGTGGGCCTTGGCTAGGGTTTTGCGAACGCCAAGTAGATGCATGATCGGGAAAATACCAGTGCGTTTGTAATAATCGGTCGCGGTGCCGACCAAATCGGGAAACAGGCGGACAATATCAGGGTTTCCAGCATCATAACATGGCGGGTTGCGGGGCCCGATAAAGCCATCAAGATCACCAGCAACCAGCATTTCATCAAGCGATTTGCCCTTTGGTGCCGGTTCGATGGAGACATCAGCGGGAAGTTGAAGTTTGATTTTTTCCGGCCGGTCAGGCGTCCCAACACCGCCGCGAATCCAGTGAATATCGGATGGCGTGACGCCGTAATCATCTTCAAGAAGGCCGCGGGCCCATACATTGGCGGTTAGCTGGTATTCGGCAATGCCAATGCGTTTGCCGCGAAGATCGGCAGGCTCATTAATGCCTTTGCCTTTACGGATATAGATTGATGAATGGCGAAAAGAGCGTGACATAAAGACAGGAATGGCAATGTAATGGCCGCTATCCTGGGCGGTGCTGACCGTGTAAGAGCTGAATGATAGCTCGCAAATATCAAAATCCTGATTACGAAAGGCGCGGAAAAAGATTTCTTCAGGCGACAATTTCATAAAGATTGGATCAACGCCGTCAATTTGCACATCACCATCAAAAAGGGCGCGGTTACGATCATAATTGCCGACAGCAATAGACAGATTAAGATTGGCCATAATATCTCCAGAAATGTCCGGCGGATCACCGGCAGGCACGCTAGCGCGCAACAGAAGTCAGCTGTTTAAATTAGCCGTATTCCCGCGGTCGTCAAGGTTGAACTCCGCCGCAAAATAATGACGCATATTTCGCTCGCTATACCGCCCAAAGAAACATTCATTGCGGGGTACGTCGACTTGAGAGGCGGGATTTGAGGGGCTAGATTTGAGGGGCGGGATTTGCCCGTTGTCGTTTTATATATCTAAAGATTTTTCCCGCAGATTTAAAACTTACCCCGGAATTTCGTTCTTCTATTGATTGTTCTGCATCACCGCATATTCTATTGCGCGAGAGATGCGAAAGCGTGAATAAATGACGAAAGCCTGATTTAGACATTTCCCCATCTGATGGGTTACGTCACCCCCTCATGAACAAGGGCGTCTAGAGATATTGTCGCCAGATTGGTATTGCTATGAGTGAATATTTACACCCCGTTACCGGTATGAAAAGCTGCATGGCGCCCGATCCGGATACGCGAACACCGGCGTTTATTGCGCCAAAGGGTGCTTGCGACAGTCATTGTCATGTTTTTGGCCCGCATGAGGTTTTTCCCTATCACCCGAAATCGACCTATCATCCGCCCGATGGCCCAAAGGAAAGTCTGGCCGCTCTTCATGCCAAGCTGGGCATTGATCGTGCGGTCATTGTGCAGGCAAGCTGTCATGGCCCTGATAACCGTGCGATGCTTGATGCGATTGCGGGCCGGCCCGATGATTATCGCGGCGTCTGTATTGCCAATGACAGTTTTTCCGACGAGGATTTTGCCGATCTTGATGCTGGCGGGGTGCGCGGCATCCGGTTTAATTTTGTAACCCATCTTGGTGGCACGCCTGATTTGGCGATGATGCAGCGGGTATTAAACCGGATAAAGTCGCTTGGTTGGCATCTGGTGATCCATGTAAACGCCGAGGATATTCTGAATTTCAAGGATTTCTTCCTGCAGTTTGATATGAATATAATTGTTGATCATATGGGCCGAGTGCCAACAGCCGACGGCGTGCATCAACCAGCTTTCAAGATTTTAAAATCCTTTCTTGAGCGCGAGAATTGGTGGGTGAAAATTTGTGGGTCTGAACGTATTTCATCAGCGGGGCCGCCATTTTATGATGCAGTTCCCTATGCTCAGGAACTTGTCGAAATTGCCCCCGACCGTGTTTTATGGGGAACCGACTGGCCGCATCCAAACATCAAGCGCCATATGCCAAATGATGGTGATTTGTTGGATCTGGTGCCGTTATTGGCGCGTGATGCAGCGTTACAGAAAAAAATTCTGGTGGATAATCCAGCCCGGCTTTACGGATTTACGCCGGTCGAATGAGGGCGATATCAGCCGAAATGAAACAAGCTTTTTGCCGCGGCGTTTTTTTCATTTTGGCTCTTGGTTTCGCGCATTTGTTGTCCTAGGCTAGCAACTTGCTTACGTCTTAGGTCAGCGGACATGACCAATATTTCGATATTTTTATGAGGGAAGATTTAACGATGATTATTGATTGTCATGGCCATTACACAACAACGCCGCCACAGGTCGAGGCCTATCGTAACGAGCAGCGGGCATTATTGGCAAAGGACCCAAACCATCTTTTTACAAAAGGCGATGTGAAGATTTCGGATGATGAAATTCGCGAATCAATCGCCAATAATCAGCTTAAATTGCAACAGGATCGCGGCACTGATCTGACGATATTTTCGCCGCGGGCTAGCTGGATGGGGCATGACCTTGGCAATGCCAGCACGTCGCAAGCATGGACCGAACTTTGTAATGATCTGATCCGGCGCGTCTGTGACCTGTTTCCAGATAATTTTGTTCCGGTTTGCCAATTGCCGCAAAGCCCCGAGACCTCACTTGAAAACAGCATTGCCGAACTGTCGCGCTGTGTCGAGGAAATGGGCTTTATCGGTTGTAATCTGAACCCTGATCCATCTGGTGGTTTTTGGAAGGATCCGCGCCTTGGTGACCGCTACT
>RGCC01000056.1 GCA_009919335.1 Alphaproteobacteria bacterium
TTAGTATGGTTTCCAGAGGAATCCGCTGCGTATGCGACCGAATGTCTCTCACCCCACCGATTTGCACCCTATCTTTTCGTTTGCGAACGGCGAAATGGGCGCACTCTCAAACCATTTTATCAGGTCAATTGAAAAAATCACCGGGCAACCTCGGATCCGCAAATTGTACTTTGATTATGTTAAAGACGATTTACCACCCGAGAATTTCTGGTCTGATGCGCTCGGACGGCTGAATATTTCAATTGATCTGACACGCAGCAATATCGACGGCATTCCCGCCTCGATTCCGGCTACAGGCCCGGTTCTGGCGATTGCCAACCATCCATATGGGGTGATCGATGGTTTGGCGTTATGCGCACTAATGGCTGATGTGCGACAGGATTATAAGATCATCACACATCGGGTTTTGCGCCAGGCACCTGCAGTTATGGACAAGATTTTGCCGGTTGATTTTGATGAAACCGAAGCCGCACTTGCTAGTAATTTGAAAACCCGTGCCGACGCTACTAAACACATGAAAAATGGAGGCGCGGTGATTATTTTTCCAGCCGGAGCAATTTCTCTAGCGCCCAACTTTGTTGGCAACGCTATCGACACCGACTGGAAAACCTTTGCGGCAAAGCTGGCGCAAGTTCCCGATACAACGACGATCCCGTTTTATTTTGATGGACGAAATTCACTATTATACCAGATGGCGCGCAGGATTAGTGTCACATTGGGCTATTCACTAATGTTCCGTGAGATCTGTAAAAAAATGGGACACTCAATCTCCCTACATATGCGCCAGCCAATTCATGCCAGCACATTATCGCAGTTTGGCTCCCGCACCGAAGTAACTGAGTATTTGCGCCGCTGCACATATGGCAGTGATAATATTCAGCGATAAAGTTCGGCTATAGTGATAGGCTCTAGCGATAGAGGTAGGTCGGGCTGGTCCAGCACAAGGTGCCATCTTCTAGCGTCACCCGAATAAAGATTGGATTATCCCCGTCGCCATCAAGCGCGACCTTGCGCTCGAACTGCAAGGTCTGATGCGGATTAATTGTCGGCAGCCGAAATAGCTTTAGGTAGCGCGGCAGCACCCCGCTATTATCAAATACCTCATCTTCAAAACCAATATCTTCCAGTGGAACACCAGCCTTGATCAATGGTGTTTCGATCTTCAGCGTGCCGCTATAAGGATCGGCTAGTATCATATCAAAGCCGCCAATATTTCCTGTCGTTAATGCACGCCAGTTCAATTCAACAGGTGATGGCTGATTCAGCGTTTTATCCTTGTTGAAAAAATTAATCGAACTTGCGGAAATAATTTCATTTTCCGACAAAAAGGCTGATCCATCCCAGATCACCTGCCGGAAACGGCCCCGATATTCAGCGCCTTCCCAGATTACGCGAATACGGCTGCCAAGATCTTCCTTGGCATAGGGGCGAATAGTTTCAATCAAGTTTAAACCGTTGAAGATATCAACACGTTCAATTGCCACACTGGCACGGATATCTACCTTGATCGACACATCGCCCGATGGCAAATGGACAATATCACCCATAATTGCCTGATCTGCCGCTTTACCCGTGTCACGCCCATGGCGGGGATCTTCATGGAATTTTGTGCCGCCTTGCGGAAAATCTACATCAAGCGTGATCAATGGCCGGCCGTTTTCACCGCCAGTGGTGGCGTAATGGTGACGTTTCCGGATTGCCTCTAAAATCGCTTCACGGCTTAGTTTATCTATCAAAAAGCAAGTCAGCCCACCTACTGCCCCGAACAGCGCCGCGCCTGGATAGCTGGCACCAGGCCGGCCCTTATGCCCATCTGAATTAGCAACGATACCGACACGGTAACCAAGACGAAACGCATCTTGCACCAGCCATTCGAAACTGCCCCAGCTTGAATGAATTTCCATGGCCTTTTCAAACCGCCCGTCGTGTGCCAGTTCAATATCGGCATAACGGCCACCACAATGCGCGAAAACAACAACATCATCCTCGCCGTGCTCTGCAAAAGCGGCAAATAGCTCAATAGCTGAATTACAGTCAGTATCAATGTCAGAATGGTCGCTTACCAAGGCGTGCGACGACCGACGGATGGTGCGTCCTTCGGTTGGGAAATAGATATTGCGGTCACCGCCAAGCCCGGTATTGCCAGACCATTCATAGCCCGGAATGGCAACAAATTTACCATCCTCGTTAAACGCTTTACATAGGCGGTCAAGCTCACCCCATAAATCACCAGTAATCTGAAAATCGTTACCCTGATGACCTGTGGCATCAACAAACGCATAGTCACGCGCAAACCTGAAATAGGCCTCAGCGCTGCCGGTGCCGATGGTTTCCTCCGACTGGCCATGAAGGTCACCCCAGAAATGTCTCGATACTGGACTATCCTCAATCCGGATTGGGTTTGTCCGGCAAATTACGGTGCCTGACCGATCCAGAAAATCCACATGTAGATCAGCTGCCTCTGCAACCAAAAGGTCAGCAATCTCGCCAGAAAAAGACCCGGGCTTCAGACTAACACTCTCGGGCAGCCCTTTAACAGGATGACTGGAGCGAGGATATAACACAATATCGCACTGGTCTGACGGATTGCCCCATTTATCCTCACCCTTGAATTTAATTGAAAACACCTCATTCACCGCACGGATTGTTGGTGCGACCGCCAAATAACGATCCGGCTTACCTGGAATAATTGTAATCGCCGGTTGGACGGGCATCGGCTGGTAACAATAGGTCGCAATCGGATCAACCAATACGTGGAACTCATAGCTCTCTTCACAGAATGTCTGCAACCGCATCCCCGGCGAGCCACCAGACCGGTCACCAAAGGTGATGGTAATTTGATCACCTTCGCGCAAAAACCCACGCACAACTTTCACATAAAGCGTTCTATCCCACGGGCGCACATTACCCTTTGGATCATAATGATACGTGAGAATAGCATTGTTAGACGCTTCAATAGTCGTGTAGTTCGGCCCCTCTGGATCTTCAAATTGTGGTCGAGTTTGGTCACTAGCAAACCGAAAACAAACCCGGATTGATCCAGAATCATCAATGCCAAATTTGCCCGCTGTGTAGGTAAGCACAAATGTTTGATAACTTCCCGCCTCAAAGGCGCCGTCGGGGGAAATAGAGACACTGCCCAGTTCATCAGCCGGAATGGGAAATGCAACTGGCGAGCTAGTTGTACCACCAGTGCCGCCTCCAGCTAGAACATCATCCCGGCTTCCCATTGGCATTTCAGTCATAACAACACCTTTGAAACTGATTGTTAAACTTCAGAATGGAGCAATTAAACACCTACATTGATGTTATGATAGCAGTTAATTCGCGTCCCGCAAGAACAAGACCAGATGCAAGAATCAACCATATGAGCAGCCGTTGAAACTGCTGATCATTTAACCGGCGAAACACAAAAATGCCAGTTTGCGTGCCAATAATCGAAAATGGAAAGGCCACCGCAACAATCAGCCAGATATGCTGGTCAATTAACCCACGCAACGCCATCAAAACCATCACCGTTCCCAAAACGATCATGTTAAACGGCTGTACCAGTGCGCGCCGACGCGCCTTGGACCAATCATAAAGTGAGCATCCCATAGTTAAAATCGCTCCAGACATTCCAGCCACCATTCCAAAGAGACCACCAATAAACCCAACAAACACATCGGCTAAAAGATAACGCTTGGTCAATTTTGGCAAAGTCTTACGAAAGGTAAAAAACCCACCAAACAGGATCAGCAGGCTCGCTACCAAAAATTTCAGTATGGCGACATTGACCGCGTCCAAAACCAGATAGCCAATGATGATGCCAAACAGTGCCGGTACTAAAAACCGAAATTGGTCGGCCTTATCAATCGCATTGCGGACAGCATATAGGCCTTGTACCCCCCCAACTAGCGACATGATCACAACCGTGACAACCGCATCCAGTGGTGGCATCGCCGCCAGCCACCAACCAAGCGCAAAAAGGCCGGTGCCAAATCCAGCAAGACCATTGGCAAAACCACCAGCAAGCGCACCAGCGATGATCAACACTATTACATCAATGCTCATCACAGCCCAATTCTTGAAGCAAAGGTGCGGAGATAAATGGTCCAGGCATGACGGTTTCTAAACATGGGTAGAGCCGAAGGGCTACTGGCTTTGAATCAACCAACACTTGCCTAATAAATCTGCTCATAGGAGCCCCCGCTAACTCCAAAAGTCGTTCGGCCTCATACGCCGCAAACCACCCTTTGGGGCCTGCCGACGTTAGGCTTATTTTTTTAAGCCGACAATCCCTTTCACCCTAGACTACCCATAAACTGTGTCATCATATTACTCTTGAAATAAAATTAGCGGCTTCGTCCACATAGATGATTAATGTAAATTGTGAGGTAAAACTAACACAGCATCATGTTTTCAAGCTGAACACAATCTCAGCCGTTGTTTATATCAGGATATAACAAGATGATTATTGAAGCTCAAATTTCAGCCGATTTTATAATCGTGATAACGGCAGTTCTTCTTGGCTGTTTTGTAAAGGGCGCGTTGGGATTTGGCCTGCCGCTGATTGCTACACCCATTATGCTATTTGCACTCTCGCTTCCCGAAACTGTTGCTATTCTTGCTTTGCCGATAATCGTGGCCAACATCCAACAAATCTGGCTGAACCGATCGCATTGGCGTATTTTGAGACAATTTTGGCCACTTGTCGGCGTCGCTACACTAATAATGCTAGTTGGGGCGCCAATTATGGTAACGGTTGATAGTCGTTTGCTCGGCATCTTGATTGGATCACTTATTGTGCTTCACGCTACCTTGTCCAGCTTTCCATTGCCCCAACTTCGCCAACGACGGATCAAAGCCAAAAGCCTCAAACGACTCATTGTTCCAGCAGGTATTACATCCGGCGTTCTAGGCAGTTTTACCAGCATGTATTCTTTTCCGAGCGTTCAGTTATTTATGATGATGCGTATTGATAAAAACGACTTTGCGATGTTACTTGGCGTGTTTCTATCGATGGGCTATACCGCTTTGTGGCTGGGTATTTCTAATGCTGGCTTTCCTGTTGGTGATAGCTTGTTTTTATCAGCTACCATGATTATTCCAGCCATCGTTGGACAACAAGCGGGGCACTTAACACGACAGCACATCACTGAAGAAACCTTTCGTCATTTTGTCCATTTTGCTCTGGCTTGCGGTGGTTTCACGCTTATGATACGGGGTCTGTGCAGTATTGTTTAAGGAGCAGCGGTAATGGCATATGATCACAATCAACCTGACTATATTGTCATTGGGGGCGGATCTGCTGGCTGCGTGATGGCCGCCCGTTTAAGTGAAGATCCGGCTTGTCATGTGGTGCTTCTTGAGGCCGGTGGCGAAGACCGCAACCCGCTGATTCATGTTCCGGCAGGCTATATCAAGACGATGGTTAATCCGGCAATGAACTGGATGTTTGAGACCGAGCCCGAAGACAGCAGCGGAAACCGCCGGATCGCCATTCCGCGAGGTAAAGTGCTTGGCGGATCATCTGCGATTAATGCAATGCTATATGTTCGCGGCCAGTCAGCTGATTATGATGGCTGGGCCCAACGCGGCAATCGTGGCTGGTCATATAATGATGTGCTGCCGTATTTCCGTAAGGCCGAGCATTGTGAAGCATTGGCAAATGGTGATGATGATTTTGACAGCGAGATCCATGGCATTGACGGGCCGTTGAATGTGGCGCCGGTACGCACGCGCTATGAAGCCCTTGATATGCTGATTGATGCCGCGGAGAAGCTGGGCTATCCGCGCAACAAGGACTATAATGGCGCCAGTCAGGACGGGTTTGGCTATTATCAGGTAACGCAGAAAAACGGGCTGCGGTTTTCGGCCAAAAAAGCCTACCTACAACCTGCGCGAAGCCGGCCTAACCTTCGTGTTATCACCCATGCGCATGTCACCTCGATCAGCCTAAGCGGAAAGCGCGCCGATGGGGTTCATTATATCCGCCGGGGCAAGGCGCATCATCTAAAGGCGGGGCGCGAAGTTATCCTGTCGGCCGGTGCAATTCAATCGCCGCAAATTCTCGAATTGTCAGGCATCGGCGCGCCCGATCATATCAACCGTCACGGCATCAGTGTTTGCCATGAATTATCCGGTGTTGGCAGTCATCTAGCCGATCATTATATCTCGCGTTTATCATGGCGGTTGCGGCGGAATATTTCGCTTAACAACCGCGCGCACGGGCTTGGGCTTGCTGCCGAGATTATCCGCTATGGCCTGACCCGTCGCGGCCTGCTCAGCCTGCCGGCCGGGGTCCTTAGTGGGTTTGTTAGATCGCGTGACGGTCTTGCCGGTCCCGACATTCAATATCACATTGCTCATGCCAGCTTTGCTAACCCGGCAAAACGCGTCTTTGATAAATTCCCCGGCATGACCTTTGGCCCTTGCCAGCTTCGGCCAGAAAGCCGTGGCTCGGTTCATATCAAATCATCCGATCCTATGGCAGCGCCCGAAATCCGGCAATGTTACCTAAGCACTGATGAAGATTGCCGGGTGCATGTTGCCGGCATGAAAATCGCCCGATCAATCATGCAAAGTGAGCATATGGCACCGCTGGTTGAATCAGAAATGCGTCCGGGCAAAGAGCTTGATACCGATGATGCGCTGCTGGCTTATGCGCGTGAAACCGGCGTGACCCTTTATCATCCGGTTTCAACCTGCCGTATGGGGCCTGATGCAAAATCGGGTGATGTTGTTGATGCGCGGCTTCGGGTTTACGGCCTTGAGGGGCTGCGCGTAGTTGACGCGTCCATCATGCCAACATTGGTGTCCGGCAACACTAATGCACCGACGATCATGATTGCCGAAAAAGCGGCTGATATGATTATTGCTGATCAGCACTAGACCGGGCGGTTAATCCTAATTGCCGCTAAAGCAGGCTTGCATCGCTGTGGCATAGCTTTGCAAAAGATCGGGGTAAAGCTCGACGCCAGCAGGCAGATTACTGGCCACCGGATCTAGCCTCCCAATGCGAACCTTGCTGCCCTCGGCGATCAGGTCTACGGCTTTCTGTCCCAACAACGGTTCAGCGAAAATACAATCAATCTGATGTGTGCCTAGTTCGGAACGTAGCGCCTTTATCCGCGATGCCGTTGGCATGACGTCAGGCTCGCTTGTAATTGCCCCATGATTGCGCAAACCGAACCGACGCTCAAAATAACTATGTGCATCGTGCAGCACCAGAAATCTGGCGGCGGAATATGGTGCCAGCTGCCTTGCAATATCGGCCTGCAAACCTGCAAGACGCACCGACATCTGATCAGCATTCGCGGCATAGATCTTGGCATTTTCTGGATCGGCCTTGCCAAGCCGCGATGAGATCTCCCGAAGCATTACCTGAGCATTTTGCGGATCAAGCCAGATATGCGGATTAATCATATGGCCGTCGTGATCACCATGTTTTTCGTGCCTATCGTGATCGTCACGCTGTTCAAGGCCAGGCTTTTGATGTGCGGGCGCATCGTTGTTAAATTCAAGCAACATCAGACCAGAGGCATTGATCAGCGGTGTCGTTTGGGCGTGTGGCGCAAGCGTCGCCAGTGCTTTTGTTAGTGGCTGTTCCATCGTCGGGCCAACCCAGAAGACGATATCCGCCGCCTGTAAAATACGGGCCTGTGAAGGTTTTAAGGTAAAATGATGCGCCGATGACGGCGCCTTAAGCAGCAATTCCGGCGTGCCAATATCACCCATCACCGCCGCAACCAATGAGTAAATTGGTTTTATTGAAGCAACCACAGATAACGGTCTCTGCGATGCCATTGCAGTAGAATGTACCCCAATTAGGAGCAAGCCCAGCCCACAGAACCTAAAGAAACTGATCAGATGATTTATCGATCCTCGTACCATCATTGTCTTTCCCTCATTCACAATGCTGCAAGCTAGCTTGCGGTTGGGCTTGGCCAATAGTCAGCACAGTCGACAACGCGTCGAAAGTTCGTAATGTAATGTTATACTATAACAAACCAGAAAACTCAACCGATTTTCAATGATACCAGCATCTATGCAGCTGCCGGGTCATTCGCGCCGAGCTGATCGAATCACAAAGTGAGTGAAAACCGCCGCATATAATCTGTGGTGAATCGGGCGGCACCAGTGGTTTTGGTGTTTTCTGCTTGATTTCATCATTCCAGCGGCGTCACACTAAACCTATCACTCAGTTGGCGGTCGCCAGGTGACGCCGTTCACATAATGATATACTCCGTTATCAAGAGACAATTCCACCGTTTTTTTAGAGGTTATGATGAGCCAGAAAGATACTAATTTTTTCAATATTGATGCCATGGATCAAGGGATTGCTCGCACCCTTGGCGAGGGGCTTACGACCCGTATTTTCCCCGGTGATCACGCGATGTTATCAGTGGTCCGCATTGCGCCAAATGCTGTTGGCGCAATCCATGGTCACCCGCAGGAACAATGGGGGGTGATGCTGGAAGGCAGCGCGATCCGCATTCAAGCCGGTGAAGAAATTCCCGTTCAAAAGGGTGATTTCTGGTGCAGCCCGTGCGGCGTTGAACATGGCATTATTGGCGGGCCTGACGGTGCTGTCATCCTCGATGTCTTTAGCCCACCACGCCCAGAATATACCCGCCCCGGAAGTGGTTTTGCAACGGAGTAAATAAATGTCAGTTCAAATTTTTAAAAATGACTTCGCCCCGCTATCTGCCGAGAAACTGATACAATGGGCCAGCATACCTCCAGCAATTGCCGGTGATGTGATGAACCGTCAGAATGTCATGGCGGGTCGCATCTCGCCGCTATCAACCGGAATGACAATCGTTGGACAGGCACGAACGGTCAGCGTTCTTGCAGGCGATAATGCCGCCCTTCATGAGGTGATTGGCCGCTTGAACCCAAAGGAGGTTCTGGTGATTGACGCAGCAAACTATAGCGATCGCGCGGTCTGGGGCGGAATTTTGAACACACGCGCGAAGTTGCGCGGCATAAACGGAGTTGTGCTTGATGGCGCGGCGAGAGATGCAGCTGAAATGCGAGCTATGGGGTTGCCAGTTTTTTTGAGTGCTTTATCGCCTGCAGGACCGCACAAAGGCTGGGGCGGCTCAATTGATGATCGCATCAGCTGTGGTGGAGTTGTTGTCATGCCAGGTGATATAATTCTCGGTGATGACGATGGCGTTACTGTTGTGCCACTAAACCGCGCCGATACCATACTTGAGGCGTCACTTGCGCGTATGGCATATGAGGCTGATATATTGGAAAAGTTAGCGTCAGGAGCCGATGTA
>RGCC01000057.1 GCA_009919335.1 Alphaproteobacteria bacterium
TAGCCAAGAATATGCGCGCTCTGATTATGCGTATCATCCGACCAGACAACAAGCTGAACCTGTCTGTCAAGGTGATCGAGCGCGGGCCGCCCCACCCCCTCAAGCCACGCCGCCATAGCACGGCTAACCGCCAGTTTAACCGGCTTAAATGGCGGCTGCTGCATGACTAAACGTAACCCTGCAAGCGCATCTTGTGCCGGCTGTTCCTGCATCACCGCATGGAGCGCCATCTCGCCATGTGGGACCTGCAATTCCAGCAATCCGCCGCGGGTCATGCCCAGACAATCTGGCTGGCGCGGATCATCACCAAGCGCAGTCTCAAGCGCGCGACGAAATTTTTTAACTTTTGCCGGTGCAAGGCGCGGCAAATCAACCAGCACAGGGCCCGACATAGCACGAAGCCGCATTTGCCGGGGTATCTCAATCGCCGCTTCGCTGAACACACGGTCAAAATCAGTCACGCCATTACCATCAAGATCAATCGACCATAAGGCGTGCGATTGCGCACACCATAGGTTACCGCCGCACGAAAGCGCCGTCTTTGGCTGGCAGGCGGCAGCAATTTCATCATCCAGCAATGCCGAGATCGTGGCGGCCTCTGCCGGATCGTCAATCAGCGGAAGATCACCAAAAAGACGCCGCGCCCGCTCCAGCAAACCGCCGCTATCATAAATACAGCCGGTTTGATCTGCGACTATGGGATTAGCATGATCCTGCCACTGTTTAAGAAGCTGTGATACTGGCGCGGTAAAATCGGTTAGCTTGCTGCCGCCGCGCCGCAGAATCACGCCAAAGCCTGATGGCAATTCTGAGCCCGCCTCCGCCAACAAACGCGCCGTAAGGCCAGCGCGGTCCTCGCTGGGAATATTGTTTGAAAGCGCAATGTTGCTGGCACCGTCAGCCACACCAACAAGAAGGATCATACCAGCTGAGGCCAAGCGCGCACCAAGCATCGCCTGCCACGGCTTGCCATGCCGCGGGGCAGCGATGATGGTGACCGGCAAAATTCTGCCCACCTTTACAAGACTAGCATCTGATTTACGCAGCCGGATGCTTATTGCCACACCATCAGCAAGCGTTGCGGTCGCGCGATTCTGGCTGGCAAATACCCGCTCGATACGAACATTATGGACGGTTTCCATCAGATTGGGACGATGCCACGCGTCGAACCACACATCAAGAAGGCGGTCATCAGACCCAAAAAACCCAAGCCGCGTCTGACCCGGGGCGGTTTCAAGATATAGCTTTTTAACGGCAAGGCTGCGCATCACTAGCGGCCCTATTCAGCTAGGGGAGATGGAGGGTGTTTTTGCCCCGGATTTTGCCAGCCTGCTGCGTCAAGCATCGCCGCAATATCATAAAGACTAAACCCAACAATATTGGAATAGCTACCGTCTATCGAACGAATAAATCGCGCCGCCATACCTTGAATCGCATAACCGCCAGCCTTGCCCTGCCAGTCACCATGCTCAATGTAGTGATCAATATCAGCCGCCGAAAGCCGCCGAAACCGCACATGGCTCATCACCAGCCGCTGCCGCTGCTGGCCGTCCGGTAACCGCAGCGCGATACCACCATAAACGCGGTGACGGCGACCCGACAAGATGGCCAGACAGGCGCGCACCTGCTGTTCAGTTTCGGCCTTTGGCAGAATGCGCTGTCCAGCAGCAACCACCGTATCACCGGCCAGCACAAAGGCAGTTGATAATTTTGGCTCTATCGCCGTAACAATATGATGCGCCTTCTGGCACGCCATGCGCAGCGCATAATCTGCCGGCCGCTCACCCTTTAGCGGGGTTTCGTCAATATTGGCGGGCAGAACCTGATCAGGGATAAGCTGAATTTGCGCCAATAAATCCAGCCGCCGCGGCGATGCTGAGGCCAAAATAAGCTGTTGGTTTTGGTGGTGATTTTTGTTTGGCACGCCGCTCTTGCTCCTGCTCGCCTAAGGTAACGACTAGGCCCGAAGATTATCAAAAGACGGCACTAAAAACGACCGAAAGGACTGCCATAAGAATTGCCATAAAAATTGTTATGTCAACCAAAGGGCCATATGCAGGCACCTAAATGGCATGGCTGGGCGGTTTTGTTACAAAAACCTATCCGTTACTTGAACCTGAAAGTAATGCGGCCTTTGCTAAGGCCAGCAAGCACCCGAATGCGGTTTTTTCTCATCTTGCCACTCGTATGAGCAAGTACCTCGTGATCATTGTCGAGTTTGACGCGAAACATCGCGTTTGGCAGCAATTCTGCTACCGTTCCTGAAAACTCGATTACGCCTTCCTTGGCCATGTGTGCCTTTCCATCTTATCAAATTGAGCCATAGGAATGCGCAAATTTGGCTAAAAGGTCAAGTTTTTACTGCGATTGATTTATTTAGATAATTTTCTAGCTTGGCCTGAATGTCATCACGGACATGACGATAGGCGCGCAAACGCTCCTCACGCGACCCCGTTAATTCGGCAAGATTATCAACCGGCCAATATAATGTCTCACAATCCATGCTCTGGGTCAGTTCCATTGACATCGTAAAATTCAGAATCCAGATCATCAAAGGATTTGGGTTGATGCGCCCCCATATCAATGCCGATTTCGGCCATGACCGCAATGGCGAACCCGTCGGGGTTGCCGGGCGCAACGCCGCAAGAATCAGCAAAAATTTGCCCCGGAAAGGTTACCTTCACCATAGCTTCAGCCATCGCAGAGCGAACCGCATTGATATTACAGGCGAATAAGATAGCCCCCACGCCCTTTTTCTTGGGCTGGTCAGCATCGGCTTTTGATGTTTCAACAGTCATCTCAGGTCATTGCCCCCTAGTGGCTTTGCAAAACACAAATCAACGTGAATAAGCGCCGCGCAGTTTGAAAATCTGTTTCCACCTTGCCTTCAAGGCGGGCTTGCAACAATTCTGATCCTTCGTTATGGAGCGCGCGCCGCCCCATATCGATAGCCTGAATCTGTGACGGCGACTTCGTCCGGATAGCATCATAATAGGTATCGCAAACATGGAAATAATCGCGCATGACACGGCGCAGCGGCCCCATCGCCATAAAAAACTGGATTAGGGGTGTGTCATTGGCCTCGCGAATATCAAAATGGACATGCCGCCCCTCAAGGCGAAGATGCAGATGATAGGGGCCGGACTGCCCATCAAGGCGGAACATATTATCTTCAAGAATATCATAGATCGCGATGGCGCGTTCCTGTTCAGCCTCGGCTGACCGACGGGGTTTGCCAGCATCGTCCAAATCAATCTTCACGAGCCGGTCTTGGTCTTTTTGATCCCCGTCCGAAGCCATCACATCCCTATCGGTTCATTCGGATACGCATGGATAAAGCATGCGCCCCAAGCCCTTCGGCATTCGCCAATGCAACACCTGATGGCGCAATGGCCGCAAACCCATCAGCATCACAAGCCACCATCGTTGTACGCTTCATAAAATCGGCAACACCGAGGCCGGATGAAAACCGTGCGGTTCGCGCGGTTGGCAGAACATGGTTCGGCCCGGCCACATAATCGCCAATCGCTTCGGGCGTATAGCGGCCAAGGAACATCGCGCCGGCGTGCCGGATCTTTTCCGACCAGCTAGCCGCATTATCAAGCGCCAGTTCAAGGTGCTCGGCGGCAATGCGGTTGGCCAGCGCCGGCATTTCATCCATTGATGGCACGGTAATAATGGCACCATTATCAGCCCAAGATTGACCCGCAACCGCGGCACGCTCCAATTGTGGCAGCATCGCCTCGACCGCCGTTGCAACATCATCGGCAAATGCTGCATCATCGGTGATTAGAATTGATTGTGCCGCTTCGTCATGTTCGGCCTGCGACAGTAAATCGGCGGCAATCCAGTTTGGATCATTATGCGCATCAGCGACCACCAGAATTTCGGACGGGCCAGCGATACTATCAATACCCACTTGCCCAAAGACCTGACGCTTTGCCGCGGCAACAAACGCATTGCCCGGCCCCACAATCTTATCAACCTGACCAATCGTCTGGGTTCCATAGGCAAGCGCGGCAACCGCCTGCGCACCGCCAATTTTCCAGACCTCGCTGACACCGGCAAGCGCGGCCGCTGCCAACACCAGCGGGTTAACCTCGCCATCACGCGCTGGCACAACCATAACCCGCCGTTCAACACCAGCAACCAGTGCTGGAATAGCATTCATCAATACTGATGACGGATAGGCCGCTTTGCCGCCCGGAACATAAAGCCCGGCAGCATCTACCGGCGCAAAGCGCATACCAAGCTTGACCCCGACCTCGTCCTCATAGGTGAAATCTTGCGGCAACTGCCGTTCATGGAACTTGCGGATACGATCTGCCGCAAGCTCAAGCGCGTCGCGCAGTTCCGGCAAAAGCCCGTCCAACGCTGCGGCCATTTCATCTTGACCGACCGCTAGCTCGGCCATTGTTTCAGCCTTGAGATTATCAAATTGTGCCGTTAGCGCCAGCACTGCCGGATCGCCATTCGCGCGCACATCAGCAATGATTTTGGCAACAGCATCATGCACGTCACTATCTTGCTCGCGCTTGCCCGACAGCAGCGCGTCAAAATCCGCAGCAAAATCTGCGGAACGAAAATCCAGCCTTTGAGCCATTACCTAATCCTACTTCACCAGCGCCCAGCGGGCCGCCCTAAACATCATGCGCCGGCTGCAGACTTGTCGGGTGACCCGCATCAAGATCAGCAAGCGTAATATCGATCCTGTCCGTTATTAGCCGGAGGCTTGAACCACCCGAAAACTCAAATTGGAGACCGGTTCTTTTCTCTGCCTGTTCTGCCATATCCACATGGCGAAGCGCAAGCAGGTTGAACAGCGTATCTTGCCGCATCTGGGGCCAGTTATAATGCTGTACCGCCGTAACATTGCCAATCCGCACACCGCAGAGACGGCGTTCATGAACCGGCCTGCCAGCACTGCTTGTCACCCCAGCAAGCGGCGGGATTTCCCAACAAAACCGGTTTGCAACAATAATAAACTGATTGTTCTTGTGGTTATATTCCATGTCAGCGCCGGGAATGATCGCATCCTGCAATAATGCAGACACCACCGCAACATCATCACCATCACGCGCCAAAAGGCGAAGTTGGCCATCCGGATTATACATGTTTATGCCACCTTGATACGGCGCAGCTGCGCACCGCAATTGCCAAGCTTTTCCTCAAGCCGGCTATAGCCACGATCAAGATGATAGATGCGGCTTATCTGGCTTGTCCCCTCAATCGTCAACGCCGCCAGCACCAGCGAAACCGACGCTCGCAAATCGGTCGCCATAACCGGCGCCGGGGTTAACGCATTTCGCCCCCGCACCATCGCAATGCCACCATCAACCTGAATATCAGCACCCATGCGCAGCAATTCAGGAACATGCATAAAACGGTTTTCAAAAATTGTTTCAGAAATACGTGACGAGCCATCGGCAATGCACATCATCGCCATGAATTGCGCCTGCAAGTCAGTTGGAAATCCGGGGAACGGATCAGTGGTGATATCCGCAGCAATCGGGCGGCCATTCGCAACAACCCTAATCGTATCATCGGTTTCGGTTACGGTTGCGCCAGTTTCGCGCAGCACCATCAACAACGCATCAAGCGTTCGTGCCTTGGTCCGTTTCAGGGTCAAATCACCGCCAGTCATTGCCGCCGCAATGGCAAATGTTCCGGCCTCGATCCGGTCAGACATCACGGCATAATTTGCCGCATGCAGGCCATCAACCCCCTCGATCATGATCGTGTCAGTGCCCTGACCGGTAATTTTTGCACCCATCGCATTGAGGCAGTTTGCAAGGTCAGTAATTTCCGGCTCACGCGCCGCGTTCACCAGCTCGCTTGGCCCCCTTGCCAGCGCCGCCGCCATAAGCGCATTTTCAGTGGCACCAACTGAGACCATCGGAAACACAACCCGTCCGCCGCTCACCCCGCCAGGCGCGCGTGCCTGAATATAGCCATCAGCAAGCTCGACCACCGCACCAAGCGCCTGCATCGCGCGAACATGAAGATCAACCGGCCGCGTGCCAATAGCGCAACCACCGGGCAAAGATACCCGCGCCTCGCCGTAACGCGCCAATAATGGCCCCAGAACCAGCACCGATGCGCGCATTTTGCGGACAAGCTCGTAAGGGGCGGCATAATTTGTCGCCCCGCCCTGCATGGTCACGGTATTACCATTGCGTGTGACATCAACGCCATGATGACGCAGCAACCCCTCCATCGAAATCGTATCTGCCAGTTCAGGCACATTTTCCAGCACCAATGGCGCGCTGCCCATCAAGCCAAGACATAGCAACGGCAAGGCCGCATTTTTTGCGCCGCTGATAACAATGTCACCGCGAAGCGCTGTACCGCCGTTAATTTCCAAACCATCCATGCGCCTGCTAGCCTTTGCTTTTTGGGGTTAAATCACGATGATTAGGCTGTCTTGCCGCCTCATCATCACTCATTAAAGGGCTGTTTTTTGCCAAGCCTGCATCGATTGATTTACGGGCGCGCGCCTGCGCTTTGCGGCGATGTAAATTATCCCGCAACGCCCTGGCTAACCGGTCAGCAGAATCCTGCTTGGCCTGTTGTGCGGCTGTCTTGCCGGTTTGCTGATCACCACTCACGACTGCATCCCTATTTCACGCCCCCGATATTACCTATCACATGTCTCGCATCATGTTATGGCATATTTATGGCCGATGAATCCGGTGTTTGGCGGCCATACCAAGCGCTGTTTCTGTTTTATTGTTCCAATTTACTTGTTTCAATTTATAGGCCGCTTTTAAGATGAAATCTAGCAATGATAGGATCACCACCATGCCACCCAAACAAGCCCGGCAGAACCCATGGCAAGCCCCCCGGCAAAAGCTGAGGCATGAGAGATGAGAACATCATCTGCAAAACGGTTTCTCTTGCCGGTGATTTTAAGTGCCGGATTAGTTGGATTTTTCGCCAGTGGTGCTAATCAGGTGATCAGTTGGCAATTTCTTAGCCAACATTATGAAGCCATCAAATCCCTTAGCATTGATCATTTGTGGCTTGGCTATCTTGTCTATTTTTGCGCCTATAGTCTGGCGGTGGCGTTTTCACTGCCAATTGCAAGCCTGCTTACCCTTGCCGGCGGTGCGATCTTTGGCTGGCCTGCCGTTCTGCTTGTGGTTGGTGCGGCAACGACCGGTGCTGGGCTGGTTTTTGTGGCGGCGCGGACGCTATTAAGTGACCTGCTGCGCCGCCGCGCCGGTGCGTTTTTCAACAAATTAGAAGCTGGCTTTTCCGAAAATGCCTTTTTCTATTTGTTGGCGCTGCGCCTTGTGCCAGCCGCGCCATTCTGGGTGGTTAATATTGTTCCCGCCCTGACCCGTATGCCCTTGCCCCAGTTTCTGATTGCAACATTTCTTGGCATTATTCCGGGTAGTGCGGTTTATATTTTGGTTGGACGTGGTTTTGATCATATCCTCGCCGCCGGCAAAACACCTGATCTTAGTGTTTTAACCAGCCCGCAGATTCTGTTGCCCTTGGCAGGGCTTGGAATTTTATCGCTGTTGCCAATCATCACCCGCCGCTGGCGGGCGGTTCAAACATGTCGCAAAAAGGAACCCGGCAATGAAGCAGATTGAGACCGATATTTGCGTGATTGGTGGCGGCTCGGGCGGCCTAAGCCTTGCCGCAGGTGCAGTGCAGATGGGTGCAAATGTTGTGCTGTTTGAAGGCGGCAAAATGGGCGGCGACTGCTTGAACAGCGGCTGTGTCCCGTCCAAAGCGTTGCTGGCCGCCGCCAAGGCAGCCTATCAGGCCAATGGTAATGCGGCGATGGGCATCAAGAATAATCCGCCGCAAATTGATTTTGCCGTAGTGAAAGCGCATGTGGCCAGCGTTATTGCAACGATCGAACCGCATGATTCGATTGCCCGTTTCGAAGGGCTTGGCGTCACCGTTATCCCCGAAATGGCGTATTTTACCGGCCCTCGCGAGGTGCGATCAGCCACAGCATCAGTGCGGGCAAAATATATCGTAATCGCCAGCGGCTCGCGGCCAATGCTGCCCCCAATTCCCGGGTTGAATGAGGTTGATTACCACACCAATGAAACAATTTTCGCCGATCGCGAAAAGCCTGATCATTTACTGATTATTGGCGGCGGGCCAATCGGCGTTGAAATGGCACAGGCACATGCGCGCCTTGGCTGTGCCGTGACGCTGATTGAGGCCGTCGAAATCATGACCCGCGACGATCCGGAATTAGTAGCGATCCTGCGGCAGGAATTAATCAAATCAGGCGTAAAGCTAATTGAGGGAATTGGCGTTACCGGCCTGTCACAATCCACAAGAAAGGGCCGATCTATCATTACCGCCAGCCTTGCCAATGGCAAACAGGTGACCGGTAGTCATTTATTAATGGCGGTCGGGCGAGAACCGGCGTTGGACAATCTTGGGCTGGACGCTGCCAAGGTTCGCCATAATGGCAAAGGTATTATCACTGACCGGCGGTTACGCGCGAGTAACCGGCATGTTTACGCCATTGGTGATGTTGCCGGACGCCAGCAATTCACGCATATCGCAGGCTATCATGCGGGCATCGTGATCCGCAATATCCTTTTCAAGATACCGGCCAAACTGAATGATGACGCCGTGCCATGGGTTACCTATTGCGACCCGGAATTGGCGCATGTTGGGCTTGGGTATCACGATGCAAAGAGCCGTTTTGGCGCAGATAAAATCACCTCGCTTAGGGCGCCGCTTTCCGGCAATGACCGAGCAATTGCCGAGCAGCGCGGCGAAGGCATGGTCAAGATCATCACCCATAAGGATGGACGTATTCTTGGTGCATCAATTCTGGCACCTGCAGCCGGCGAAATAATTTTAGCTTGGAGCCATGCAATTGCGAGCAAGGCCAAGATTGGCAGCATGGCTAACCTGATTGCCCCTTACCCTACCTATGGTGACGCCAGTAAACGGGCGGCTGGCAGCTTTTTCACGAATAAGCTGTTCTCACCGGCAACCCGCCGGCTGGTGAGGTTTTTATTGAAATTCTAGGCGCAGGTTCGACAACCCCCTGACACCAGTTTTTACCGCGCTGATTATCGCGTTCTTTTACGCATCGTTATGTGATGATTGGTCGACCTATTTCCGCTTGTCATTTCGGGGCAAGACTGTTAGTACCTGTCACGAATTTGAGGCACATGAAGACGCCTCGGTCCAGGCGCCGTTGATAAAAGCACCCGGATGACAAAGAGATGCTGCCATAGCTCCAGCGGTAGAGCGCACCCTTGGTAAGGGTGAGGT
>RGCC01000058.1 GCA_009919335.1 Alphaproteobacteria bacterium
ACCTATCTTTTGCAAGCGGTAAAGGCTGGTTATTTTGCCTTTGTCTTTACCAACGCGTCAAAGGCCATGCCCCCATGGGGCGGGCGCGAAGGATTGCTCGGCACCAGCCCGTTTGGGGCCGCTGCGCCGTCGGGAAAATTGCCGCCTTTCATATTGGATATGTCGCCAGCCGTTGCGGCACGCGGCAAAATACGTCTTGCTGAAAAACGCGGCGAGCCAATCCCTGAAGGCTACGCGCTCGATGAAAATGGACAATCCACGACCGATCCCAGCGCGGCACTTCGCGGGGTTGTTTTGCCGATGGGCGGCTATAAGGGGTCGGGGATTTCGATGTTAATGGAAATTCTTGCAGGGGTGTTTTCCGGGGCTAATTTTGGCGGGGATGTTCCGGATCAATATACTGTTTGGGATCGACCGCAGAATGTCGGACATTTTTTCATGGCGTTAAAGCCGGGTATTTTTGTCACTGAACAGGGATTTCGTGACCGGATGGATGAACTGGTGATGCGGATCAAGGCAAATCCGCTGGCAGATGGGTTTACCGAAATCTTGATGCCGGGCGAGATCGAGGCGCGGCTAGAGGCAGAACGACGTCAATCGGGGATACCCTATGCAGCGTCTGACCTTGGGCTTTTGGCAAAATTGGCGGCTGATCACGGTGTTTCTGCATTGCCACACGAAGCGCGCTAGCAACCGTCTAACACAATCATTTAATAATGAGATAGGTAGGTAATCATGTTGATTTTTTATTACGCGAAAAGTTCTGCGGCCTATGCTCCGCACATATTGCTTGAGGACATTGGCGTTGACTATAAAGCAGTCCGCATTGATTTCACGACGAATGAACAGCAATCGCCAGCCTATCTCGATATCAATCCCAAGGGACGATTGCCCGCACTTGTAACCGAAAAGGGCATTTTAACCGAAACGCCGGCAATCCTTGCCTATCTTGCGCACCGGTTTCCCGAACATGATCTTGCGCCAACTGATCCGTTTGAGTTTGCCATCGCGCAATCCATCAACAGCTATATGGCCTCAACCGTCCATGTTGCGCACGCGCACAAGCATCGGGGCGCACGCTGGGCTGATGATGCGGCGGCACACCAGTCGATGCGTGCCAAGGTCAAAGAAAACATGACTGAATGTGCACGGATGATTGAAACGCATTATTAGGGGCAGGACTTCATACTAGAAGTTACGCGCCAGCATGATATGCTGGCCCCGCCTGACGGTTTTGCGGGGTTACATAATAAAGGATGGATCGGCACGATGTTGCTTGGCTGTATTGGAGATGATTTTACCGGGTCAAGCGACCTTGCCAACACATTGGCCAAGGCTGGAATGGCGGTTGTACAATATAGCGGCGTGCCATCGGTGCCTGCGCCAGCCGCCGTTGAGGCAGGTGTAGTTGCGCTAAAATCGCGATCTATCCCTGCAGCCGAGGCCATTCGGCAGTCACTTGATGCTTTGAAATGGCTGCAAGATCAGGGCTGTAAGCAGTTTTTCTTTAAATATTGTTCAACATTCGACTCCACCGATGAGGGCAATATTGGCCCCGTCGCCGAAGCGTTGGCAGCGGCACTTTCGGCCGATCAGGTGATCGTCTGTCCAGCCTTTCCTGGAACCGGACGCGCGGTATTCCAAGGTCATTTATTTGTCAAAGACCAACTGCTATCAGACAGCCCGATGAAAGACCATCCGCTGACGCCAATGCGCGATGCTGATTTACGCCGTGTCCTTGCCCGCCAGACCCGTGGTGCGGTCGGCCATGTCCCCATGACAATTGTAACAGCGGGCAGTGATGCAATCCGAAAGGCACTGGCCGCGCAGGCGCAGCAAAACCGCAAATTGATTGTGGTTGACGCGATCCATGACGATGATTTGCTGGCAATTGGCGCGGCGGCGCGTGATTCGGTTTTGGTTACGGGCGGTTCGGGTGTCGCAATGGGGTTACCGGCAAATTTTGCCACGGCCGGTTTGATATCAGGCGCAAAGACCGAGTGGCAGGGGCAGGCCGGGCGCTGTGCTGTACTAAGCGGATCTTGTTCTGAGGCAACGCGTAACCAGCTGGCCGTTCACGCCAAGACCAGCGCGCAATTTGAAATTGATGTTGCGCGCGTTATGCGCGATGAGATAACGCCGGATGCGCTGGTTAGCTGGGTTTTGGCCGCGGATGGGGTGCCGGTTCTATATTCATCAGCCTCGCCGCAATCGGTGCAGGCGGTACAGGCTGAATTTGGCGTCACGGCTGTGGCGGAACGGCTTGATCGTCTCTTTGGCGATCTTGCCAAAGCGCTTGTTGCAGCGGGGATTGAACGGCTGGTTGTTGCTGGCGGCGAGACCTCAGGTGCGGTGGTCGAGGCCTTGGGGCTGACTGCATTGTCAATGGGGCCGGAGATTGATCCAGGTGTGCCGGCGATGCGTGCCGGACCCAATCTGACGATCGCTCTGAAATCAGGAAATTTTGGGGCTGATGATTTCTTTTTGAAGGCAGCGGCGGTTTTGGCGGGTGACGCAGGATGAATGAATCACAGATACGCGAGCAGATATGCCTGCTGGCAAAATCAATGTTTGACCGCGGGTTAACCGTTGGGTCCAGTGGCAATATATCGGTGCGTTGCAATGACGGCGGGCTGCTTGTAACGCCGACCGACAGCTGCTTTGGCAGGTTAGATCCGGCAACGCTAAGTCGGTTTGATGCTGCTGGTAAGCTGATTTCTGGTGAGACGCCAACCAAGGAAATGCCGCTTCACGCCGCTTTTTACGAGACCCGTTCAAAGGCTGGGGCGGTTGTGCATCTTCATTCGACCCATTCAGTTGCCTTATCGACCTTGCCGGTCGATGATGCTGCCAATTTTCTGCCACCTGTGACTGCCTATTCGATAATGCGGCTTGGCAAGGTTGCGTTGCTGCCTTATTTCCGACCGGGTGATGCGGCGGTTGCCAATGCAATCAGGGGGCTGGCCGGAAAACACAGTGCGGTAATGCTGGCTAATCATGGGCCGGTTGTGGCGGGCAAGGGCTTAGAGGCCGCGGTCTATGCGATTGAAGAATTGGAAGAAACCGCTAGGCTGGCGCTATTATTGCGCGGCCTTCCGGCGCGTGGGCTTGATGCGGCGCAAATTCGCGATGTTGTTACCCATTTTGATGTCGACTGGGACTAACTGAAATGCGGCCAGACGCGCCGCAAATAGCCCCCGTCAACAACCCCCGTCAACAGCCCGTTTTACCAGCCCCTAAACCGCCCTAAAGCGTTAGTAGAATTTTCCCGCGCTGGCTTCCGGACTCCATTAATTCATGCGCCTTAGCGGCATCAGCAAGAGGAAATCTGGTAAAGGTTGTTGCGCGTAATTTGGCTGGTTTTGCGGCGAAAAACGGCCACACCATTTTTTGCAAATCCGTAGCAACAGCCGATTTGAATGCCTCTGGCCTTGAGCGCAAGGTTGATCCGGTTAGGGTAAGGCGTTTTAGCATCACCGGCATCAGATCAAGTTCCATTTTTGAGCCAAGATTAAACGCCAGCTGGATAATGCGCGCATCTGCCTGCGCTGCTTTGATGTTGCGCGCGACATACTCACCGCCAATGATATCAAGAATGATATCGGCACCGCCAGCCTCACGCAGAATGGGTACAAAATCATCTTGCTTGAAATTAATGGCGCGTTTTGCCCCCAGATCTTCGCAATAGGCGCAGGCGTCGGGTGAGTCTGCGGTGGTGTATATTTGCAGTCCCATCGCTGCACCGATCTGGATTGCGGTAGAACCAATACCGCCGGCACCGCCATGCACAAGAAAGATACCGTTCTCTTTTAGCTGATGTCCAAAGAACACATTGGACCAAACGGTGAAATAGGTTTCTGGCAGGCCAGCGGCGTCAATCTCGTCAACCCCCTCGGGGATCGGCAGGCAATGGCTGGCATTCACGGCGACATATTCAGCATAGCCCCCGCCATTGGTTAACGCACAAACCCGGTCGCCGATCGCCCACGCCGTTTGCGCGCTGCCAAGCGCAACAATCTCGCCAGATACCTCCAAGCCCAATAGATCTGAGGCGCCCTTTGGCGGGGGGTAATGACCGCGACGCTGAACAAGGTCGGGTCCGTTTACACCCGCGGCGGTTACTTTGATCACCACTTCGCCGGCGGTGGGCGCTGGAACGTCGCGCCTGCCAGTGATCAGAACATCAGGGCCGCCAGCTTCGCGCATTTCGATGACGGTCATTTGCGATGGTAGGCTCATAATACATCCTTCTCTGATCGGCAGGGTGAGCTTGGTTCTAGATTTTAAACATGGTTTGGTGTTTTTGAAAAACCACGATAGGGGTATGTGGTAGCGCAGCCATAATTATCCGTCAATTCTTGGCTTGGCACCGATTTCTAAAAGATTTTTTTTGCAGGTTAGAATTTGTCGCTTTCTGTATGCATATGGTGTCGCTGGTGAATTAGGGTACAAGCGCTATCACTTCGTTGTAGAAGAATTTTTTTCTGGTATACCAAATATTGTATTTGACGGCGCGGGCGTGAAATGTGACACTTTAGATGCAATTTAGGAGAGTTAAGTGGATACTTTTGACGGCGATATCGGCGTATGGAAATCGGCTCCCGGAAAAGGGCGTAAAACCCCAAAAGGGCGTCAGGTTGACGATGGTGCATTGGGTGAGGTTCGGGCGCTTTTAGGCGACCGGCCGCGGCGGCGGGACTTGCTCATCGAGCATCTGCACCTCATTCAAGATCACTACGGCCATCTCAGCGTGGCGCATCTCAATGCGCTGGCTGATGAAATGCGTTTGGCGCAAAGCGAAGTCTATGAAGTCGCAACCTTTTACGCGCATTTTGACGTTGTGAAAGACGGCGAAACGCCACCGCCAGCCCTGACTATTCGGGTTTGCGACTCGTTGTCATGTGAGTTGGCCGGGGCGCAGGCGCTAAAATCGGCACTTGAGGACGGGCTTGATCCGGCCAAAGTGCGCGTATTGCGGGCACCGTGCATGGGGCGCTGTGATACCGCGCCAGTGCTTGAAATTGGGCATAACCACATCGATTTTGCCACACCTGAAAAGGTTGAGGCGGCGATTGCGGCTGATGATACGCATCCGCACATGACCGATTATCAGGATCTGGCAGCTTACCGCGCGACCGGGGGGTATGAGCAGCTGGTGTCGCTGCGCCAAGATGGCGATTGGGCGGCAGTTCAGAATCTGGTAAATCAGAGCGGCCTTCGCGGGCTTGGCGGTGCGGGCTTTCCGTCGGGCAAGAAATGGGGCTTTGTTCGTGCAGCCGAAGGGCCGCGCTATCTTGCGGTCAATGGTGACGAGGGTGAGCCGGGTACATTCAAAGACCGGTACTATCTTGAGCGAACCCCGCATTTGTTCCTTGAGGGGATGCTGATTGCCGCATGGGCAGTCGAGGCTGATACCTGTTTTATCTATATGCGGGATGAATATCCGGTTGTTCTGAAAATTCTGGCCAACGAGATTGCGGCGTTAGAAGCTGCGGGACTGGTGCCCGAGGGTTATATTGACCTTCGTCGCGGGGCGGGTGCCTATATCTGCGGTGAAGAAAGCGCAATGATCGAATCCATCGAGGGTAAGCGCGGTTTGCCGCGGCACCGCCCGCCCTATGTGGCGCAGGTGGGAATTTTTGATCGGCCAACATTGGTTCACAATATCGAAACCTTGCACTGGATTGCGCGGGTTTGCCGCGAGGGGCCAGAGGTGCTGTCGTCAGTTGAAAAGAATGGCCGCGTTGGATTGCGCAGCTATTCGGTTTCGGGACGGGTTACTAATCCGGGCGTGCATCTTTTGCCCGCCGGATCGACCATCACGGACATCATCGAGGCGGCTGGTGGCATGGCCGAAGGTCACGTCTTTAAGGCCTATCAACCCGGTGGGCCATCATCGGGTCTTTTGCCGGCCAGTTTAAATGATGTGCCGCTTGATTTTGATACATTGCAGCCGCACGGCACCTTTATCGGATCGGCCGCTGTTGTGGTGTTGTCTGATCAGGATCGGGTACGTGATGCGGCGCTGAATATGCTGCGGTTTTTCGAAGATGAAAGCTGCGGTCAATGCACGCCATGTCGTACCGGATGTGGCAAGGCCGTGCAGCTGATGCAGGCCGACAAGTGGGATCAGCCGCTGTTGAATGATCTGTGTGATGTGATGCAGGACGCATCTATCTGCGGATTGGGACAGGCTGCTCCTAACCCTATTCGTTTGACGATGAAACATTTCTCTGAAGAAGTTAGCTGAGGCTCACATGCTCGATTCAACGCCGCAAAAAACTGTAACCATTAAACTGGATGGCAAGGATGTTTCCGTGCCAGAAGGCGCCACCATCTGGGAAGCGGCACAAGCTCAGGGTACTTTGATTCCGCACCTGTGTCACAAGCCAGAGCCCGGATATCGCTCCGACGGCAATTGCCGTGCTTGCATGGTTGAGATTGAGGGAGAGCGCGTCTTGGCGGCATCTTGTATCCGGCCTGTGCAGGATGGCATGGTCGTGCATACAGCGAGTGAGCGTGCCGAGAAATCGCGGGCGCTGGTGGTAGAGCTATTGGCCGCTGATCAGCCTGAGCAGCCGCATGACGCATCGTCGCATTTTCTTGATATGGCGGCATTAAATGGGGTGTCGGAAAGCCGATTTCCGGCGCGTGATGCTTGCCATGTGCCGCTGCTAGATGACAGTCACGTCGCAATGAGTGTCAATCTTGATGCTTGTATCCATTGTAACTTGTGCGTTCGGGCTTGCCGTGAAGTGCAGGTGAATGATGTTATTGGCATGGCGGGTCGCGGTCTTAATGCCGAGATCGTATTTGATATGAATGATCCAATGGGGCAATCGACCTGTGTGGCGTGCGGTGAGTGCGTTCAGGCCTGTCCAACCGGGGCGCTGATGCCAGCCAGCGTTCTTGATGACGCGCAGCATGGTGACAGCAAGGATTATGACCGCGAGGTTCAGTCGGTGTGCCCATATTGCGGCGTTGGTTGTCAATTATCCTTCAAGATCAAGGATGATGAAATCAAATATGTCGAAGGGATAAATGGCCCGGCTAACGAAAACCGGCTATGCGTGAAGGGGCGGTTTGGTTTTGACTATGTGCATCACGATCACCGCTTGACCAAACCATTGATCCGGCGTGAAGATGCGCCAGCAAAAGGGCTGAATGTCGATCCGTCAAACCCTTGGACGCATTTCCGTGAAGCCAGTTGGGACGAGGCGTTAGATATCGCTGCCAAGGGGTTTATCCGGCATCGTGATATTTCGGGCAAGCGCATTGCTGGTTTTGGCTCGGCCAAATGCTCGAACGAAGAGGCATATCTTTTCCAAAAGATGATCCGGCAAGGATTTGGCCATAATAACGTCGATCATTGTACCCGTCTTTGCCATGCGTCGTCGGTCGCGGCTTTATTGGAAAATGTTGGCTCGGCAGCGGTGACTGCTACCTTTAATGAAATCGAAAATGCCGATGTTGCAATTGTGATCGGTGCGAATCCAACCGAGAACCATCCGGTTGCCGCAACCTATTTCAAACAATTTGCCAAGCGTGGCGGCAAGCTGATCGTTATGGATCCGCGCGGACAAGGGCTAAAGCGTCATGCAACGCATATGCTGCAATTCCGCCCGGGCGCAGATGTGTCGATGCTGAACGCGATTATGAATGTGATCGTCGAAGAAGGCCTGTATGACCAGCAATATATCGACAGCTTTACCGAAAACTGGGATGAAATGAAGGCGCATCTAAAGGCGTTTTCACCCGAAAAAATGGCTGAATTCTGCGGTATTGATGCCGAGACTTTGCGTGCTGTCGCGCGTGATTTTGCAGGTGCCAAATCAGCGATGATTTTCTGGGGAATGGGGGTCTCACAGCATATTCATGGCACTGATAACTCGCGGTGCCTGATCTCGCTGGCGCTGATGTGCGGGCAGGTTGGGCGTCCTGGAACAGGCTTGCATCCATTGCGTGGTCAGAACAATGTTCAAGGGGCGTCAGACGCGGGGTTAATCCCGATGTTCCTGCCAGATTATCAGAGTGTGACCGATGATGGCGTGCGCTCGGCCTTTAATGAAATCTGGAATTCGGAGACGATCGCGCCGGAAAAGGGCCTGACCGTTACTGAAATCATGGATGCAATTCATGATGGTGACATCACCTCGATGTATGTTCTGGGTGAAAATCCAGCAATGTCTGATCCTGACGCCGATCATGCGCGCGCCGCATTGGCCAAGCTGGATCATTTGGTTGTGCAGGATATCTTCCTGACCGAGACGGCGAATTATGCCGATGTCATCTTGCCAGCTTCGGCGTGGGCTGAAAAAACTGGCACGGTTACCAATACCAACCGTCAAGTACAGATGGGGCGTCCAGCAATTGCACCGCCGGGTGATGCACGTGAAGATTGGTGGATTACCGTTGAATTGGCCAAACGGATTGGTCTTGACTGGAATTACGCGCATCCGCGTGAGGTGTTTGCCGAAATGAAACTGTCAATGAAGTCGCTTGACAACATCACGTGGGATCGTCTGGCGGCAGAAAATGTAGTTACCTATCCATCGCTTGATGAGACTGATCCGGGGCAGCCGATTGTCTTTGGTGACGGGTTCCCGCGGCATGAGGGGCGGGCACGCTTTACCCCGGCCAGCATTATTCCGCCTGCGGAAACACCAGATACAGACTATCCGATGATCCTGACAACGGGGCGTCAGCTTGAACATTGGCATACCGGTTCGATGACCCGCCGCGCCACTGTTCTTGATGCTGTCGAGCCGCAAGCAAATGCGTCATTGAATCCGCGCACCTTGCGTAAACTCGGTGTTGAGGCAGGGGATATGGTTACGATTGAAACGCGGCGTGGGGCGATTTCAATCATGGCACGGGCTGACCGTGCGGTTGCCGAGGATATGGTTTTTGTGCCGTTCGCCTATGTTGAGGCAGCAGCCAATATCCTCACAAATCCGGTGGTTGATCCCTTTGGGAAAATCCCTGAATTCAAGTTTGCTGCGTGTCGGGTTTTAGCGTCTGTTAGCGTAGCGGCTGAGTAATTCTCTAAAGTTGATTGC
>RGCC01000059.1 GCA_009919335.1 Alphaproteobacteria bacterium
ACGGGCTTTATGATTTAACGTCGCAAAATCTAGCGGGTAAAGCGCAATGCCTCGCCTGCTGCCCGGATTAGGGCGCGCGCTTTGTTGCGGGTTTCTTCATATTCGGATTCCGGATCACTGTCATAAACGATACCAGCACCAGCCTGAACATACATTGTCTGGTCTTTCACCACAGCAGTTCGAAGCGCAATACAGGTATCAAGATCACCCGCGACCGAAATATAACCAATGGCGCCCGAATAGGCGCCGCGGCGGTCAGGCTCTAATTCATCAATCAATTCCATCGCGCGGATTTTTGGGGCACCGGAAACAGTGCCGGCAGGAAAACCGGCGATCAGGGCGTCAATCGCATCCAAATCATCGCGGATTTCGCCTTCAACCTGCGACGCGATATGCATCACATGGCTGTAATATTCTACCTCATAGTTTGATTTGACCCGCACCGTTCCGGGTTTTGAAACCCGGCCAACATCATTTCGGCCAAGGTCAAGCAGCATAAGATGTTCGGCGCGTTCTTTAATATCGGCCATCAGATCAGCGGCGTTTGCCACATCTTCATCGGGCGTTTCGCCGCGCTTTCTGGTGCCCGCAACGGGCCGGATGGTAACATCCTTGCCGCGAAGCCGAACCAGAATTTCAGGGCTTGAGCCGACAATGGCCATTTTCCCAAAATCAAAATGAAACAGAAATGGCGAGGGGTTCAACCGCCTGAGTGATCGGTAAAGATTGATTGATGGCAGATGGAATGGAATGCTAAAGCGTTGTGACAACACAATCTGGAAAACGTCACCGGCACGGATGTAATCTTTTGCCTTGGCAACCATGTCCAAAAAGGCCGATTTTTCCATGTTTGTGCCGGGCTCGGGAAGCGGGGTGTTGGCATCGCCGATTTCAGTATGAGGCAATGGCTTATCCAGATCATCAATCGCCGCATCCAGCCGCACCAATGCGTCATCCCAGGCCGTCTTGGCACTATCCCACTCATCGGGGCGAATTTGCGTCACAAGGGTGATGCTGTCCTTTAACCGGTCAAAAATGGCAATCAATGATGGCCGCAATAACAGCGAATCATCCATTTCAACAGCGGTATTATTCGCATTTGGGATGGCCTCGATAAGCCGGATCATATCATAACCGAAATAGCCAAATAACCCGGCTGCCATCGGTGGCAGGTCGCCAGTATCCGGCATTTCAGACTGGCTCATCAAATGCCGAAGCGAGTCTAATGGCGCCAGCGTTTCTGCGATAAAGCCGCTATCATCTTGCGGTGTTCGGTTAATTTCGGCGCGCCCATCACGGCATCGCCAGACCAGATCAGGATCAAGGCCGATTACCGAGAACCGTCCGCGAACCTCGCCGCCCTCAACCGATTCCAGCAGGAAACAATGTGGTTTGTTACCGGCAAGCTTCAGATACGCTGAGACCGGGGTCTGCGTGTCGGCAACAAGAACCCGGTGCACCAGCTGGCGGGTGCCAGCCGTGAAATGGGCTGCAAACCGATCGAAATTTTCACTGCTGGCGAGCATTATTGCTGGCTTCCCACCAAAATTTGTTCGACAGGTGCAACATTGAGCTGGAGGTCATGTTTTTCCGACAGGGAAAGCAACACCATATTCAGCATATCTTCACGCAACGCGTTGTTCATCACCTCGACCACAACTTGGCTTGTTTCATCAATATCGGCATCCTTTGCCGCGACAATTTCAACTGTCTTGACGGTAATCGCCTCATTGCCGGTTTCGATGACACCGCTTTGGCCAACGGCCTGACCAAACGCGCTTTTTGCAATCAGCCCTGCGGCCTGATGGTCGAGGCCAAGACCGTTGCGGCGGAATGGATCACTGATCTCGCCGGTGTCACCATTGGCTTTTGCGGCGGCGTCAGCACTTGTTTTGGCTTGTTTTATCGCTTGTACCAATTTCCAGTCGGCGATGGCACGGTTGCGAACTTCATCAAGGCTGCGTTCCTTTTGCGAGGTTTGCGCCGTCGCTCTAACCGCAAAGAACATATCGTCGCCACCTTCTTGGATAACGCTGGTCTCGTTCAGCTCACTGCTCCAGATCAGGTCAAGAACGGCGCTATCCTGAATGAGGTCAGCACCGTCACCCGTTACCGGATTCCCGTCAATATCGAGGCCATTACGGCTTATATTGCTGATTTCGACAAGGCTGCCGCCAACCTTGGCCGCAGCTTCCCTAAGCGTTGCCCCCGAACCAAGCGCGTCTTCAAACTCGTTTGCCTTATCATACAGCAGATTGATCGATTCTTCGGTGCGAAGTGTCTGAATAATTTTTTCCCTGACGTCAGCCAGCTGAGCCACGCCGCCTTCGGCAATTTCATCGACAATCAAAATATGATGGCCAAAAGCGGTTTCGACCGGCCCAGCAACAATGCCGGCAGTGGCGGCAAAGGCAACATCGGCTAGGGCAGGATCAAGCGCCGCTTTCGTTACCGTGCCAAGATCGGTATCAGCTTCAGTCCATTGCAGCACATCAGCGGCAACAGCAGCGAAATCTTCACCGGCAGCAACACGCGAAAGGGCGGTATCGGCGACGGTTTTATCATCGAAAACCATTTGCCGAATCTTGCGTGTTTCCGGCGTGCTGAATTCATCGATGCGGCTCTCGAATGCGGCGGCAATCTTGGCATCATCAATCTCAAGGTTGCTCGCAATCATATCGGCAGAGATGCTGGCGATTGTTGCGCTGCGCAGTTCGGGCGCATCATAGGCCGATTTATTTTCGGCGAAATAGGCATCCAGCTCGGCTGCTGTCGGTGCCGCGATTGATTCGGGCAGGACCGGAAAGCTGGTCAAACGCACCCGGCGGCGTTCTTGATCATAGGCTGCAACAATGCGCGCACTTGCCGCATCAAAGCGAGCGCCAACTGCCATTGACCCGGCCAGCTGTTCGCGCATCAGCACGCCGTCAACCCGTTGCAGGTAATCACCCTCAGACATGCCAGCATTGGCCAAGGTTTGCACAAACCTGCCTTCCGAGAAATTGCCAAGCTCGTCTTTGAACGACCCTTCATTGACAATTGCATCGCGCTGCATTTCGCGGGTTACGGTAAGGCCAAGCGACGCATTTTCCGCCCGGAACAGCACGTCACGGGACATTGCGCCCATAATATCGTTTAGCAACCCACCTTGAAGCGCCTCACCAACAGTGCTGTTTGGCAGGTAATTGCGGCGTGTGCGCTCAAATTCCATGGCGACTTCGCGCGGCGAAACGGACTCATCACTGGCGGAAATGGCTTTGTCGCTCCCACCGATCAGACCTGTTGTGACGTCGCCAACACCCCACAGCGCAAATCCACCTGCCAAAAACAGCAAGAAAAACTTCATAATCGGGGATTTGGTGCCGCTGCGCATCGCCTGTAGCATTTTTCAGTCGTCCATTTCGTAATTTGGTGAGCATCGCTGCCCAGAGTTCAAAAGCTTTACCATTGGTAATAAAGATTGGCGACAAGCGGGGCAACTTCAATATCGGTAAATATTGAGTTTCCGGCTGAAAAAAGCCGGATTTTTCATCGTATCAGTGGATAGTGATGATCAGAGGGGTGGCAAGATGGCGTGTGTGGGGGTAGTGTTAGGCGGTTTTTAACCAGCCGCTGTACGCTGTTTCAACTGTTGCATCATGTCAGGGGTGAACCCTATGGGTGTTGGCGGTCACTTGTTGGCGAAAATTTAAATAGAAAACGGGATGCGCCAAATTGTGATAGGCCATTGCCAAATACGACGATAGCAGGCACGGCAGATATGAAAGGGCAAATAGGGAAGCGCGAATGATTATTGCGGCGAATTGGAAAATGAACCCACCTTTGGAGGTGGCTGGCGGTTTGGCCTTGGCATTGACCGCACAAAGCTTTGCGCCGGTGACGCGCCTGCTGTTTGCGCCGCACCCCTATCTGGTGCCGATGTCGGTGCGGCTTGGTGGCAGTGACGTTCGCCTCGGTGGTCAGGATTGTCATCAAGATGCGGCTGGTGCGCATACAGGCGATGTGTCAGCGGCCATGCTGCGCGATTGCGGCGTGTCTGTCGTGCTGTTGGGCCATTCAGAGCGCCGCGCCAATCATGCTGAGACCAGTGCCTTGGTGGCGGCAAAGGCGGCGCAGGCTTTGGCGCATGATCTTGATGTTGTGATCTGCCTTGGTGAAAGCCTTGATGAACGGCGCGCCGGACGCGCTGAGCAGATTGTCATCGACCAACTGCACGCATCATTGCCAAAATCTATGCCCGAAGGCCGGGTTATGATCGCCTATGAGCCGGTTTGGGCGATCGGCACGGGCGAAGTGGCATCAGTAACGGATATTGCGGCAATGCACGCCGCTATCGCCAGTGAACTGCCAAAACGCCAGAACGGTCATATGCCGCCGCCAATCCTTTATGGGGGTTCGGTTAATGCCGAAAACGCAGCCTCCATATTCGCTGTCGACCATGTCGGGGGGGCGCTTGTTGGGGGCGCTAGTCTTGATGCGGCAGCGTTTGACTCGATCTGTGATTCGGCCCGGTCGCAAATGTTAAAATCTGGGTAACTGCGCGTGTTTTTGAAAAAAAATCTGCCAAATTACGTGCAAGACTGCTGGCGCGATCAATTGCCAAGGGCTTATTTGCGGCATTTTGGTTGAAAATCGGTCGAAGAAACCATATAAGCGGCGCAACAACCTTATTTGCAGGAATATAAAATATTATGGAAACGCTGGTTCTGACCATACATATACTGATCGCGCTTGCGCTGGTCATTACTGTTTTGCTGCAGCGCAGTGAGGGTGGCGGTCTTGGTATCGGCGGCAGCGGCGGCGGCGGTGGCGGCTTTATGACAGCCCGCGGAACGGCTAATTTATTGACCCGCATGACGGCGATATTGGCGGTCGGATTTTTTGCTACAACCATAATTCTCGCAATCATGGCGGGTGCAGGCAAAGCGCCGGTTTCCATCGTTGATGATGTGATCAAGGAAGCGCCGGCCAAGCCTGTCGGTCCGGTCGTGCCAACAGGTCAGTGACGGCTGGTTGATCTTTAGCCTTTTGTCAATCCTGAGAATTTTTGTAACTATGGCAATAGGCTATTAAATTTGTCCATGCCTCGTTATATTTTCATCACTGGTGGCGTGGTTTCCTCGCTTGGTAAAGGTCTTGGTGCAGCAGCGCTAGCATCACTATTACAAGCGCGCGGTTACTCGGTCCGCCTTCGTAAACTCGATCCCTATTTGAATGTCGATCCCGGCACCATGTCGCCAACCCAGCATGGCGAGGTGTTTGTAACCGACGATGGGGCGGAAACCGACCTTGACCTTGGCCATTATGAACGCTTTACCGGCGTTCATGCCAAACGCACCGATAATGTGACGACCGGCCGTATTTACTCGGATGTGTTAGCCAAAGAGCGGCGCGGCGACTATCTTGGCGCCACCATTCAGGTCATTCCCCACGTAACCGATGCGATCAAAACATTTGTGCTGTCCAACCATGATGATGAAGATTTTATTCTTTGCGAGATTGGCGGCACTGTTGGTGATATCGAATCGCTGCCATTCCTCGAGGCGATTCGGCAAATCGGTAATGAACTTGGGCGCGGTTCAACCTGCTTTCTGCACGTCACGCTGATCCCTTATATCGCCGCTGCTGGTGAATTGAAAACCAAGCCAACCCAACATTCGGTAAAAGAGCTGCAATCGGTCGGTATCCAGCCCGATATTCTGTTGTGCCGTACCGAGCATCCGTTACCCGCCGAGCAACGCGCAAAAATTGGGCTGTTCTGTAACATCAGGGAATCAGCCGTGGTGTTGGCGCGTGACGTCAGCAATATTTACGAGGTCCCGCTGGCCTACCATGAAGAGGGGCTTGATGGCGAAGTAATCCGGCATTTCGGATTGCCCGATCAAGCGCCAGATTTGTCGGATTGGAAACGGATCTGTCATGTTGTGGCCAACCCTGAAGGCGAGGTGAATATCGCGATTGTCGGTAAATATACCAGCTTGCAGGATTCCTATAAGTCGCTTGGCGAGGCGCTGGTTCATGGCGGCATTGCCAATGGTGTTAAGGTAAATATCGACTGGATCGATTCTGAATTGTTTGAGCAGGAAGATGCGGCCGTTCAGAATTTGCAGCATGTTGGCGGTATTCTTGTTCCCGGCGGTTTTGGCGAGCGCGGATCAGAGGGTAAGATTCGCGCTGTGCGTTTCGCGCGTGAACAGAATATTCCGTATTTTGGCATTTGTTTCGGGATGCAGATGGCGGTTCTTGAAACCGCGCGCAACCTCGCCGGAATGCCCGAAGCAGGGTCAAGCGAATTTGGGGAAACTGAATTACCTCTGGTTGGTCTGATGACTGAATGGACAGTTGGTAATGAGACGTTGCAGCGCAGTGCTGATGATGATCTTGGCGGTACAATGCGGCTTGGTGCCTATGAATGTCATTTGACGCCGGGGTCGCTGGCAAGCCGCCTTTATCACCAGCAGGTGATTTTTGAGCGTCATCGCCATCGCTATGAGGTTAATATCGCCTATCGTGACCAATTAGCGGCCGCCGGTATGGTGATATCAGGCCTGTCGCCTGATGGCAGCCTGCCAGAAATTGTCGAGCGGGCTGATCACCCATTTTTTGTTGCGGTACAGTTTCATCCTGAGCTGAAGTCAAAACCATTTGATCCGCACCCGCTCTTTACCGGGTTCGTGGCGGCGTCAATGGAGAAATCCCGTCTTGTTTAGGCGGGTCTGGGTTTAGGCCGGTTTGGGTTTAAGCGGGTTTGGCCCGTAATCATTGGCTTGCTTGCTTTGATTGGGGCCTTTGCGGCGATTGGGGGTATCATGCAAAACGTAACTATTGGGAACGTTGCTTGCGGCGGTGACGCGCCGCTGTTGTTGATCGCTGGCCCTTGTCAGATCGAGGGGCGTGACCACGCGCTATCATGCGCGGCAAGCCTTGCCAAGATGGCGTCGGATGCTGGCATGGGCTTTGTCTATAAATCATCTTATGACAAGGCTAACCGTACCTCTGCCACTGCCCAGCGCGGCGTCGGCATGGATGAGGGGCTGGAAATTCTGGCGGCGGTAAAGGCTGAAATTGGTGTTCCGGTTCTAAGTGATGTGCATCTTCCAGAGCAATGTGCGGCAGCGGCTGATGTTCTGGACGTTATCCAGATTCCGGCTTTTTTATGCCGGCAGACTGATTTACTGGTGGCTGCGGCAAAAACAGGCTGTGTCATTAACATCAAAAAAGGTCAGTTTCTGGCGCCATGGGATATGCAGCATGTTGCCAAGAAGGTGACGGGCGCTGGCAATAATCAAGTGCTGCTTACCGAACGCGGTACATCATTTGGCTATAATACGCTGGTATCAGACATGCGTGCCTTGCCAACCATGGCGGGCTTTGGCCATCCGGTAATTTTTGACGCGACCCATTCGGTGCAACAGCCGGGTGGGCTTGGTGGTAGTTCGGGTGGGCAGCGCGAGTTCGTGCCGGTGCTGGCGCGGGCGGCGGTCGCTGTTGGCGTGCAGGGTTTATTTATGGAGTCCCATGAAAATCCGGACGAGGCGCCGTCTGATGGCCCGAACATGGTGCCATTGTCGGAAATGCCGTCAATATTGGCAAAATTAATGCAAATTGATCAGGCGCGACGGGGGTAAATCCTCGCAGTGGCAGCCTGTTGTCTTTCGCCATACCACGCCATGATCATGCGTTGCCAATAGCCAAGATCAGTTGCGCTTAAAGGCGATATTCGTTACATATCGCACATCCAAAACCACTGAGACCGAAAAGAGCCAAGCCAATGTCAGCGATCATAGACGTTCAAGCGCGTGAAATTCTTGATTCACGCGGAAACCCGACTGTTGAAGTTGATGTTGTTCTAGAAGATGGCGCGGTCGGTCGTGCTGCTGTCCCGTCTGGCGCCTCAACCGGCGCCTATGAAGCTGTTGAGATGCGCGATGGTGATGCCGAGCGTTACGGCGGCAAGGGCGTTTTAAAGGCCGTTGACGCTGTGAATTTTGAGATTTTTGATGCGCTGACCGGTGCTGATGCATTCGATCAGGCCGGGCTTGATCAGGATTTGATCGAGCTTGATGGCACGCCGAATAAGGCGCGGCTTGGTGCAAATGCTATTTTGGGTGTTTCAATGGCGGTGGCGCGCGCGGCGGCGGACTCCGCCGAAATGCCGCTATGGCGCTATTTAGGCGGGGTGCATGCGCACCTGTTGCCAGTGCCGATGATGAATATCATCAATGGCGGTGCGCACGCCGATAATGCATTAGATGTTCAGGAATTTATGGTGATGCCAGTTGGTGCCAGCCATTTTGCCGACGGCTTGCGCATGGGCGCAGAAATCTTTCATGCGCTGAAAAAGCTGTTGTCCGATGCGTCATTATCAACCGCGGTTGGCGATGAGGGGGGATTTGCCCCCGCGATTAACTCGACCGATGAGGCGCTTGGCTATATCACGAAATCAATCGAGGCCGCTGGCTATAAACCGGGTGACGATGTGATGATCGCACTGGACGCCGCCGCCAGCGAGTTTTGTAACGATTTTAAATATAACCTTGCTGGCGAGGGGCGCATCCTTGGCAGTGCCGAGATGAACGCAATGTGGCAGGAATTAACCGGTCGCTATCCAATTGTGTCGATTGAAGATCCGCTTCATGAGGATGATTGGGCCGGATTCCAGAACCTGACCGCAGCGATTGGTGAGACCGTGCAGATCGTTGGTGATGATTTATTCGTGACCAACCCCGAGCGTCTTGGGCGCGGTATTACCGAGGCCGCCGGCAATGCTATTTTGATCAAGGTAAATCAGATCGGCACTTTAACCGAGACAATGCAGGCCATTGATATGGCACAAAAAGCTGGCTTTGGCGTGATTATCTCGCACCGGTCTGGTGAAACCGAAGATAGCTTTATCGCCGATTTGGCAGTCGCCACCAATGCCGGTCAGATTAAAACCGGCTCATTGTCCAGATCGGATCGGCTGGCAAAATATAACCAGCTGCTTCGCATCGAGGAAGA
>RGCC01000060.1 GCA_009919335.1 Alphaproteobacteria bacterium
GCCGGTTGATATTTTGTGCCAGAAGATTGGCTAGATAAACCGCTTCGGCACTATGATTGCGGACATCAATGGAGGGTTTTGGATGCGATAGGCTTGCCAGCCGCTTTAACTCTTCGGCATCATCCCAAATAAGGCCGAGCCAAACACAAATCTGATCGACAAGCACCGCCGAAGGCTGGCCGCGAGATCCTGTCTCAAGCGCTGAGATATAGGCCTTGGAGACGCCCAGAAATTCGGCCTGTTGCTGTTGGGTTAGATTTTTTTCCCGGCGCCATTCACGCATTTTTACGCCAAATGGGGTCATTATTGGCCGCCGCGCTTGCGGCGCAACAAAACATAAAGCGCACCGCCGCCGCCATCTATCGGGCGGGCTTCAGCCAAGGCTAGTACCAGTCCTGATAAGGGCGGGCGTTTTAACCATTCCGGAACATAGCCGCGAAGAATACCAGCGCCCTTGCCAGTAATTACCAGCACACAGCGCGCACCCTCATTTGCTGCGGTTTCAATAAATTTCGTCAACCGGCTTTCAGCCCGCGCCGCGCTCAAGCCATGCAGATCAAGGCGCCTGTCGACCGGCACATCGCCGCGAAACAGCCGGCGCTGGGTTCGCCCGTCAATTCCGGCGCGATCCCCCTGACGCAAATCAACCGGGTTTAGCCTTGACCCTGATGCTGGCGGAATTACCACGGAACTGCGCGGTGACCGCGCGACGGTCGCGCTGGTTTTTTTGCTTGGTCTTGTTTGCAGTTTGGATGGCGATGACATCTTTACCGCTGGCTGGGCAAAAAGCGCGGCAAATTCAGCTGATTCAATGGTCGATTTTAACGGCGTAATCTCGGTGATCACCCGTTGCCATAAAACCGTATCATCGTCTGATTTGATAATGCGCTTTTTTGGCATATCCAGCCCCAATTACCAGAATCAATTAGTCTTCAGCAGTCTCGGACTCGGTTTCAACCAATTTCCAATTAGGATCAGACAGCGTCAAATCACGCTCAAATGTCCAGATATCGGTAAATTCGCGTGCCTCGGCATCGTCTGATTCGATAATTTCACCATTTTCGTCTTTGGCGATACGGGTTTGGACCGAATGGAAATGCACCGTAATGCTGGCAAGCTGATCAATCACCGAGATATTGAGGATGCTGACCTCGCGAATATCATCCACGGTAATAACAAGGCTTTCTTTGGCCGCTGTTCGCGCCTGTATCGAGGCGGTAAAGCTTTGCAAGAGATCATAGCCCAATAACCGCTTTAATTGGGCAAGATCACCCTCGGCATAGGCCGTTAAAATCATCTCGAATGCAGCGGTGGCGCCATCGGTGAACTGTTTTTCATTAAAGCTACGGTCAATCTGGCGCAGCGCATCAAGACCATGCGCCGCAACACCAGCCGCCTTTGGATAGAGCTGGACCGGTTCATTATCATTCTCGGTTTGATCAAACCGGTTTGCGCGGATTTCATCCTGCGGTTGCTCATAGCCCGTGCGTTGGCCCAGAACCGACCGAAGCCGAAGCACCAAAAGAACGGCAATAACCGCAAAAATGATAATATCTATGAATTGCAACTCGGCCCCCATCTAAGGTTTTAAATTGGCGTTATTTAACATCATTGAGTCTTTTGCCAATGGCGTCATAATATAGATGGCATATGTAGGGGATTAAATCCAGATGCTGCCCGAAAATGTCGGCAAAAATTACTGAAAACCGCTTATGGGATCGGTCATATGGGACTAATGATTATTCTTGGCCTGCTGTTATGGGGCTGGGCCGAAATGTCGGCCTTCATTTTCATTGGCGGTGAAATTGGCGGCTTGTTAACCCTTCTTGGCGTTTTTGTGACGGCAGTTTTTGGAATTGCGTTGCTAAAACGTCAGGGGATGTCAGTTTTAAGCCGTATCCAGAGTGATATTGCCCAAGGCCGTGCGCCGGTCACATCAATTGCTGATAGTATTTCGCTGCTTGCTGGCGGTGCCTTGATGCTGATCCCCGGCTATGTAACCGATGCGATTGGTCTGTTGCTGTTTTTACCGGGTATCCGGACGCTGGCCGGTGTCTATCTGCTGCAATGGCTGGCGAGCAGTCAGCGGTTTCGTAGTTTTACGAATGTTGGGGGCGGGTTTGGCAATAGCGGGTTTGGCAACACCAGAAGCACGCATGGCGGTAGCGGTGATGAACCGCATGGCTCGTTCGCCAAACAGCGCCGTTACACAAATCCTGATGATGATATTATCGAAGGTGAGTTTGAAGAAAAACCCGGTGATGATCATCAGCTTGGCAATAAAAACGGCAAGCGGCATTAAGAAATTTTATCAGTGTTTTCAGCTGGCCCATATTTTGGACATGGTTATTTTTGACATGGTTGTTCGCCAACGGTTATTTATGCTACTAGCAGCAGTCAGTTAGGTATTCACTCTATTTTGCATCGTTTACTATTTCGCGATCAACGCCACTCTGGAGACAAATATGGCCAAAAATTCAAAAGCAACAAAAACACCAGCTGCCAAAGATAATGGAAAATCTTCGTCAACTGATGACACCGCGAATGTCGCCCGCCAGATCATTGTCCACGCACAATATGTCAAGGATCTTTCGTTTGAAAATCCAAACGCTCCACGTGTTCTGATCGAAGGTGCTGGCCAGCCTGACGTTGAAATCACGGTGAATGTTGGCGCCCAGCTTATTGGCGAGAATCAATATGAAGTCACGCTGAATCTTGCTGCCAAGGCAACCGCGAAAGACAGCGTATTATTTCTCGTAGACCTGACCTATGCAGGCCTGGTTTCACCTGAAGGCACACCAGCCGACGAGATTAATCCATTGATTATGATTGAAGCACCGCGGCTGTTATTCCCGTTTGCCCGCGCAATCATTTCAGACGCCACCCGCGATGGCGGCTTTATGCCACTTAATATTCAGCCCGTCGATTTTGTTGCCGTTTATCAGCATAATCTGGCACAACAGGCCGCCGCAAAGACGAGTAATTAATCACTGTAGATTAATCACGCTGCCAAATCGGGTCTTTTATACTGGCAATAAAATTAGCATGCGCCTCTAGCTCATCAGCGGTTGGCGCATGTGCCCGAATAGGACGGATATTCGTGCCATCAATTTCAAATTTTGGGCGCAGATCGGCATGGATTGGCGTGGTCTTTTCATCGGTTTGATTTTGGCTGGCCGTATCTAATAATAGACCCGGCTGCCGCCCCCCTAGCAGTTCGATATAAACCCCGGCCAAAAGATCGGCATCAATCAGCGCGCCATGTAAATCACGATGCGTATTATCAATTTCAAAGCGGCGACATAGGGCATCTAGATTGGCCTGTGCGCCGGGAAATTTCTTTCGCGCCATCATCAATGTATCGACCGATTGGCTCATCGGCAGCACCGGCCTGTTCAGCCGTTTTAACTCGGCGTTAATAAAGCCCATATCAAAGCTGGCATTGTGAATGACCAGCGGATCATCTCCGATAAAGGTCAGAAATTCATCGACAATATCGGCAAAGACAGGCTTGTCCGCCAGAAATTCACTGGTGATGCCATGAACCGCAACTGCACCATCGTCAATAGCGCGCTCTGGATTGATATAAAGATGCAATTTGCGCCCGGTGGGCAGGTGATGCATTAATTCCAGCGCGCCGATCTCGATAATACGGTGCCCGTCACGCGGGCTGATGCCGGTGGTTTCTGTATCAAGAGCAATTTCACGCATAATTTATCATATCCCGGCAGTTATAATCACGATTTACCCGCCTCAACCATAGGCACATCAATGGCCGAAAGCCACCTGATTAAATCTTGTCTTGTGGCATCTTGATCAAGGTCTGTATCAAGCAATAGATCAGCGCGCTGTTTTTTCTCGGCAACCGGCATTTGCGAGGCCAGAATGGCCTCTAGCTTGGCCGCGGTCATGCCGGTGCGGCTCAATGCGCGTTGGGTGATGGTTGCGGTGCTTGCATACACCACAATAACATAATCACAGATCGCCTCACCGCCGGTCTCAAACAATAGCGGCACATCCAACAGAATAGCTGGTGCGCCCGCTGCCCTATGCCGATGGATAAATGCGTCACGGTGCTGGCGCACCATAGGGTGAAGAATCGCCTCAAGCTGTTTGCGCCGCGGCGGGTTGGCAAACACCAAATTACCCAGCGCCTGCCGGTCTATCCCCGTTGCAATACTGCCAGTATCAGCCCCAAAAACGCCAATGATATCAGCCACCGCAGCACCATCCGGCCCCAGCAATTCATGCACTGCCGCATCAGCGTCATGAATGGCAATGCCAAGGTCGCGAACCCATCCAGCGACCGTTGATTTCCCAGCCGCAATTGATCCTGTTAGCCCGATGATTTTCATCTGCTGACGGCTTCACTTTGCGTTTGAGGTTTCAGTCCATGTTGCCGCAAAATACCCAGTAATTCGAGTAGCGGCAGCCCTAAAATCGCATAATGACAACCCTCGATCCGCGCCAAAAGCTGCGCACCTAGTCCCTCGATCTGATAACTTGCAGGTGATGTAAACGCCGCTGGCCCAAGCTGGTCGAGATACGCGTCAATAAAGGATTCATCGAGAGTGCGCATGGTAATTTTCGCGACAGATAGATGATGCCAAATACGCGCCCCCCGGTGAAATAAAACTGCCGCACTTAACAAATGATGGGTTTTACCCGACAAGGCGCTAAGCTGTGCCTTTGCCAAAGCGCGGTTTTCGGGTTTTCCATAAATCGACCCCTCGCAGGATAAGATTTGATCACAGCCAAGAATATAATATTTTGGTTGGTCGTTCTCTATTGCCAGACGCTGAACCGCGGCGGCGGCTTTTATTTCGGCCAGCATTACGGCGATATCACCCGCTGGCACATCCTCGGCCATGCCAGCAGCGCGCACCGCCTCTTCATCAATTGCCACTGGATAGGTGCGAAAGCCAATGCCGGCATCGGCTAGGATTTTGGCGCGTATTGCGCTTGCCGATGCCAGAACAAGATCGCCGCCCGCCAGCGTTACAAAGGGCGCATTACTCATGACCAGACTCGGGTGATTGAGGCTCGGGTGATTGGGTTTCTTGCCATTGCGTATAATATTGCAAAATTGCCGCAGCTGTTTCCTCGACTGATCGGCGGGTTACATCAATTACCGGCCATTTATTACTGGCAAAAAGCCGCCGCGCATTGCGCACTTCTTCAGTGATCTGATCGATATTTGCATAATCTTCATTCTTTGTGTCCTGCATCGCCACCTGTCGGGTACGGCGAACTTGGCTAAGCCGTTTTGGATCATTCGTTAAGCCAACGACAAAGATATTCAGCCCATCTAGATAATGCTGTGGAAATGGCACCTGCGGAACCAACGCATAATTTGCAACTTTATAGCCGCGATGCGCCAGATACATTGACGTTGGCGTTTTTGAGGTACGCGATATGCCGACGATCAACATATCAGCCGTTTTCAGATTGCTCATATTCATGCCGTCATCATGACTAACAGCAAAATCAACCGCTGCCATACGTGCAAAATAAGCTGTATCAAGCCGGCGCTGTCCACCGGGCAAATTTGTCATGGACTGACCAAGCACTGTCGTTAAAAGATTAACCACCGGATCAAGCACTGAAACGGCCGGAACGCCTTTATCGCGGCAAGTTTTATCAATCTTGGCGCGCAGCTCCTGATCAATGATGCTCATCAGCAAAATGCCCGGGTAACGATCAAGCCCGTCAAATAGCGCCTGAAGATGCGCCGTTGTCCGCACCAGCGTCCAGACATGCTCAACCGTTTTAACGCCGGCAAACTGCGCAAGACACGCGCGCGCCACCTGATGCACGGTTTCACCGGTCGAGTCTGAGACAAGGTGGATATGTAGCGTTTGGTTTGGCATCGTCTGACAAGATGTAGCTAGAAAACGCCGTTTTGTCATCTCGTTTCATCAATGCTGGCGCTTGTCGATTATTGACGATAATAAGACTGTGCGCAAGATATCGGTCACTGGGGATTATTTTTAACTGACAGCGCAAGAACGCTAGTTACGCACAATCACGCGGTATTTTTCAACAGGTGGATTATTTATCCATCTCAAGGTGGGATGTTCTGGGATAAGAGTGAAAGCTGTTGAAAAGATACCCAAAAATCTATCCACATATCGGGAAAAATTTGTGGATAATATTTGAATAACATCATATTTGCGGTTACACACAGGCACTACTAAAACAACTACCTTTTTTTAATATATATATAATGTTAGAGAACAGAATGACCGATAAACTATTCCTTTCCACAGTACGTGGCGCTAAATCAGCCAAGACTCCGATCTGGATGATGCGTCAAGCTGGACGCTATCTTGAGGAATATCGGAATGTCCGTGCCAGCCAAAAGGACTTTATTTCGTTTTGTTTAAATCCTGAACAAGCATCAGCTGTCACCTTGCAGCCTATTGCTCGTTATGGGTTCGATGCGGCGATTATATTTTCAGATATTCTGATGATCCCGTGGGCGATGCAGCGCAATGTAAGGTTTAAAACTGGCGTTGGACCTTTGCTTGATGCAATGGATAAGCCTGATGATGTCAATGCGTCGTGTCTAGAGTGGCTGGATGATAAGCTAGCGCCCGTTGGTAAAGCCCTTAATCTGACTAAAGCGGCCCTGCCGGATGAGACGGCGCTTATTGGGTTTGCTGGCGCCCCTTGGACATTAATCACCTATATGGCCGAAGGGGGTAGTTCTCGTGATTTCCCAAAGGCGCGGCAATGGGCATGGCAAGAGGCAAAATCATTAGACGGCCTCATATCTATATTGGTCGATGCCACAATATCGTTCCTGTCATTACAGGCAAAAGCCGGGGCTGAGGCTCTTATGCTGTTTGACAGCTGGGCAAGCGCGGTACCAGCTGCACAACGCGACTGGTTGGTGATAAGACCGGCGCGCGCAATTGTCGAAGGCGTGCGGGCACATGGTCATAACCAGCCCATAATCGGCTTTCCAAAGGGCATTGGTGAAGGGTTACTTCGGTATGCGGCGGAAAGCGGGGTTGATGCTGTCGGGCTGGATCATGGGGTTGATCCATTGTGGGCGGCAAAAAACCTGCCAGCCAATATGCCAGTACAAGGCAACCTTGACCCCTTAAGCCTATTAAATGCAGGGCCGGAAATGTTCCGCGATATTGACCATATCCTTGACGCTTTCCATGATCGTCCACATATCTTTAATCTCGGCCATGGAATTACCCCACCAACACCGGTGGAAAATGTGCAAAAAATGATTGATCACATCCGGAATCGTTAGGACAGAGCAATGAGCTATGAAATTATCAAATCTCTCCATATTATCTCGGTAATTTCATGGATGGTTGGACTGTTATATCTGCCACGGCTGTTTGTTTACCATGCTGATGCCCAAACCGGATCTGTGCAGGCGGAAACCTTCAAGGTGATGGAACGACGGCTGTTAAAAGCGATCATGACGCCGGCAATGATTGCTAGCTTTATTTTTGGCCTATGGATGCTCGCGCTGAATCCAGGTCTTTTTAGTGAGCCTTGGTTCCATGTAAAACTGGCGGCTGTGCTATTAATGGCGGGGGTTCATGGTAAATTTTCGAAAATGCGGCGTTTATTAGAAAATGATGAAAAACCATTATCATCAAAGGCCTATCGCATTTGGAATGAAGTACCGACAATATTGATGATTATCATTGTTGTTATGGCTGTTGCCAAACCGCTTTGAATGTGACAGAAGACGGGTAATTCAATACCAGTAAGAGTTACAGAAATTCAGAGCAATTGACTTTTCTGGTTAACACAAGCAGGATGAGACGATCTGGTTATCAGCCAGAGGCTATCCCTTGCTAGCTTTTTTCCCACCAGAGTAAAATTATGCACCTTCAGGAACTCAAAGCGAAGTCTCCAGCCGATCTTTTGGCATATGCCGAGGAATTGGAGATCGAAAATGCCAGCACATTACGCAAACAGGATATGATGTTTGCGATCTTGAAGCAGCTCGCCGATAATGAAGTGGCGATTTATGGCAGTGGTGTTCTTGAAGTTTTATCTGATGGTTTCGGTTTTCTTCGTGCGCCTGAGTCGAATTATCTGCCCGGCCCTGATGATATCTACGTCTCGCCGAGTCAAGTGCGCCGTTTCAGTCTTAGAACCGGTGATACGGTCGAGGGTGAAATCAGAGCGCCAAAAGATGGCGAGCGCTATTTTGCCTTATTAAAAGTCGAGACAATCAATTTTGAAGAACCAAACGCGGTTCGACACCGGATCAATTTCGATAATTTAACACCGCTTTATCCGGAAGAAAAACTTACCCTCGAATTACCATTCAATCCGGATAAGAAAGATAATACACCGCGGGTTATTGACCTGATTTCCCCAATGGGTAAAGGCCAGCGGGGCCTTATCGTCGCACCGCCTCGTACCGGTAAAACAATGATGCTGCAAAGCATCGCCCATGCAATCTCAGAAAATCACCCCGAGGTTTATCTGATCGTTCTATTGATTGATGAGCGGCCGGAAGAGGTTACCGATATGCAGCGGTCAGTCCGTGGCGAGGTCATTTCATCAACCTTTGATGAGCCAGCGTCGCGTCACGTTCAAGTAACTGAAATGGTTATTGAAAAAGCCAAGCGCCTTGTTGAGCATAAGCGTGATGTCGTGATTTTGCTGGATTCGATCACGCGTCTTGCCCGTGCTTATAACACGGTTGTACCATCATCTGGAAAAGTGCTTACCGGCGGTGTTGATGCGAATGCGCTGCAGCGGCCAAAACGGTTCTTTGGCGCGGCGCGGAATATCGAAGAAGGCGGTTCCTTGACAATCATTGCGACAGCGTTGATTGAAACGGGCTCGCGGATGGATGAAGTGATCTTTGAAGAGTTCAAGGGCACCGGTAACAGCGAAGTGATCCTCGATCGCAAACTATCTGATAAACGCACCTTCCCAGCGATTGATATCACCAAGTCGGGCACCCGTAAG
>RGCC01000007.1 GCA_009919335.1 Alphaproteobacteria bacterium
CGGCGCGTTTTTCGATCTTATGCATACCTAGAATACCACTTTGTGGCGGGTTTAAAATTGGCGTCGACATCATCGAGCCATAAACCCCGCCATTCGAGATGGTAAAGGTACCACCAGCCATTTCATCAGGCGTAATCTTGCCATCACGGGCACGAAGGCCAAAATCTGAGATGGCGCGTTCGGTCTCGACCAAACTCATCTCGCCAGCATCCTTGATCACCGGCACAACAAGCCCTTGCGGCGTGCCAACCGCAACGCCGATATTATAATAGTTTTTATAGATAATATCAGTGCCGTCGATTTCGGCATTTACCGCCGGAAATTCACGAAGCGCCTGAATTACCGCCTGAACAAATACCCCCATGAAGCCAAGCCGGACTTCATGCGTGGCTTCAAAAGCATCTTTATAATCAGCGCGCAACTTCATCAAGGCCGACATATCCACCTCGTTAAAGGTGGTCAGCATCGCCGCGGTATTTTGCGCCGACTTTAACCGTGACGCAATTACCTGACGCAATTTTGACATGCGCACACGTTCCTCGCGCGCGGCATCAACGGCACGCGGCGTAACGCGGGGTAGGGCTGGCGCAACGGCGGGTGCAGTTACCGCGGCGGCTGGTGCGGCTTGCGGTCGGCTAATTGCGGCCAGAATATCGGCCTTGGTTAACCGGCCCCCAACGCCAGTTGCCGGGATATTTGCCGGATTTAGATTATGTTCTTCTACCAGACGGCGAACCGCTGGTGACAGATCGGATGTGTCAATTGCCACTGCCGGCGCGGCAGGTGCGGTAGGGGCTGAGGGTGCGGCAGGTGCGGTAGGGGCAGCGGGCGCGGCAGATTCTTTTGCTGCTTTGGGCGCTGGTTTCGCGCCGACAGCACCTTCTTCAACCCGCCCCAATAGCGCGCCAACTTCAACCGTTTCGCCTTCCGGCGCGACAATCTCGGCAAGTTTACCGGCAACCGGTGATGGCACTTCCAACGTCACCTTGTCGGTTTCAAGCTCAACGATCGGTTCATCCGCTGCAACAGCATCGCCAGCCTTTTTAATCCAGCGCGCAACCGTTGCGTCGCTTACAGACTCGCCAAGTGTTGGAACATGAATATCAACTGACATTATAAGCACCCTCCTACGGTACCTTGTCTTAAATTGCGCCAGATTATCAGGCGTTATCTATTTCTTTGCCGAAGCCGTGTTTTTTGTTTTGCCTGCTGGTTTGCTTGGCGATAGGCCAAGCGCTTCATCTACCAATGCCTTTTGCTCACGGTTATGACGCGCCAGCGTCCCCGTCGCAGGCGATGCGGCCGCCGGACGACCCGTATATAAAAGCCGACTCTGAGCCATATTGATTTCGTCCATGACCTCTTCGATAAAGTCGCGGATAAATGTCCAGCTGCCCATATTTTTTGGCTCTTCCTGACACCAGACAAGTTCCGCATTCGGGGTCTTTGCCAGACGCTTCATCACTGATTTATGCGGGAAGGGATAGAGCTGTTCAAGACGCAGAATTTCAATATCCCACGCCTCCGCTTCGTCACGTGCGGCCGCCAGATCATAATAAACCTTGCCCGAACACATGACGATGCGCCGTGCCTTACCATGATTAACCTTGGTACCTTTTTCATCAAGCAGACGGTGAAAGCTTGTGCCAGGGCCCATTTCGGCAAGGTCGGAGACCGCTGCCTTGTGCCGCAACAGTGATTTTGGCGTCATCACAACAAGTGGCTTGCGGAAATTGCGGCGCACCTGACGACGCAGAACGTGGAAATAATTGGCCGGCGTGGTGCAGTTTACCACCTGCATATTATCCTCGGCACATAGCTGCAGATACCGCTCAAGGCGCGCTGATGAATGTTCTGGCCCCTGACCCTCATAGCCATGCGGCAGCAACAGAACCAGCCCGTTCATGCGTAGCCATTTTGCCTCACCAGACGAGATAAACTGGTCGACGACAACCTGCGCACCGTTGGCAAAATCACCAAACTGCGCTTCCCACATGACCAGCGCATTTGGCTCGGCCTGCGAGAACCCATATTCAAATCCCATGACCGATGCCTCGGAAAGCGGCGAGTCGATCACTTCAAAAATTGCCTGATTTTCATCAAGATTAGTCAGCGGTGTGTAGCGTTCTTCGGTTTTCTGGTCGACAAAAACAGAATGGCGTTGGCTAAATGTGCCGCGGCAAGAATCCTGCCCCGATAAACGCACCGGATTACCATCAAGCACGGTCGCACCAAAGGCCAGATGCTCGGCCGTTGCCCAATCAATGCCTTTGCCCGATGCAATAGCATCAGCGCGCGCTTTCAAGATGCGCAATAGCTTTGGATTCAGCGTCATATGATCCGGTGCTGCGGTCATCACCGCACCAATTTTGCGCAACCGGTCAAGCTCCACAGCGGTATCCCCGCGCCGCTCATCACCATGTGCGGCAACCATGCCTGACCAACTACCTTCAAGCCAATCCGCCTTGTTCGGCAGATAGTTTGTTCCCGCCGCAAACTCATCATCAAGATGCGCAACCCGGTCTTCGATGACCTTATTTGCGCCGGCCTCGTCATAAACACCCTCGGCAATCAGGCGCGATGCATAGATTTGTCGAATCGACGGATGCTCGGCAATCGCCTTATACATCAGCGGCTGGGTAAAGGCTGGCTCATCACCTTCATTATGACCAAAGCGGCGATAGCAGAATATATCAATGACGACATCTGTGCCAAAGGCCTGACGGAATTCAGTGGCAATCCGCGCGACATGAACGACCGCTTCGGGATCATCGCCATTCACATGAAAAATCGGCGACATAACCATTTTGGCAACATCGGTTGGATAAGGCGATGACCGCGAATAATGCGGACTGGTGGTAAAGCCGATCTGGTTATTCACCACAATATGGATCGTACCACCAGTGCGATAACCACGAAGCGCCGAAAAGGCGAAGGTTTCACCAACAACACCCTGTCCGGCAAACGCCGCATCACCATGCAGCAAAATACCCATAACTGCGGTGCGGTCAGCATCACCGCGCTGCTGCTGTTTCGCGCGAACGCGTCCCACCACGACCGGATCAACAATTTCCAGATGCGACGGGTTTGGTGCCATCGACAGATGGACTTCAACGGCGTCAAATTCACGATCAGCCGATGCGCCCATATGATATTTCACATCACCTGATCCGCCCACATCTTCAGGATTGGCAGGGTTGCCAAGGAATTCGGAAACGATGGCGCGAAACGGCTTTTGCAGAACATTATGCAGCACATTCAAACGGCCACGATGGGCCATGCCGATCACGGCCTCGCGCAGGCCTAACTGGCTGCCACGTTTAAGGATCTGTTCCAATGCCGGTATAATCGACTCGCCACCATCCATACCAAACCGCTTGGTACCGGTGTATTTTTTATGGAGATAACGCTCAAACTCTTCGGCATCAACAAGGCGCTCATAGATCGCTTGCTTGCCCTTAACCGTAAAATCGGTCTGATTACCGATGGCCTCGATGCGCTCTTGTATCCACGCCTTTTGCGCCGGATCTTGAACATGCATAAATTCAACACCAATCGTGCCGCAATAGGTTTTGCGAAGTCGGCCAAGAATTTCCGTTAATGTTGCCGTTTCAAGCCCAAGAACATAATCAATAAAGATTGGTCGATCCCAGTCATCGTCACCAAAGCCATAGCTTGCCGGATCAAGTTCGGGGTGAAGCGGCTTTTCCTCAAGCGCCAGTGGATCAAGATTTGCCAACAGATGGCCGCGAATACGGTAAGCACGGATTAGCATTACCGCACGAAGCGAGTCCAATGTAGCGGCGCGCATATCTACAGCATTGATTTTGCGCCCAGTACCATGCGCCTGTGCCACAGCCTTGATCGAGGCATCAGCATCAACCGCGCCAACAACGCGGCTTTGCGGCCGACCCCAGCTTGGCCCGGCCTCAACATCAGCGCCAAAATCACCGGCTTTGCCCAATTGTTCGAAATAGGCCGCCCAATGCGGATCAACCGATAACGGGTTTTCACGCCACGCCTTGTTCATTTCGGCGATAAAGGTCGCATTTGCCCCAGATAGAAGACTAAAATCGATTGCAGCGCCCATGACTACATCACCAATGTTAGAAGCAGTATCATCCATGAAAAAATTCACATTCCCTAGCGTGTCGAGGCTCGAATAGTCTTTCAGTCTATTCGTTAATTTCGGTATTTCAAGTCGTATAGGTATTTCCTGCCAAATGACAATGAATCCGACATTGTTTTAGGCAAAAACTAGGGGCCGTCAACCGCCTAAAAAGATCAACCTCGACGAACAGAAGGCCGGCTTTAACCGGCCTTTTTTGGTGATTTTAAATTGGCTGGCAAAAGCGCAATTATACCTAGAGATTATCAACAACCTCATTCAAGGTTTTGACTGCCGCAACCGAATTGTCAAACATCGCTTGCTCATCAGCATTCAACTCAATTTCAACAATCCGCTCGACACCGTTGGCACCAAGAACAACCGGTACACCAACATAAAGCCCGTTCAGACCATAAGCCCCATTAACATAGGCCGCACATGGCAACAGCCGCTTTTTGTCTTTCAAATAAGCGTCGGCCATTTCAATAGCCGATGATGCCGGCGCGTAAAAGGCCGAACCGGTTTTCAACAAGCCAACAATTTCAGCGCCACCATCACGAGTACGCTGGACGATTTCGGCAATCTTTGCATCGCTTGACCAGCCCATCTTGACCAGATCAGGAACCGGAATGCCGGCAACCGCCGAATAGCGCACCAGTGGCACCATCGTATCGCCATGGCCGCCAAGAACAAATGCCGTCACATCTTCAACAGACACATTAAACTCTTCGGCAAGGAACAGACGGAACCGCGCAGAATCAAGCACACCCGCCATACCAACAACCTTATTGGTCGGCAGACCAGACGCTTTTTGCAGAACGCCAACCATGACATCAAGCGGGTTCGTAATGCAGATCACAAACGCATCGGGGCAATTGTCTTTGATGCCGGCGCCAACCTGCTGCATTACCTTGGTGTTAATCCCGATCAGATCGTCACGGCTCATGCCCGGCTTGCGCGCAACGCCAGCGGTAACAATAACAACGTCACTGCCCGCCAAGGCGGCATAATCATTCGCGCCTGAAACATTTGCGTTAAAGCCCTCAATCGGACTTGCCTGCGCAATGTCGAGCGCTTTGCCCTGAGGAACCCCCTCGGCAATATCAAACAGCACAACATCACCAAGCTCTTTCAGCCCAGCCAGAAGCGCCAACGTGCCGCCGATGTTACCAGCGCCAATAAGGGAGATTTTATTACGTGCCATATCAACAAATTCCATAAATTGCAGGGATCAAACCGTACCGCGCAATGTTACGAGCCTTTGCCCGTCGCGCCGAACACGTTTTTTGTGTACCTAACTATCAAATAACATACAAGCGCAAACCGGCAACAGCCAGTCTTCACGCACTGATTTTCCAATGCGTTTTACTGGTAAGTTTTGCCCATGAATTTACCGGTGAATTTACCGGCAATTATCACTGGTTTTGCGCCTTGCCACGCTGCGCCATTTCTCCTAGCCGCGATGCGGTGCGGGCAAATTCAAATTGCCACTGGTGACCCTGATAAAGTGCGGCAATATCCGTTTCAGCCGACGCAATCAAGAACCTGCCCCGATCATATAGCGCATCTATCAGCCACATAAAACGGCGTGCAACATGTTCGTTCGCATCATTAAATTGTGGTACGTCGCTTAGCACAAGCCCGGCGAACCGGCCTGCAACCGCCAGATAATCACGCGCACCAAGCGGCACATCACACAGGCTGGCAAAACTGGCAAAACCAACGTCGCCAGACACATTTTCGATCGTAATTTCACGTCCAGCCACGCGAATTATCTCGGCAGAAATTTTACCATCACCGGCAAGCTGGCGAAAGGCGGCGTCAAGCTGTGGCCCGGCGGCCTTGGCGGGAACGTGCCATGCTGGCAAATTGGCAAGAACGGTACCGCGCCAATCAGTGCCATCATCAAGTCGGCACATCTCGCAACGATCCTTCAAAAGCGCGATGAAGGGCAGGAACCGGTCACGATGCAGCCCGCCCTTATAAAGATCATCAGCATGGCGATTGGACGTTGCAACAACAACAATTCCGCGTTCCAGCATACCAGAAAAAAGCCGTGCTAAAATCATTGCATCGGCAATGTCGCGCACTTCCATTTCATCAAAACAGATCACCGCACCACGCCGCGCCAGTTCGCCCGCCGCCGCCTCAATCGGGTCATCCGCGCCGTTCGTTCGGGCTTCATGGATAACATCTTGCGCCAGCACCATAAAATCATGGAAATGTAGGCGCCAGATAGCGGGGCGATCCGGATCGTCAAGCCCTTGGGCAATCACCGCATCATGGAACATATCCATCAGCATGGTTTTGCCGCGACCAACCCCGCCATAGATATACAGCCCTTGAACTGGGTCTGATCGGCGCGGCATCAGGCGGCCAGTTATCCGGCGTAACAAAGCCGGCAAACGAGATTTTGATTGCGCCGCCACGTGCAGCTGGTCGATTAACTGATCAAGTCGCACCGCCATTGCCGCTTGAGCCGGATCATCATTTAGGGCTTTTCCAGCAACCAGCGCGGCCAATTGCTGGCTTGGATAGGCACTATAATCCGGCTGGCCGTTTGTCATAAGGATATACCGCCCCCGCGAATTATGCCCAACAGTGACCGCTGCCTTCAGGCAGGTTTAACGCTGGGCCATCTCGCTTTTAATACCGGCAATGGCCTTGCCCGGGTTCAACCCTTTCGGACAGGTTTTCGCGCAATTCATGATCGTATGACAACGATAAAGCGAGAAGCTGTCATCAAGCGCATCAAGCCGTTCACGCTTTTGCTCATCACGGCTGTCAGAAATCCAGCGATAGGCCTGCAGCAAAACCGCCGGGCCAAGATATTCGTCGCTGTTCCACCAATAGCTTGGGCAGGCCGTCGAACAGCTAAAGCACAAGACGCATTCCCATAATCCATCCAGCTGTTCGCGCTCGGCTGGTGACTGGCGGCGTTCCTCGCCCTCAGGGGCGGCAGTTTCTGCCTTCAGCCATGGCTCGATAGAGGTCAATTGCCGGTAAGCATTGCTGAGATCGGGCACCAGATCCTTTACCACCGGCATATGCGGCAGTGGATAAATCTTCACATCGCCCTTTACGTCGCTGATGCTTTTTAGACAGGCAAGGGTGTTGGTGCCGTCGATATTCATCGAGCATGATCCACAGATACCCTCGCGGCAAGACCGGCGAAAGGTCAGACTGCTATCGGTTTCATTTTTGATTTTGATCAGCGCGTCCAGCACCATTGGCCCGCAATCATCAAGATCAATTTCGAAACTATCAATGCGCGGCTGGGCATCATCATCTGGCGACCAGCGATAGATTTTAAAGGTTTTTACATCGCGCGCACCCGCTGCCGCCTTATGGGTTACCCCACCGGTAATCTGCGAATTTTTCGGCAATCGAAACTCGGCCATTTTTCTTTCCTCGTCCTTACCTAGTAAACGCGCGGCGCTGGCGGGATGGGAGCGATATCATTGCTCAACGTGTTCATCACAACATTGCGATAATCAAGCTTTGACTTATTGTGCTCATCAAGCCACATGACCGTATGTTTCATCCAGTTTTCATCGTCGCGCTCAGGCCAATCTTCATGTGCATGGGCACCGCGCGATTCCTGCCGCTGTTCGGCTGAACGGATGCTGACCAGAGCTTGGCTCATCAGATTTTCTAGCTCTAATGCCTCGATCAGGTCTGTATTCCAGATCAGCGATTTATCAACAACGCCAATCTGTCCCATTTTGCCAGCAATCTTATCCATCGTGGCAACACCATCAGCAAGCGATTCACTCGACCGGAATACTGCCGCATGGCGCTGCATGGCGTGCTGCATTTCCAGCCGAATCGACGCTGCGCTCAAGGTGCCACTGGCATGACGCATCCGGTCAAATCTTGCTAGCGCCTTATCGGTGGCGGCTTGGGGGGCACGTTTTGAGGTTACGCCCGGCGTGATGGTTTCAGTGGCACGGTGCGCCGCGGCACGGCCAAAGACAACAATATCAAGCAATGAGTTTGTGCCAAGACGGTTCGCGCCATGAACTGACACGCACGCCGCCTCGCCAATCGCCATCAAACCCGGCACGACAGCGTTCTGGTCATCCTTAGTTGGGGCCAGCACTTCGCCATGATAATTGGTCGGAATACCGCCCATATTATAATGCACAGTTGGCAGAACCGGAATCGGCTCACGCGTTACATCAACACCGCAGAAAATTTTCGCCGTTTCGGTAATGCCGGGAAGGCGGGTATGCAATGTGTCAGGATCAATATGCTCAAGATGCAGCATGATATGATCCTTATTCGGGCCAACACCGCGACCTTCATTAATCTCAATCGTCATCGCGCGGCTTACCACATCGCGGCTTGCCAGATCTTTTGCAGTCGGGGCAAAACGCTCCATGAAACGTTCACCCTCAGAATTGGTCAAATAGCCGCCTTCACCGCGCGCACCTTCAGTGATCAGAACACCAGCGCCATAGACGCCGGTTGGGTGAAACTGCACAAATTCCATATCCTGCAGTGGTAATCCAGCACGAAGCGCCATCGCATTACCGTCGCCAGTACAGGTATGCGCCGAGGTACAGGAGAAATACACCCGCCCATAACCGCCAGTTGCCAGCACGGTCTGCTGTCCCCAGAAACGGTGCAGACTGCCATCTTCCATGCAAAGCGCAATGACCCCAGCACATTCGCCATCTTCGGTCATCAGCAGATCAAGCACAAAATATTCAATATGGAAATGCGCCTGATATTTCAGACATTGCTGGTACAAAGTATGCAGGATCGCATGACCGGTTCGGTCAGCCGCCGCACAGGCCCGGCGCGCCATTGATTTGCCATGGTCTAATGTATGACCACCAAACGGACGCTGATAGATTTTGCCTTCTTCAGTGCGGGAAAACGGCACGCCGTAATTTTCCAGTTCGATCACTGATGGGATAGCGTTTCGGCACATATATTCGATGGCATCCTGATCGCCTAGCCAGTCTGACCCCTTGACCGTGTCATACATATGAAAGCGCCAATTATCGCCTTCGCCCATATTATTAAGCGCGGCGCCAATTCCGCCTTGTGCAGCAACGGTGTGCGAGCGTGTCGGGAAAACCTTTGTGATACAGGCGGTTTTCAACCCGCCAGCAGCCATGCCAAGCGTGGCACGCAAGCCGGCACCGCCCGCGCCGACAACGACAACGTCATATTGATGGTCAGTGATTTCATAAGCACTCATTACCTAAATCCTTTTCTATGCGACCATTTCGCAAGCCTGCAAGCGCGGCATGAAACAAGCCAGCACCCACCAAAACCGCCAGCGCCAGCGCATGGTACGGCGTCGCGACAAAGCTTTTTGCCGCAGCATAATCAAGCGCGCCTATCATCGCGACGAGATAGGTAAAATACACCATCAATGCCAGCGTGATGACCGCGCTGATCCGCTGCCAGCGCCAATGTCCAAAGCCTGGGTCTCGTGGATTTTTTGCCGATGATTTTGCCATGCTAAAAATCCTTTTTTACAAAACCACCAGCCATAGGGCAGCAGTCACCAGAACGGTCAAAACAAGCACCAGATAGCCACTTTGATAAACCTGTTTGACCTCCAGCCCGAGGCGAAGATCCCATGACAAGTGCCGAATGCCGTTCAGGCCATGATAGACCAGCGCCAGCGAATAGCCAAACAGGACAAATTGCCCCAGCGGGTGCTGTAATGAGGCTGCAACGGATCCGAATATATCAGCGCCCGCCGCCAATGCCGCCAGCCAAATTGTCAGCAACAGGCTGCCCGTTGCCAAGACAGCACCACTGGCCCGATGCATGATTGACATTACCGAGGTCAGTTGCGGGCGATAGACCTGTAAATGCGGTGATAATGGGCGCGGCTTGGCCATTTGATCCTCACGTGGTCATCAAGAAGAAAGGCTGAGCGCAAAACACACCCAGACTGCGATTTAGACTATGATTTATATGTGGTATTGAATGCCAATAGTCAATGTGTAAGGGCGAAAACTCTGTCATCATATGCCGCGTTGGGGCGCATTGAAATGCCCGCCATAGTTTAGCATGACATCACGGCAGAAAGCGCCGCTTTAGGGGCAGCATCTGCGGCTAGGACTATCGCTGTCTGTCAACGATTCATGGCTTTGATTGCGTTTGCCTTTTCGCCAAAAGCACTGCAAATATGATTCCATGGAACAGATATTATCAATTCAATCAGCAGTGACGCTTGGCTTTGTCGGCAATAATGTTGCCGCGCCGGTGATAACGCATCTCGGGCATCAGCCATTATTGGTCAATAGTGTCACGCTTGCGGCGCATCCGGGCTATGGGCTGATCGCGGGTGGACCAACGCCTGATGCGACATTTACAGAAATTCTAGACGCCTTACCGGCCCTTAACGCGCTCGCCAATATCGGCGCCGTGATCACCGGCTATCTTGGGGCCCCGTCGCAAATTAACGCCATTACAAATTTGATCATACAATGGCAGGCAGCACAGCCAAACGGGCATTATGTGCTGGATCCGGTGCTTGGCGATAACGGCCGTATCTATGTTGACGATCAGCTTGTTAGCGAAATGCGCGATCAACTGTTACCGCTTGCCAGCTTTCTAACGCCCAATCAGTTTGAGCTGGAACTTCTGGCCAAGCAGCCCGTGACTGATGTCGCGAGTGCAACTGCGGCGGCGCGGCAATTACTGGCGCAAAATCCGCGCTTAAAAGGGGTTGTTGCAACCGGCATTAGCGGGCGTGATGGCCGTGTACATGATTGTTTTGTCACCTGCGAAGACGCGATTGATCTGGCCACAAATGATCTGGCTTATGAACAGTCGTTTCATGCCAGCTTTACTGCCGCCAGCACCCAAGCGCATGCCATTATCGACAAAAGCGCGAACCATCTGGAAATCGCGCTTCTGGAAAATCTGTATCGACTCACAGCGATCGGCGCCGAACAGTAATCATAGGCCGACAGCGATTAAAGGGGGAAGCGATTAAAGGGCGACAGCGATCAAAAACGACCCTGTCACCCCGATGATATGCAGTAACTGCCTAGCGGCCGCTAAGATTACGTGCGGCAAATAATTCGGCGATCTGCACCGAATTAAGGGCGGCCCCTTTTCTTAGATTGTCTGACACGCACCAGAACACCATACCATTTGGCACGGTCGGGTCTTTGCGAATCCGGCTGATATAAACCGCATCTTCACCGGCCGCCTCATGTGGGGTGACATAGCCTTCATTCGCCCGATGGTCGACAACAATCACCCCTGGCGCATTTTCAAGTAATGAGCGCACGGCTTTTTCGGTCATTGGCTTTTCGGTTTCAATGAAAACCGCCTCGCTATGACCAACAAAAACTGGAATCCGGACGCAATGCGCAACAAGCTCGATTGCCGGATCAAGAATTTTCTTGGTCTCGGCGCTCATCTTCCATTCTTCCTTGGTAAAGCCATCATCAAGGAACACATCAATATGCGGGATCGCATTAAAGGCAATCTGTTTGGTAAAGATTTCCGGCTGCACCGCATCATTCACGAAAATGCCGCGCGTCTGGTTAAACAGCTCATCCATCGCTGGACGTCCGGCACCTGACACCGCCTGATAGGTTGATACGACAACACGTTTGACCGAGAATTCATCATGCAATGGCTTTAGCGCAACAACGAGCTGAGCTGTCGAGCAATTCGGATTAGCAATGATATTGCGGCCATTGTTCTTGATCAAACAGCCTTCGATTGTATCGGGATTGACCTCTGGAACGATCAGTGGCACGTCACTATCCATCCGGAAGGCCGATGAATTATCAATCACCACACATCCGGCCGCACCAGCCTTTGGCGCATAGGCCTTGGCAGTATCGCCGCCCGCCGAAAACAGTGCAATATCGGCAGTGGCAAAATCAAATTTATCAAGTGCCTGGATGGTGACGATCTGATCCTCGCCATATGACACTTCCTTGCCAACTGATTTTGACGAGGCAAGCGCATATATTTTGTCCGCCGGAAAATTCCGCTCGGCGAGGGTTTGCAGCATTTCACGGCCAACCGCACCGGTTGCGCCAACGACGGCAACTTTGTACCCCATTCTAAAATCCTCCAGTAAAGGCCCAATATCCATGTCCGTTTGGTTGGGCGGCTAAATTTCCACCAACAACGGATATGGTGGTTTGATTTAACGTGCCAGACGATCCATTGCGTCAAGCACGGCTTTGGTCATGCCTTCGGTACCGGTCTGCTCGCATCCCGGGGCCATAATGTCGCCGGTGCGTTTCGTTTCCAGCGCAATATTGACAGCCTTTTCGACCAGATCAGCTTCTTCCGCCTGATCAAAACTATAGCGCAGCATCATCGCAAAGCTGAGGAACTGTGCCAAAGGATTGGCCAGACCCTTGCCCGCGATATCAGGGGCAGAACCATGCACTGGCTCATACATTGCCTTTGGCAGGCCAGTCTCAGGATCGGGCGTACCCAGCGATGCTGATGGCAACATCCCCAGCGAACCGGTCAACATTGCCGCACAATCTGACAAAAGATCACCAAACAGATTATCCGTAACGATCACGTCAAACTGTTTGGGGTTGCGAACCAGCTGCATGGCGCAGTTATCTGCATACATATGGCTAAGTTCAACACCATCGCCCTCTGCCGCATGAAGCGCGGTCATAACCTGCCGCCACAACACGCCGGAATGCATTACATTGGCCTTTTCAACCGAGGTAAGACGGCCGTCGCGTTTGCGTGCCAGATCCATACCAACGCGGCCAATCCGCTCAATTTCGGGGGTTGTGTAGGCGTTAGTGTCATAGCCTCTTTTAATACCGTCGCCCAGATCATCAATGCCCCGTGGTTCGGCAAAATACGACCCACCGCACAATTCGCGAAGGATCATGATATCAAGACCGGATACAACTTCAGGCTTTAACGTCGACGCATCAACCAATGTCGGAAACACCATTGCCGGACGCAAATTGGCGAAAAGATCCATTTCCTTACGCAAGCGCAACAGGCCTGCCTCGGGCCGCACATCAAACGGAACGCCATCATATTTCGGCGTGCCAACAGCGCCAAAAAGCACCGCATCACTGGCAATCGAATCGGCAAGGGTTTCATCGGTCAATGGCGTGCCATGCACATCATAAGCAGCGCCGCCAACAAGGCCTTCGGACAAATCAAAGCCGAGGCTGCGATGTTTTGCCAGCCAGTCAATGAGCTTCATATTGGCCTGCATGACCTCATTGCCAATGCCGTCACCGGGCAACACCATTACTTTGCGATTAGACGCCATCTTCTTTTCCTTCACTTCAGAGCTTTGAGCTAGGTCGCGTTTAAAGCCAGGGTTGATCCTTGTCACGCTGGGCTTCGAAACTGTCGATATTATCCGCTTTTTCAAGGGTAAGACCAATATCATCAAGCCCTTCGAGCAGACATTTCTTGCGGAACGGATCTATCTCGAATGATACCGTCGGACCATTTGGACGCCGGATTGTCTGAGTCACCAGATCAATTGATAATTCAGGGTTTTCCGTGTCAGACGCATCGGCCATCAGCGCATCACGATCATCCGCACTAACCACGATTGGCAAAATGCCATTCTTGAAGCAGTTATTATAGAAGATGTCAGCAAAGCTAGTTGAGATAACGCAGCGAACGCCAAAATCAAGCAACGCCCATGGCGCATGTTCACGGCTTGATCCACAGCCAAAATTATCACCAGCCACCAGAATTTTCGCATCGCGATAAGGCGCACAGTTCAACACGAAATCGTCGATCTCGGTGCCATCCTGACGATAGCGCATCTCATCAAACAAATTCTTGCCGAGGCCAGACCGTTTAATGGTTTTCAAAAACTGCTTCGGAATAATCATATCCGTGTCGATGTTCAGAATATTCATCGGCGCGGCAACACCGGTCAGCTTGTCAAATTTCTGCATGGTATCGCTCCGTTTTCTTAGATGTTCCGCACATCGGCAAGATGGCCGGTCAACGCTGCTGCAACCGCCATTTGCGGGCTTACAAGATGCGTGCGACCGCCACGGCCCTGACGGCCCTCGAAATTCCGGTTTGATGTCGACGCACACCGCTCGCCCTCGGCAAGCTTGTCAGCATTCATCGCAAGACACATTGAACAGCCCGGCTCGCGCCATTCAAATCCGGCATCAATAAAGACCTTGTCCAGACCTTCAGCCTCGGCCTGTTCTTTGACAAGGCCTGAACCCGGCACCACCAGCGCGCGCATTCCATCGGCAACTTTACGGCCCTCAGCCAGTGCCGCCGCTGCCCGCAAATCCTCGATCCGGCTATTGGTGCATGAGCCGATAAAGACAGTATCAACCTTGATATCGGTCAGCTTTTGTCCGGGTGTCAGCCCCATATAGGCAATTGCCCGTTCCATTTTGGCGCGCTTGCTGGCATCTTTTTCCTGATCCGGCAACGGCACTGAACCGGTGATCGCCAGCGCATCTTCAGGGCTGGTACCCCATGTCACGGTTGGCGCAATATCTTCGGCTGCAAGCGTGATCTCGACATCGTAACGCGCATTCGCGTCTGACGGCAGCGTTTTCCAATAGGCAACGGCACGATCCCAGTTTTCACCCTTCGGTGTCATTGGGCGGTTCGCCAAGTAATCATAGGTTGTTTGGTCGGGCGCAATCATGCCGGCGCGCGCGCCAGCTTCGATGGCCATATTGCAGACCGTCATCCGGCCTTCCATACTGAATCCGCGAATCACTGATCCGGCAAATTCAATCACATGACCCGTACCGCCAGCGGTACCGATCTTGCCAATGATTGCCAAAATCACGTCCTTGGCGGTGACCCCATCTGCAAGCGTGCCATCAACGGTGATGCGCATATTTTTTGCTGGCTTTTGGATTAATGTCTGGGTTGCCAGCACATGTTCGACTTCAGATGTACCAATGCCAAAGGCCAGCGCCCCAAATGCGCCATGGGTTGCGGTATGCGAATCACCGCAAACAATGGTCATGCCGGGAAGGGTAAATCCCTGTTCAGGGCCAATCACATGAACAATACCCTGACGGATATCATCCATCGCAAAATAAGGAACGCCGAAATCAGCCGCATTTTTTTCAAGGGCTTCAACCTGAATGCGGCTTTCTTCATCCTCGATACCGACCGAACGGTCAGTTGTTGGAATATTATGGTCGGCAACAGCAAGGGTGCGGTTCGGGGCCCGTACGGAACGGCCAGCATTACGCAGACCTTCAAAAGCCTGCGGACTGGTCACTTCGTGAACCAGATGCCGGTCAATATAAATCAGGCAAGTGCCATCTTTCTGTTGATGCACAACATGTGCATTCCAGATCTTATCAAACAGAGTTTTTGGAGCCGACATATCATTCTCCTGATTGCTGCCGGCGAGGAGGTCATCTCAAAGCCGGTCTGGCAATTTAAGAAGATGACGCCTCGCGATAGGTTGTTTTTTCAGCGATACGCGCTGCCTTACCGGTACGGCCACGCAAATAATACAGCTTTGCACGGCGGACACGACCACGACGCATTACCGTAACACCGGCAACTTGCGGGGCATGAGTTGGGAATACGCGCTCGACGCCTTCACCATAAGAAATTTTCCGGACGGTGAATGATGAATTAACACCATCGCTTTTGCGCGCAATACAGACCCCTTCAAAAGCCTGAATCCGCTCACGCGTTCCTTCGATCACCTTAACGTCAACACGCACGGTGTCACCTGGTGCAAATTCTGGCAACTGGCGTTGGCCAAGCACTTTCTCGATCTGTTTATTGCCTATGCGGTCAATGATGTTCATCGCCCGATTCCCTTCATAAATTCCGTGTCACCCGGATCGGTTTTCTACCGACCGCCAGCCCCGTGCTGGTGGGTCACTTATCTTTGCCTTTTTGCAGAGCCTGCCTGTCCAGATATTGTTGCCACAAATCCGGACGCCGACGCTGCGTCTCTTTTTCTGCCTCCGCCTGACGCCATTCAGCGATCTTGCGGTGGTGGCCCGATGCCAGAATTTCCGGCGCTTCGATGCCATTCCAGACGCGGGGTTGGGTATAGTGCGACCTGATCGATCACCCGTTGATCGACCCCTTCATACCGCCCACACAAAAACACCGCCCCTTTGGCAGCGACCAGATCGCGCACTAGCGCCTGATCCAGCAACCTGCCACGCGGTGACAGGTAAAGTCGTGGGCCCGGGCAATCTGCCGCCGCAGCCAATGTCGCCGCAACAACATCCGGTTTTAACACCATACCGACACCACCGCCTAGGGGGGTATCATCCACAGTCCGGTGCTTATCGCGCGCAAAGTCGCGAATGTCCAGCGTTTTCAGCGACCAAATGCCTTCATTTAGCGATTTTCCTGCCAATGAATGCGCCAAATGTCCCGGAAACATCTCTGGGAACAACGTTAGCACGGTTGCCTGCCAATGTGGGCGCGTCTTCTTTGCATCGGTTTGCTGGCGAATATGAGGTTCAGCTTTTGTCATCTCACCCCCCTTTTACCAACAAGACTGACCCGTTCTGGTCAGTGCACCCGATTATTCGTAAAACCACTTATTCCGGTTGGTCATCCAATAAGCCATCTGGTACCAAAAGACCAATTTTACCCGCTTTGATATCGACCGTAATTAGGTTTTCACCGCCAAATGGCACCATGATTGTTGGCCCTTTGTCCGGTGCCAGCTCGGCAATCTCGCCTGCGCCAAAATCATGGATTGCAACGATCTTGCCAAGCGGCTTGCCATCCTCGGCTGACACCATCATGCCCAACAGATCAGCATGATAAATCTCATCATCATCCAGATCCGGCAACTGCTCACGCGCCACATAAAGCGTTGTGCCGCGTAAAGCCTCGGCCGCATCGCGCGTATCAACGCCTTTGGCCCGCACAATCGCCAGACCTTTGGCGTTAACCGATGTTACCTGCAACTGCATTTGCCGGCCATCATCCAAGATAACCGGCCCATAGGCGGCAAGCGCGTCGGGGGTCGAGGTAAAAGGTTTTACCTTGAACTGCCCCTTGATACCTTGCGCACCAACAATCGCACCAACTGGTAAATGGCTGGTTAGGCTTTGTTTCGTCAAACCCAAGCCAGCCTCAGTATTGCCAGCCTTGGTATTGCCAACCAGCCGGTCGCCAGTCGCCACTAGCTGTCCGCCTTTTCCTCAGCAGCTTCTTCAGCAGGTGCTTCTTCAGCAGGTGCAGCAGCTTCTTCGGCAGGTGCCTCTTCAGCAGGTGCTTCTTCAGCAGGAGCAGCAGCAGCAGCGGCTTTAGCTTCGGCAGCGGCAGCGGCTTCAGCGGCGGCGGCTTCGGCGGCGGCGGCGGCAGCTTCAGCCGCTTGTGCCTCGCGATCAGCACGCTTTTTACCCGGTGCCGATTTCTTTGGCTGGTCACGAATAACCGGTGCTTCGGTCAGGCCTGCAGCGGCCAGCATCTTGTGGACGCGGTCGGTTGGCTTGGCGCCTTGGCCGAGCCAGAATGTGATCCGCTCGCTGTTCAAGGTCATGCGCTGCTCATGCTCTTTTGGCACCATTGGATTATAAGTACCAACACGCTCAACGTACCGGCCATCGCGAGGCGATGATGCCTCGGCAACAACAATCCGGTAAAATGGGCGTTTTTTTGCACCGCCGCGTGCCAGTCTGATTTTCAAAGCCATGAATTTATCCCTTTCATTGGCGTTAGTCGTCGATAAGTCTATTTCTTCTTACCGGGGGGTTTGCTACCCAATCCCGGCAATCCATTGGCGAGGCTGTTTCCCAATCCTTTGGCAAGACCGCCGCCCAATCCCTTTGCCAGCCCACCAGAGCCAAGCCCACGCGATAGCGCGCCTAAATCCGGCATTCCGCCAGCGCCGCCGCCCAAACCGCCACCGCCAAGCATTGCCTTCATCGCTGCAGCGCCAGTTTTACCGCCGAGCTTTTTCATCATGCGGGCCATATCTTGATATTGTTTAACCAGCCGGTTTACATCTTGAACCGTGGTCCCTGATCCGGCAGCAATGCGTTTGCGACGTGATGCGTTCAACAAGCCAACCGAAACGCGCTCTTTCTTTGTCATCGACAAAATGATCGCTTCCTGACGTTTTATCATCCGGTCGTCAATACCGGCAGCCGCAATCTGTTTTTGCATTTTACCAATGCCGGGCAACATTCCCATCAGCCCGCCAAGTCCGCCCATTTTCTGCAATTGGCGAATCTGTGCCAGAAAGTCATTCATGTCGAACTGACCTTTGGCCATGCGTTTTGCCAGACGCTCAGCCTCTTCAAGTTCGATGCTCTCGGCCGCCTTTTCGACAAGCGCGACAACGTCGCCCATATCCAGAATACGTCCAGCAAGCCGCGCCGGATCAAACTCTTCAAGCGCGTCCTGTTTTTCGCCAACACCGACAAGCTTGATCGGACAGCCGGTAACATGACGCATCGACAAGGCCGCACCGCCACGCGCATCACCATCAAGACGGGTCAGCGCAATGCCGGTTACCCCAACAGCCTTGTGGAATGCCTCGGCCGTATTTACCGCATCCTGACCGGTCATCGCATCGGCAACCAGCAGAATTTCATGCGGGTTGGTTACGTCTTTGATGGTGCGTAGTTCGGCCATCAGCGCTTCATCAATGCTAAGCCGGCCAGCTGTATCGAGGATCAGCACGTCATAGGCTTGCAGCTTTGCTGCCTGCAACGCGCGTTTGGCAATCTGTGCCGGGCTTTCGCCATCGACCTCGTTCAGCACCCCAACTTCAGCCTGATCACCAAGCATACGCAATTGTTCACGCGCGGCCGGACGCGTCACGTCAAGCGAAGCCAGCATAACCTTTTTGCGCTCACGGCTGCGCAATCGTAACGCCAATTTACCTGCCGTGGTGGTTTTGCCAGAACCTTGCAAACCGGCCATAAGGATAACCGAAGGCGGGTTAGTGGCGATATTCAAAGGCGCCGCATCACCGCCAAGCATTTCAATTAGAGCATCATTGACGATCTTGATCACTTGCTGGTCAGGACGCACCGCGCGCATGCTGGCGACACCCACAGCCTTTTCCCGCACTTTTTCGGTAAAGGCCTTGACCGCGGGCAAAGCAACATCAGCATCAAGCAACGCCAACCGCACTTCACGAAGCGCGGCATCAACATCCGATTCGCTAAGCGCACCACGGCGCGCCAGCCCGTCAAAGACATCAGCTAATTTACTTTTCAGCGTATCAAACATGGTATTTAACCCGTTTGCCCCTTTATGATCACAACTGCGTAACCGACCAGATCACCGTCTAAGTTCCCAAACTAAGTTCCCAAAAGCCCGAGGGCTACCAAAGGGCTTCCCGGGGCTAAATGACAAAAAGCCAGATGACACCCGTGCTCGAAAACTTCAAGGACGTGTGGAACCCGTTAAGGTCTTTTTAGTCGGCGATGGCCTGATTTGATCCAAGCTATTGCGCTTTTTGCCACGAATTGTCAAGAATAACTGATGTTCTTTATCTTGTCTAAAACGCTTGCTCTTCTGCTTGAACCGCTGTTGATCCCGTATCTGTTTCTTTTGCTGGCAGTTTTTGCCCGCTGGCGTCGCTGGCGTTGGATTATGCGCCTGTCATTTTTAACCGCGCTTTTATTGCCGCTTAGCTATGGGTTTTTGCCGGTTTCAAGCCTGCCATTACAATATCTTGAAAATCGCATCGCACGCGGTGATATCGGCCAGCGCCATATTGATGGGATCATTGTTCTTGGCGGGTTCACCGGCGATGGTATCACCGCCGAAAGCCGCAATCACTATACATTAGAAGGTGCTGCCGAACGGTTTACTGCGGCGGTGACACTGGCGCGCAAACTGCCCAATACACCGATTCTCTTTAGTGGATTTTCTGGCGATTTGATGCCGAAAGGGTGGCGCGAAAGTGATAATATCCGCAACCTTATCGAACAGATAGGCGGCCTGAATACGGTGGTGCTTTATGAAGAGGCCAGCCGGAATACTTATGAAAATGCCACGAACAGCAAACAAGTTATGGCGGTTGAGCCCGGCACAAACTGGATTTTAGTGACCTCGGCAAATCATATGCCGCGCGCCATCGGCAGTTTTGCCGCCGCCGGATGGAGTGGCATTATTCCTTATCCGGTTGATTTCCAAACACCGAAAAGCGGCTATTACAAGATATGGGATATGAAGGCTGGTGTTTCGATGATGCGAAAGAGCCTTCATGAATATGCGGGTTTGTTGGTTTATTACCTATCCGGGCGCAGCACCGCACTGTTGCCCGATTAATGGCGGTTATTGGGCGGTCATGTACGATCAGCCAACGCGGGCTATTGGTTATCGGTGTCGACCCCGGCCAACGCCTTGGCGAATTCATCAGCGGCAAATGGCTGCAAATCATCTGCCCCTTCACCAACGCCAACCGCATGAACAGGTAGCCCGAATTCCTCGGCAAGCGCAACAACAACACCGCCCTTTGCCGACCCGTCAAGTTTGGTAACAATCAGGCCAGACACATCGGCAACAGCGGAAAAGGCCTTTACCTGCGATAGGGCATTCTGGCCAACGGTTCCATCAAGGACAATGACCGAATCATGCGGCGCGGTGTCATCCAGCTTGCGGATCACCCGAACAATTTTTGCCAATTCTTCCATCAACTCACTGCGATTTTGTAACCGGCCAGCCGTATCGATAATGAGCACATCGGCCTGTTCTTCAATCGCCTGTGTCATCGCCCGATACGCCAGCGCTGCGGCATCCCCGCCGGTAGCATCCGCAATGACCTTTGTGCCAGTCCGTTCACCCCAGATTTGCAACTGCTCAACCGCGGCCGCCCGAAATGTATCACCAGCAGCCAGCAGAACTGTTTTGCCTGCCGCTGTCCAATTCTGCGCCAACTTGCCAGCCGTCGTGGTTTTTCCCGATCCATTCACCCCGACTAACAGAACAACATGCGGCCGTCGCGTTGGGTCAATTTCCAGCGGTTTAGCAACCGGTTTTAAGATATCCTCAAGTCCGGCTGCCAGTGCCAAAGCAATTGAGTCTGCATCAACCGGCCCGTCGAATTTATGTGACTTTAAGGCGGTTGCCAGCCGCGTTGCCGACGCCGTGCCAAGGTCGGCTGCAATCAACGCATCCTCGACCTCTTCCAACGATGCCGCATCTAATTTTGATTTGCCGATTAGCGCCGATAAAGACGGCAGGCTGGCAAGTGACTCGCTGACTTTCTTGCTCGATTTGCTCAGGCCATCTTTAAGCTTTTTAAACCAGTTCATGCGCTTTGCGCTCCATTTGCAACGGCGCGGCCAATCAGGCTATCCCCGTCGCGGCCGGTCAGTTCAACATCAACAATCTGCCCGGATGGAACGAACCCGCCATCAAGCCGGATCTTGGCAAAATTGCGTCCATGCCCGCGGTTACCTGCCTCGACCAGCAGTTCGTCCTGCTGGCCAATTGCCGCATCAAGAAATGCGCCAAGACGCGCGGCACCTAACTGGCGTAATTCAGACGCACGCTCTTTGATCATCAATGGTGCCAGCTGCGGCATATCGGCGGCCGGTGTTCCGGGGCGCGGGGAATAGGGAAAAACATGAAGATGGGTAATGTCGGCGGCGGCGATCATCGCTAGGCTGGCGGCATGCGCCTGATCGGTTTCGGTTGGAAATCCGGCAATCACATCAGCGCCAAAAACAACATCTGGCCGGCGCCGGCGCGCCTCATCACAGAACCGCAAAATATCGCGCCCAAGATGGCGGCGCTTCATCCGCTTTAAAATCAGATCATCCCCATGCTGCGCCGATAAATGCAAATGCGGTAAAAGCCGATGATCATCAGCCAGCACATCCATCAATTCCGCGTCAGGCTCGGCCGGATCAATCGACGATAGCCTCAATCTTGGCAGATCCTTGACCTCGGCCAGAAGACGCCGCACCAGATGGCCAAGCCGTGGCCGGCCGGTCAGATCACTGCCCCATGAAGTGATGTCAACGCCGGTTAGAACCAGTTCTTTGCAACCATTCGCCACCAGCCGGCGCGCCGCATCAATCAGATCATCCGCAGGTGCCGACCGGTTATTACCCCGACCATAAGGGATAATGCAAAAGGTACAGCGGTGATCACAGCCTTGCTGAACTTGCAAGAAAGCGCGGGTATGTTCATGAAAACTATCCACCATATGCGCGGCCGTTTCACGCACCTCCATCACATCACTAACCAACAGCGATGGCGCCTCATTGCTCGCCAACTTTGCCCAGCTTGCGGCCTGTAGCTTGTCATGATTGCCGACCACCTGCGTGACCTCGGGCATCGCCGCCCATGTTTCGGGGGCAATCTGCGCCGCACATCCTGTCACAATTATCTTGGCATCGGGGTGATCACGGCGGGCTTTTCGAATGGCTTGGCGCGCCTGTTTTTCGGCCTCGGCCGTTACCGCACAAGTATTAAAGATAATCGCATCAAAAAGGCCGGCCGCACCGGCCTGATCACGGATGACTTCCGATTCCCATATATTCAATCGGCATCCAAATGTCTGTACATTGGGCGTGTTACGTTTGGTCATGCGCCCGCCCTCATCAGCGTGGCCAGTTCACCCTGCAACACCCCGTCAAAAGCATAGCTGACCGGCCCGCGCATGATCACCCGCCCGCCCGGCGTGCCATTATCCTGCCAATCAATAAAGACGCTGCCACCATCCATGATAATTTCGTTACGCCGAGACCCCCGTCCAGAACGATGCACCGCAACCCCAACCGCACAAGCACCGCTGCCACAAGCAAATGTGATGCCGCCGCCACGTTCCCACACCCGCATCCGGAACCGGTTTGGCCCGATCTGATGTACAAAGGAAATATTCGCCCGATCCGGAAGTAGCGGATGATGTTCGAGCTGCGGCCCGATTGACCCAAGATCAACTGCCTCGGCATCATCAACAAACAATACCGCATGGGGATTGCCCATCGAATGGCAAACCGCCGGCACCATCGCGCCAAGATCAACGCAAAGCGTATCTTGATCACCATTATTACTATGGTGGCGATTGGTGTTTTTGGGGTTGGCATCATGTGCCAGCGGCACCTCATGCCACGCCAGCCGTGCAGGCCCCATATCAACCGAAATATGATCAGCATCTTCAGCTGCCCGCCAGCTTTGCAGAACACCCGAACGCGTTTCAATGGATAATTCTGCCAGTCCAAGATCGCGCATCACCAGATCGGCAACGCATCTCGTGCCATTACCACACGCGGCCGCATCGCTGCCGTCGCTATTGAGAATCTGCATGAAAATATCAGCTTTTGCCGATGGCCGGATCACCAGAATTTGATCACATCCAATACCGAAATGACGGTCGGCGAGACGCGTTGCTGCACCGCGCCCGATTTTATCGGGAATGCCATTAGCCGGATCGCGCGCATCAAGGACAATGAAATCATTGCCAAGGCCGTGCATCTTTAAAAAAGCTGTCATAGCAAAGCATATAGCCGGTTTTTCCCCATCGCGAAAGGGGGTCACCATGGCGTTTTAAATGGCCTAAAGTGTCAGGCTGATCGGCACATGGTCGGATGGCTTGTCGGCGCTGCGCAAATCGCGATGGATTTCGGCATGAACAACCCGGTCGGCAAGATCATGGCTGACCCAGATATGATCCAGCCGGCGTCCCCGGTCACTTGCCGCCCAGTCACGCGCCCGATATGACCACCATGAATAGAGTTTCTGTTCGTCACCAAAATAGGCGCGCACCGCGTCATGCCAGCCACCCTCGGCAATCAGCCGCTTTAATCCATCGGTTTCCACCGGGGTATGGCTGATAATTTTCAGCAATTGTTTGCTTGACCAGACATCATTCGCCAATGGTGCAATATTGAGATCGCCAACCAGAATTTCGGCCTGTGGCTGATGCGTCTTAAAATGGCTGGTCATCTCGTCAATAAAGTGCAGCTTATGCGCAAATTTTGGATTTTCCACGACATCAGGAATATCGCCGCCAGCCGGAACATAGAAATTATGGATACCAATTCCATCGTCGGTCATAGCCCAGATATGGCGGCAATCAGATTTACCTGTCCATTCCATGTGATCGGTTTTGACCAATGGCCGGCGCGCGATGATGGCAACCCCGTTATAGCTTTTCTCGCCGCGAATCACCTGATGCGGCCACCCTGCAGCGGCCAGTTCTTCCGCCGGAAAATACATATCCTGCGTTTTCGTTTCCTGCAGGCATAAGACATCAATATCCGCCTGTTTTAAGAACCCCAGCACAAGATCTAGCCGTAAACGAACGCTATTGATATTCCAAGTTGCGATCTTCATGTCTTAATCACTCTCGAGGGGGGCTTTGGTTGCATCATTCAGCCATTAAATTGGCCAGCAATCTAGCGGCAAATTATTGGTCATTATATTGCGGTAGCTGGAAAACATCATTTGCGACAGGCTGATCAAAAACCATATTTTGTAATGTTACACTGGTTTCAATTCCCGCTGCATCAAGAATAATTCGTCCAGAATCAGTGACAATGGTGTCTCAGAAACCGGATAGCTGGTCAATAATCGTTCATCCGGCCGATCGACATGCAGCCAGATACTGCTGGTGATCAGCTGTAGCGTGTCGCCCTTGCCATAGGTCAGTTTCATTTGTGATGGGCGGCGAAATATCAGCTTGCCCTCAGCCGCAGTGCCGTCCGATGCCACCTGCACGAAATCGGCCGAAAGGGTTTTGATCTTGTTAAACCACGCCTCGGCGCGCGCAATGTCATCAGCAAAAGCGGGAACAGCGGGAAGCCAACAGAATAACAGCAAACCCATCCCAGCAGATCGAAATAGGCACAGCCCGCAACGCACCGTTGCAGGCGCGCTTCTAAGCCTTGAAAGAGCGCCAGAAAACGCACCAGAAAATGCACCGGGGATCGCGCTAAAGAGCAGGGTCATTTGCTGGTTGACGATCTTCATCAAAAGCCACCATTTTCGTTGTCAGGCATCAGCACATCGCGTTTGCCAACATGATTTGCCGCCGAAATAATGCCGTTACTTTCCATTTCTTCAATGATCGTTGCTGCCCGATTATAACCGATTTTCAAATGCCGTTGCACAAAACTGGTTGAGGCTTTCTGTTCCCGCACCACCAGTGCAACCGCCTGTTCATAAAGGCTGCCGCCCGTACCTGCGATAGCGGCATCGCCAGCCGCATCAACGCCATTCTCGGCCTCTTCGACCACGCGATCATCATATTCCGGCTCGCCCTGTTGGCGCAGGAAATTGGCAACCGATTCAACCTCGCCATCCTCGACAAAGGGGCCATGCACACGCACAACGCGGCCGCCACCCTCCATAAACAGCATATCACCCCGACCCAGCAATTGTTCGGCGCCCTGTTCGCCAAGGATCGTCCGGCTGTCGATCCGTGATGTAACCTGAAAACTAATCCGTGTCGGAAAATTCGCCTTGATCGTGCCGGTGATGACATCAACAGAAGGGCGCTGTGTCGCCATGATAACATGGATACCCGCCGCCCGTGCCATTTGCGCAAGGCGCTGGACTGCACCTTCAATTTCCTTGCCGGCAACAAGCATCAGGTCGGCCACTTCGTCAATCACCACAACAATGAAAGGAAGAGGGGCAAGATCAAGAATTTCCTCTTCATGGATCGGTTTGCCGGTTTCAGGATCAAAGCCGGTTTGCACCCGCCTTGTTAGCACCTCACCCTTGGCTCTGGCCTCGGCCAGCCGGTCATTGTAACCGCCAATATTGCGCACACCCATTTTGGCCATATTGCGATAGCGGTTTTCCATTTCACGAACCGCCCATTTCAATGCCGTCACCGCCTTTGACGGGTCGGTCACAACCGGACTGAGCAGATGCGGAATACCGTCATAAACCGACAGTTCCAGCATTTTAGGATCAATCATAATCATGCGGCAGGTTTCAGGCGTATGGCGATATAGCAATGACAGGATCATTGCATTAATGCCGACAGATTTTCCCGATCCGGTGGTTCCCGCAACAAGCAAATGCGGGAATTTTGCCAGATCGACCACCACCGGCGCACCGGCGATATCTTTGCCAAGCGCCATCGGCAGGCTTGATTGATCCTTGCCCCAGACATCATGGTCAAGGATATCGCGCAGCATCACCACTTGCCGATCCTCATTCGGCAATTCGATGCCAATCACATTTTGCCCGGGCACCACCGCCACACGGACTGAAATAGCGCTCATTGATCGCGCAATATCATCGGCAAGCGAGATCACTCGTTGTGATTTTGTGCCCGGCGCCGGATTCAGATCATAACGGGTTACAACTGGCCCATAACGCACATCGGCAATAGTGCCATTCACGCTAAAATCGGATAATACATTTTCCAGCTGGCTGGCATGTTCCTGCAACGCTGCCTTGGACGGGCCAGATTGCGCCTTGGCGGGCGGATTTAACAGGCGGGCAGGCGGCAATTGGAACCCGGAACCACTGCCAAAATCCAGCATTTCTTGTTTGCTGTTCTTTTTGGCGGCGCGCGATGAACGCGGCTTTAGGCTGGCAGCCTGATTTGCATTTTCGCCAGCAACAAGATCGGCCGCCTCGGCAACAAGCACTGGTTCCTGACGCTGTTTCGCGGCCTTTGGCTTTCGCACCGGTTTTACCGCAACATTTCTTTGCAAATTTGCTAGGGTGCCTGCCAGCCGCTGGAAAATCCCAATAACCCCCTCGAACAAACGACCGATCCGGCTCGTCTGGCCGCCAAGCTGTAGCCATTGCTGGGGCGAAATTGCCGCCACCCATAACCATGCCAAGAAACCCAGAAACAGGGCAGCACCGCCACCGCCAACATAATGGATTGTCTGAAACCCCAGAACTGATGGCATTGGCTGCATAACCCGCATAATCAGGCCAATGATTACCGCACCGGCCGCACCGCCATTGTCACTGACCCCGCCACCATCAAGGGCAAATATCCCGCCCGCAAGAAACACAAGGCTGATCGGCAATAGCGCGGTGCGAAACCGAAACAACGGCACCGGCTGCTTGCGAAAATAAAACGAGCTCCAGCATAGGGGCACCAAAGCCAGAAAAAACGCCGCAAGTCCGATACCGGCATAAAGTCCCGCCGATACATTGGCACCAATCGGGCCAAGCCAGTTTTTTACGGGTGCGTTTGAAATTTGTGTAAATGATGGATCGTTCTTACCAGCAGTGACAAGCGCGATTAGCAGCAAGACGCCGATTAAAAACAAGACAAGACCAAAGATTTCCATCAGCCGATTTTGCAGAAACTGCATCATCGCATTGGAGAAAATAGGTTTCTTGTCGTCGCTACTAGCCATCATTTTCCTTTATAGGGTAAATCTGTGCGGCAATCTAGGCGTTGGCGCACCGATGCTATGTCGTCAAGATGACGATTATGAGTGGCCTTTATAAATTTTTGCCACCCGCGCCAAGGCCTCGTCCGTGCTATGCGCATCATGCACCAGCGCCAGCCTGACATAACCCGCCCCCGGATTGCCATCCTCTGATGCCAACCCCATGAATGACCCGGGCACCGCGCGCACTGCCTGTTCCCCCATCAGCCTTTTGACAAATTCAATATCATCATCAACTTTTAGCCACAGAAAAAAGCCGCCCGCTGGCGGGGTAATGCCAAGATGCTTTTCGACCAGCGCAAAGTTTTCATCATAATAAGCGCGAATTGCGGCGACGTGCGCCTCGTCATCATAAAGGTCAGCCGCCACCGCCAAAAGCGGCGATGGCACCAATGAGCCACCATTGCCAACAAGTTTCAGATATTGTGCCACCACCTGCCTGTCACCGACCATAAAGCCAGCCCGCAGACCAGCCGCACCAGACCGTTTCGAAAGTGAATTCAGCACCACCATGTTTGACAGCGGATCAGCATCACCGCTGATTCCATCCGCCTTTGCCACAAATGCGGCGGCCTGCATCAGGCCACTAGGCGGATTGCCGCGCCAGATATCGGCATAACATTCATCCATCACCAGCAGAAAATCATGCTTGCGGGCAAGGCGCAACGCCGCGACAAGATAATCCATATCCATGACACTGCCTTGCGGATTTGTCGGGCTGCAAAGATATAGAATACTTGCCCGATCAAGGTCTGCAACGCTGATTGCGTCAAGATCGGGTAGAAAATTATGGTTCGCACCACTGTTTAACCAGATCACCTCGCCGCCACTGGCCAACGCACCAGCACGCCACGCATGATAGAACGGATTGGTCACAAGCGCTGCTGCATTAGGTTTGCTGCCATGCACAAGATGACCAAGAAAATGCAAAGGTTCGCGCGTTCCTGGAACCGGAATAATCTGACTGGCATCAGCAAGGCCGGCAGCCTCGGGCCAACGCCGCGCGATATAGCCCTCAACCGCAGCAGTAAAGCGCGGGCTGCCAGTTGCCTTTGGATAGAATTGCCATTCGTCATTATGCCGCGCGACGCTATCGATCAGCAATGCGGCAGGCGGCTGCTGTGGCTCACCAATTGACATATCCAAGATACGCAGACCAGCCGGCGGCGTTATCGGATCGAGCAACCCACGAAGCTGGACAAACATATTTCCATCAAAAATGGCGTGCGCTGGATTAAGTTTCATGGATTTTCTTCACCATAGTAACATTCGAGATTAATAGGCGGGATTAATAGTCGGTACATCAGAATTAGGACATTTCCGGCAGTTCAATTATGTCGCTGTCATTGGTAGCGCATGCTATGCGTTGGGGCAATGGCTGCGATGATGTTACTCACTAGCAAAATAAGTCAATTTTAGTAAACTGACAAAGGCCTGATTGAGTGCCCAGATTGATACCGAAAGCTGGGCTTTGAATGCCGCGCCAAATCACCATAAAGGGGATCATCGTTTGATGCCGCTAAAGCCAGCTATTTTTCTTGATCGTGACGATACGCTTATCCGCGATGATGGCTATATTTACGAGATTGAAAAATTTGCCTGGATCAGTGGTGCAGCAGCAGCGCTAAAACGGTTTCATCAGGCCGGATTGCCCGTGTTTATTGTAACAAATCAGGGCGGCATCGGCCGCGGTATTTTTACCGAGGCTGATATGCACGCATTCAATAATCACCTGATTGACGCTGCTAAAAAGGCGGGCGGTGCCATAACCGATATCGCCTTTTGCCCGCATCACCCGCTAGCCCCAGATCCGGCAATGGCGGCGCGGTGCCGCTGCCGCAAACCTGAACCGGGTCTCTTATTTGATCTTGCAGAAAAATGGGCGATTGATCTTGGTGCGTCGGTGATGATCGGTGATCGTGACAGTGATGTCGAAGCGGGAAAACGCGCCGGCGTGACTGCGTATCATTTTACCGGCGGCGATCTTGATCAGCTTGCGCGGCACGTGCTGTCAGACCATTTTTCCGCACCAGCTAGGAGCCAGCAATGACCACGCGGCAGCATTATGAGATCGTTGTTGTTGGCGGCGGGCTAACCGGCGTCATGATGGCGATTGCACTGTCTTATGGCGGCTATGGCACGGCGGATATGCCAGCCATTGCGCTGATTGATCGCGCCAAACAGGACGGCACGAAAACCGGCAATAGTGACCTTCGGACAACCACAATTCACGCGGCTGGCAAAGCAATGTTTGAGGCGCTGGGCATCTGGCAATATCTTGAAAAATGCGCAGCGCCAATCGCCTGTATTAAGATTGCCAATGGCCTGCCCACCAAGGGCGGACTAGCGCGTCGCCGTCGTCCTGAATTCAGCCTTGATTGGCATGATGTAAACCAGCCAATGGCCTATGTTGTGGGCAATGAACAGCTGCTTGAGGCGCTTTATCGGGTTATGAAAACACGCCCCATCACACCAATATATGATGCCGAGGTCAGTCATTTTGATGGGGCAGGCGACCTTGCCAGACTGCAGTTTGCCGATCGGCCGGATCTTACCGCGCAGTTGGTTGTTGCTTGTGATGGTGCCGCCAGTAAATTGCGCGATCACGCTGGTATCCGCACCCTTGCCGAGGCGCATCGCCAAAGCGCAATTGTCGCCAATGTAACGCTAGAAATTGATCATAATGATACTGCCTATCAGCGGTTTTTACCATCAGGGCCATTGGCGTTGATGCCGCATGGCCCACATCGGGCGTCGCTGGTCTGGACCTTGCCGAAAGAAGAGGCTGACCGAATTTTGGCGGTTGATGAAACCGAGTTTTCAAATCTTTTACTGGCGGCGTTTGGTGACACGCTTGGCGGATTAAAGCTTGATAGCCGCCGCCTGATCTGGCCCTTAAAGCCAACCATCACACGCCAGATGACCAGCAATCATCTGGTGCTGGCAGGTGATGCCAGCCACGCGATACACCCGCTTGCCGGTCAAGGATATAATCTGGCGCTTGGCGATGCAGCGGTGCTTGCCGATTGTCTGGCACGGGCGCGTGCACGCGGCCTTAGTGCCGGTCACCGCTCGGTTGAAAGTGATTATCTTGCTGGGCGCAAACTCGAAGTTACGGCGATGACGGCGATGACCAGCGGGTTGAACCGCCTGATGTCATTCCAGCCCGCAATTGCCAAAGCCGCCGGTGCTGGAATGGGTCTGGTAAATACCAGTCCGGTAAAAACATTATTTCAGAAAAGTGCGATGGGCGGTCATTTAGCGCGGGCAAACCTGCTTGCGGGGCGGTTGCCCTGATTGGCATCCCTGCCCGTCGCCCGAATTTTAGGTCATCTGAATTTTAGGTCGCCCGAATTTTACGCTGATCCTGCTTGCCTACAGGTGTGGTTTTCTGACCGGCGCCATGTCCCTGCACCTCGGCCGAAGGCGATTCAACCCGCAATAATTCAGCAGATAGTGAAAAGTGAGCGCCATCATCAAAACGGATTTCAAGACGATCCTTGGCTTTGGACAGGCGAATTTCTTCGGGCCAAACATCTTGGGGCTGTGCTGCCGGTGATTGGGTCGAATCATTCATAGCGATCAAAATCCTAGAGTTAGGTCACAATAAGGCAGGAAAATAGTCTATCAATCACCAAGATCACAGGTCATCACCAAGATCACGGGCCTCGTCGCCAAGCATGATCGGCACACCGGCACGCACCGGATACGCCTTGCGCGCCTGATGGCTGATTAATTCGCTATTGGCACGATCATAAACCAGCGGGCCGCGCGTCAACGGACAGACCAACACTTCCAACAGGCGCGGATCAACCTCATGGCTAGCCGCCCGATCAGTGTCTTGCATCATTTCCTCCGGTTTCATCATGGATTGCCATTTCCATCATGGCGATCAATAAATCGGCGCGAGATGCCATTGAATCTGCCTCTAAAAGTGCCTGTTTTTCGGCCACTTCAAACGGACAGACCATGGATAAGGTCGCCAATAGCTGGTGGTTATCCGAGTTTTCAATCTGCGTCCAGTCTGTCTCAAACCCCTTCAGATCGAAATAGCGCCGTAGCACATCCATCAGCGGGTCGCGATCAAGCGCACTTATATCCATGCGCAAATCATTGGCAAACGGCCGCCAATCAACATCGGCAACGAGAAACCCGTTTGGATCGAGTTGCTGATCAAGACGATGAAAGCGGCAAACACCATTTAGCGCAATGACGAAACGGCCATCATCGCTTTCCTGAAAAAACGACACGCGTCCGGCACAGCCAGTCTCAAACAGCGGCGGTTCTTCGGCCGTTGTATCGCCCGCAAGGTCGCGCGGTTGCACCATGCCGATTAATCTGGTTGGGGTCGCCAATGCGTGTTTTACCATTGCCAGATAACGCGGCTCAAAAACATTCAACGGCAATTGCCCCCCTGGAAGCAGCAACGCGCTTGGCAATGGAAAAATAGGAATGCGCATCGGAAGCTGGTCAAATTCCGGATCAAAAATA
>RGCC01000061.1 GCA_009919335.1 Alphaproteobacteria bacterium
ACCCAGATGGTCCACAGATAACAATTCTTTCACCACGATTTACTGTTAAGTTTATATCGATCAAAACATCATTTTCATTCATAGCTTTTCACCAACTGATATGATTTCAGATGTGAAAAAATTGATCGATTTAAAATGATTTGTTCAGGGAGGGATAAACGATTTTTTGGAGTAAACGCTCCCTCAAAAAGTTTACCTATTGTTTACCTTTAAGACACAAAAAAACCGCTGAAAACAATACATTTCAACGGTTTGGTGTGTTTGCTTTGGCATCCCGTAGGGGATTCGAACCCCTGTTGCCGCCGTGAAAGGGCGGTGTCCTAGGCCTCTAGACGAACGGGACATCTTAAAAGCAAAGCTAGTGGTGCTTGTCTTAGTCAAAAGCGGCGGGCAAATCAAGCCGCTTTTATCATCTCTTTGCGTTTTTCCTAAAAACCTTTCAAAGCAAGATGAAATTTGAGGCCTAGCGGGCAAATGCAAGCGGTGGAACCGCCACATCATCAATTTCAAACTGCATCGCATTGCCGCCGCGGAACCGATCGCGTCGAACCCGGCCAAGTATATGGAGATAGTGACCATCACGCGCTTCACTTACCGCCTGACCAAGCGGGGTGCCGCCAGCCTGAAACGCAATCGCGTTCAATGTTCCGCTGCCATCATCCAGTCGACAGGAAAGATGCGCGCCCGCCTCACCAATAAATTTGGCCGATTTAATTCGGCAATCGGGGATCACAAAGCGCGGTTCGGGATTGCCGCTACCAAAAGGGCCAAGTCGGTCTAGCCAATCAGCAAGGTCAGGTTTGCACCCAGCAATGCTGAGCAGACCACTGGCTTTGTGAATTGCCTGCGGGATAACGCCGTTAAGATCAGTCATAAGGCGGTCATTCAAAAACCCTTGCAGCTGGGTAATCTTGTCAGCCTTCACGGTAAACCCTGCGGCCATATCATGCCCGCCGCCACCTTCTAGAATACCTGCCTGATGTGCGGCAATGATTGCATTTCCGAGACGAAACCCGGGGATACTGCGCCCAGAGCCTTTCCCTGTTCCGTCATCATTCATCGCAATGATCAAGGCCGGTTTGCCGAAACGTTCGCGCACCCGCCCTGCAACAATGCCAATGACCCCTTCATGCCAGTCTTTATCATGGAGAATCAAAACGGGGTTTTCATTATCGGCCGCACGGTCGATCGCGGCAATTCTAATGCCGTCTTCGATTTTTTTGCGCTGTTGGTTCATCTCGTCCAACCGAAGCGCCAGCCCCGCCGCCTCGTCGGTGTCCCGACACGCCAAAAGCTTTACCCCCAGACCCGACCCGCCAATCCGGCCAGCGGCATTTATGCGTGGGCCAAGCAAAAAGCCAAACGCATAGGTGTTTGGCGCATTATTCATGCCGGCAACATCCGCCAGCTTGGTCAAACCCGGATGCCGGCGTTCTGCCATCACCTTTAAACCCTGACGGACAAAGGCACGGTTTAGCCCTTGCAGCGGAACGACATCACAAACCGTGGCTAATGCGACAATGTCGAGATAGGCCAGCAAATCAGGCGCAGCTGTACCAGCGGTGAAATATCCCTTTTCACGCAATGCGCGCACCATCCCGACAAGCACAATAAAAACCACACCAGCGGCACAAAGATAGCCATATTGGCCGTCCTCATCGAGCCGGTTGGGGTTAACTACCGAATGTGCCCGCGGCAATTCAGGCCCGGCAATATGATGGTCAATTACGATCACATCCAGCCCTGTATCGGCAACCGCGGCCAGCGGCGCATGGGCGGTAATACCGCAATCAACTGTTACCAACAGCGCGGCGCCCTTTTCCTTTAGTGCCATCAATGCCCCGACATTAGGCCCATAGCCTTCGGTAAAGCGGTCGGGTATGTGAACATCGCAATTCACCCCAAGTTCGTGCATAACACATATCAGCAAGGCGGCCGCTGCTGCGCCGTCAACATCGTAATCGCCAAAAACGCCAATAGGTGTTTTGCCAATTACCGCATCGGCCAGCCGGTTTGCGGCCTTGTCCAAATCTTTGAAACGTGACGGATTTGGTAAAAGATCACGGATTTTCGGATCAACATAATGTGATGCAGTCTCTGGGGTTAGGCCCATACCGGCCATGATTCGTGCCAGCGGCATCGGCAAATCATCAAAAAATTCCGTAAGTGCAGCGGCTAGCCGATCCTGATTCGGCCCTGCTAGCTGATTTGGAGCGCCGATCCAGCGCGCCCCGCTTGCCGATTGAGTAATGCCAAGGAAAGCGTCCTTCGACATCAGCTCTCCATATCCGCAGGCAAGATCGGCATTGCGACAGGTTTCGCATTAACAATTGGCAGCTGTTCCATCTCATCCAGTGCTCGGGTCATGCTGGCAACCGGCGTTTCATGGGTCGTCATAACCAGCGCAACAACATCACCTGGGGCGCGCCCCTGCTGGAGCAAACCCTCTACCGAAATATCATGCTTTTGCAGAATCGCTGTTACCGTTGCCAAAACGCCCGGTTGATCAACAACCATCAAACGCACATAAAATGCTTTATCCGGCCCTGCCCCGTTTCTGACGCCGCTGGCATCAGTCAGCTGATCCACCGGCTTGCCAAATGCAAGGCCGCCCCGCCCCGCCGCAATGTCAATCAGGTCTGAAAGCACTGCAGATGATGTTGCGCCACCGCCCGCTCCCGGGCCTACCGCAAGCACACTGCCAACTGGCGCGCCATGAAATTCAACCGCGTTCAGCACGCCGTTGACTTTGGCAAGCTGGCTATCAAGCGGCAGCATACAGGTCTGCATCCGCGGCATTAGGCCCGGTTCAGCAACCCCAACGAGTTTGATTCTGAACCCAAGCTGATTTGCATAGGCAAAATCAACCGACGATACATCACGAATCCCTTGGATAGACACCGCATTGAAATCAGGCTGCTGGCCAAACGCAATCGCAGCTAGAATGGTCAGCTTGTGCGCCGCATCAATGCCATCGACATCAAAGCTAGGCTCGGCCTCGGCATAGCCTAGGCGCTGGGCGTCTGCCAGCACGTCATCAAACCCTGCGCCACTGCTCTCCATGGTCGAAAGAATATAATTGCACGTACCGTTTAAGATGCCAGCAACGCGGCTGATCTGGTTACCGGCCAAACCTTCGCGAAGGGTTTTTACCGCAGGAATGCCGCCAGCAACCGCGGCTTCAAACATCAAGGCTGCGTTGTTCTGCTCGGCAAGCCTTGCAAGCTCGGTACCATGATGTGCGATCATGGCTTTGTTGGCGGTCACAAAATGCTTGCCCGACGCCAGTGATTTACGCGCCAGTTCCAGCGCAGGCCCTTCACTGCCACCAATCATCTCGACAATGATATCGACGTCATCTCGCCCCGCTAGCGCAACTGCATCATCATGCCAGTCAATATTATCCAGCTGAAAGCCACGATCGGCTGAACGGTCGCGCGCACTGACCGCAACCAGATGAAGCGGCTGTCCTGCCGCCATGCCAAGATCGTCTGCGCGGCTCATCAATTGGCGTGCAACCTCAGACCCAACAACTCCAAGGCCAGCGATAGCGATTCTTAAACCTGACTTTGCTTTTGTCATCACAACTTCACTTTTTAATATTGATCGGTTTGCCCATCGAAAAAGGCATTGCAATGGTGTAACCATTTGGCTGATTTCTGGCAAGGCTCCAGCCCGACATTACCGCCAATTTGCCCATAATTGGGGTTTACAGGTTGGTTGCACTGCGCGCGGCCTGATCATAAAGCCCCGATAAAAGCCGTAATTGGCGCGCAACTTCAGCCAGTTCCGCGCCGCTGCCGCTGTCAAACGCAACAAATCCGTCAACAAGGCAAGCCTCACGCACGGCGCGATACCGAAGGCAGAGATCAATACCAGCCGCTGTCGTGGCATAAAGCACTTCCTTGCCGTGCTTTTCACTGCTGACAAGGCCAGCTTTCAATAGTTTTTTCAGCGCATAATTGACGGTATGGGTATCGTCGACATTCAATTTAAAGCAGATATCTGCCAGTTTTTTTGGTCGCGCCCGATGGTTGACAGAATGCAGACATAAAATATCGAGGACTCCAAGGTCAGTCCCGCCGCTGACCGTGATCCCGGCATCAGCAACCGCTGTTGCCATGGCCTTTACCATCCATTTGCCAAAGGCGTTCCACGCGACGATCAGCCCATATTCAACCTCGCTTAATTCGGCGGCCTTTTCCGACACAAGATGCGATGACGATACAATTCGCTTGGCATCCGGTTTTGCTGTTTCATGCTGGGTCATGGCGCTCTCTTTATTACTGGCTACTCAGCCGCCCTATTACTTTTGCCAAAGCCGCCACCACCGGGTGTTTCGATAACAAACACATCACCATTACTCATCTGGCGGATATCGGTTGCGGTCAGCATCTCAATGGTGCCATCGGTGCGCTCGACCCAATTCCGGCCAAGGGCGCCGTTATCACCGCCATTCATCCCGTACGGCGGAACGATCCGATGATTGGCGAGAATAACCGCCTCCATATCTTCCAAGAACCGCAATCGCCGCCGAACGCCATCACCGCCATTATGCTGGCCTGCACCGCCCGATCCATGCCGAATTTCAAAACTTTCCAGCAATACAGGATAGCGCCATTCCAGCACTTCGGGATCGGTTAATCGGCTGTTGGTCATATGGGTGTGAACCGCATCAGTACCGTCAAAATCTGGCCCCGCGCCCGACCCACCGCACAAGGTCTCGTAATATTGATAAGTGGCATTGCCATAAAAGAAATTATTCATGGTGCCCTGCGCTGCCGCCATCACGCCAAGCGCACCATAGAGCGTATCGGTAACAATCTGCGAGGTTTCCACATTCCCAGCGATAACCGCGGCCGGATATTGCGCCTTTAACATGCAATCATCGGGAAGAATAATCTCAACCGGCTTTAGACACCCCTCATTCATCGGGATATCATCAGCCACTAAGGTTCTGAAAACATACAAAACAGCTGCACGACATACAGCCGCAGGTGCGTTAAAATTATTCGCCCCCTGTTTGCTGGTACCGGTGAAATCAACGGTGGCTGACCGGCTGGCCCTATTGATCGAAATCGTGACTTTAACCTTTTGACCATTATCCATGGGATAGGTAAAGCTGCCGTCTTTCAACACATCAATAACGCGGCGCACAGATTCTTCGGCATTGTCCTGAACATGGCCCATATAGGCGACGACTGTTTTAAGGCCGTAATGCGTAACCATCTTATGCAATTCACGGACGCCTTTTTCATTTGCCGCCAATTGCGCCCGCAGGTCAGCAATATTCTGATCGGTATTACGGGCTGGATATTTTGCCCCGTTCAGAATCGCCCGCATTTCAGCTTCGCGGTAAACCCCGCCATCAACCAGCTTGAAATTATCAATCAGAACACCTTCTTCATTGATATGTTTCGAGTCAGGTGGCGCTGATCCGGGGGTGCGGCCGCCAACATCGGGGTGATGCCCGCGAGAGGCGACAAAAAACAGAATATCGCGCCCATCATCGTCAAATACCGGCGTAATCACGGTAATGTCTGGAAGATGTGTGCCCCCATTATAGGGATTATTCAGCACAAACGCATCACCGGCATTGATATTGCCATCATTGCTGCGAATGACCGCCCGAACGGACTCGCCCATCGAGCCAAGATGCACCGGCATATGCGGCGCATTGGCAATCAAGGCGCCCTCGGGATCAAAGATGGCACATGAAAAATCCAGCCGTTCCTTGACATTTACCGACAATGCCGTGTTCTGCAAGGTATAGCCCATCTGTTCGGCAATTGACATAAACAGATTATTGAACACCTCAAGCATGACCGGATCACAGCTTGTGCCAATTGCAACGCGCGGCGCCAGCTGAACAACACGCCGGACAACAAGATTGCCAATATCGGTCATTTCTGCCTGCCAGCCCGGCTCGATAACATTGGTTCCGGTTGCCTCGGCAATCAGCGCCGGCCCCATAATGCGTTGGCCAGCGGCAATCGCGCTGCGGGCATAAACCGGCGTTTCGACAAACTGGTCGTCCATAAAGCATCGGACATGATCCAGAATTTCCAGCGGCGCATCGGATGCGGCGGTGACATTGTTTTCAACATCAAAGTTCCGGCCAATTGACTCGACCGAGATGGTGGCAGCAACAAGCGCTTTATCGGGCATCAAAAAGCCAAAACGAGACTGATAAGCAGCCTCAAAATCGGCGGTCATCGATGCGATTGATCCAAACGGCACTGGCAACGCCGTGTCCGAGCCATCATAACGAAGATGAACATAACGATGGGTTTCAATGCGCGCGCTGGCAATATCCTGACCGGCCAGCTCATCCTCGCTTTGTGCGGCCAGCTCATCCAGCTCGCGCTGCAGCCGCGCCATCAGGCCAGCGTCAAACCCTGCTTCAAGCGTGCGCTCACGAAGCGCGGTAACATCCGCCAGCCCCATGCCATAGGCCGATAGAACGCCGGCAAACGGGTGGATCAAAACGGTTTTCATCCCCAAGACATCAGCGATAAGACAGGCGTGCTGGCCACCTGCCCCGCCAAAACATTGCAGCGCATATTCAGTCACATCATAGCCGCGCTGAACCGAGATTTTCTTAATCGCATTCGCCATATTTTCAACCGCGATGCGTAAAAACCCGCTGGCGATTTCTTCTTCGCTGCGCCGGATACCGGTTTCTGCCTCAATCTCGGCTGCCAGAGCGGCAAAACCGGCGCGCACTGGCGCAACGTCCAGCGCCTCATCCTGATTGGGGCCGAACAGATGAGGAAAATATTGCGGCTGCAGCTTGCCAAGCATCGCATTACAATCGGTAACCGCCAGCGGGCCGCCGCGCCGATAGCAGGCAGGCCCCGGATTGGCCCCAGCGCTTTCCGGCCCAACCTGAAAGCGGCCATGTTCAAACCGGCAAATAGAGCCGCCACCAGCGGCAACCGTATGGATTAACAGCATTGGCGCATGAATCCGGACACCCGCAACAACCGTGTCAAACACTCGCTCATAGGCATTTTCATAATGCGCAACATCGGTCGATGTGCCGCCCATATCAAAAGTGATAACCTTGTCAAACCCTGCCTGTTTGGCAGTCTTTACCGCGCCAACAATGCCGCCCGCGGGGCCAGATAAAATCGCATCCTTGCCCTGAAACAGGCTGGCATCGGTCAGGCCGCCATTCGATTGCATCAATTGCAGCTTGGCGCCCTTTGACTGGTCAATATCGCTTGCCAGCCGGCCAATATAGCGGCGCAGGATCGGCGATAAATAGGCATCGGCAACGGTGGTATCGCCGCGCCCGACAAATTTGATCATCGGGCTGGTGCCATGGCTTGTTGAAACCTGCGTAAAGCCGATTTTGCGCGCCAGTTCCGCAATCGCCAATTCATGCGCCGGCACGCGGTAACCATGCATCAAAACAATCGCAATGGCCCGAATACCATCGTCGAACGCCGCCTGCAGGCGCGGTGCCAGATCATCCAGATTCAGCGGGATAAGCACATTATCCTTGGCATCGACACGCTCAATAACCTCTTCAATACGGTCATACAGCATTTCGGGAAGGATGATTTCTTTGTCGAACAAACGCGGGCGCGCCTGATAGGCAATGCGCAGCTGGTCACGAAACCCCTTGGTTACGACCAGCAATGTAGCGTCGCCTTTTCGCTCCAGCAGCGCGTTTGTCGCCACCGTCGTGCCCATTTTCACCGCATCAATTGCCGCCGCTGGCAATGGCGCGTTAGATGCCAGACCCAGAATATCGCGGATCCCCTGCAAGGCCGCGTCTTCATAGGCCTCGGGGTTTTCCGACAATAGTTTATGCGTTGTCAGCGTGCCATCGGGCGCCCGCGCAACAAGATCGGTGAATGTGCCACCCCGATCGACCCAGAATTGCCATCCTGATTTATCCTGCGGGGTGTCTGCCTGCTGTGTCATGTGCCGGTCTTTCCAAATAGCGGTAATCCATAACGTTTATAAATTATCAACAATTTGTCAATGTGGGAAATATAGCATGGATATAGAGGGCGAAATTAGATGTGTTTGCATCGAAAATCTCAATCGGTTATCGCGGCCTATTCCAGGCGTAATTGTTAATAGGGTATTAATTTATATAATAAACCCAGTATTTTAAATCAATTTAAGGATTGCGCGCCAAACTTGTCTGTGCAAACCTCTAGCCATGGAAAAAAACACACAGCCAAAAAACACCGCGTTGAAAGATCCCGACAATTGGTCAAATCCCATACTCCTGATCACCGATGCGGAAAGTTCTCCTCAGTTCAAAAATGGGGTTGTCGCGTATCAAAAAGGTGATTATCCGGCAGCATTGCGCGAATTCGAACTGGCAGCCGAAAAGGGTAATGCCAGCGCTCGTTACATCTTTGCGGACAAACAGGGACTTGCCACGGCTCAGTATAATCTGGGGTTAATGTGCCGCAACGGGCAAGGCGTTGACCAAGATTATGTCGCTGCATCGAAATGCTTTAAGTTTGCCGCCAAACAGGGACTTGCCGAGGCTCAATATAATTTGGGCGTGATGTATTTTGAGGGGCGAGGTGTTTCTAAAGATTATCAAGCCGCGCATATGTGGCTGAATATTGCGGCGATGGGTGGCGATAGAGTTCCGGTAGAGATGCGTGATGTCGTTGCTAATAAAATGACCGTCGCTCAGGTCAAAAAAGCTCAGACGAAGGCAGAAGATTGCATTGAAAAAAATTATACGGGCTATTG
>RGCC01000062.1 GCA_009919335.1 Alphaproteobacteria bacterium
CGCTCAACCTCTTCACGCTTGGTACCACGAAGCAGAACACCAACGTTATCGCCAGCTTCACCCTGATCCAACAGCTTGCGGAACATCTCAACACCGGTGCAGGTTGTCTTTTGTGTGTCTTTCAGACCAACAATCTCGATCTCTTCACCAACATTCACGATACCGCGCTCAATACGGCCAGTCACAACTGTACCACGACCCGAAATCGAGAACACATCCTCAATCGGCATCAAGAATGGCTGATCCTTCGGACGCTCTGGCTGGGGAATATAGCCATCAACCGCATCCATCAGCGCCTTGATCGCTTCACGACCAATGGTCTCGTTGCTGTCTTCCAATGCTGCCAATGCTGAACCACGAACAATCGGAATATCATCGCCAGGGAAGTCATATGATGACAACAGCTCACGAATTTCCATCTCAACCAGCTCAAGCAACTCTTCGTCGTCAACCTGATCAACCTTGTTCATGAATACGCACAAAGCAGGCACACCAACCTGACGCGCCAACAAAATATGCTCGCGGGTTTGTGGCATCGGGCCATCAGCCGCTGATACAACCAAAATCGCGCCATCCATCTGCGCCGCACCAGTGATCATGTTCTTCACATAATCGGCGTGGCCCGGACAATCAACGTGGGCGTAGTGACGGTTGGCTGTCTCATACTCAACATGCGCTGTTGAAATCGTGATGCCGCGCGCACGCTCTTCTGGCGCCTTGTCAATCTGGTCATATGCTGAAAACTCAGCGCCACCAGACTCAGCCAAAATCTTTGTGATCGCTGCGGTCAATGAGGTCTTGCCGTGGTCAACATGGCCAATCGTGCCAATGTTACAATGCGGCTTGGAACGGTCAAACTTTGCCTTGGACATCTTATCTGCTCTCCTATTTCTTAAGTTCGGTTAGGCCATCTTGGCACGGACTTCATCCGCAACCGCCTGAGGCACTTGTTCGTAATGGTCAAAAGTCATTGAATATTGGGCGCGACCTTGGCTCATTGAGCGTAAGGTATTGATATAGCCAAACATATTAGCCAGCGGTACCATCGCATCAATTGCACGCGCATTACCGCGCTGGTTCATCCCGCCAACGTTACCACGGCGGCTATTCAGATCGCCGATGATATCGCCCATATATTCTTCAGGGGTGATTACCTCAACCTTCATGACCGGCTCAAGCAGCTTTGGACTTGCCTTATTCATTGCCTCGCGGAACGCCGCACGGCCAGCAATCTCAAAGGCCAGAACTGATGAATCGACATCATGGCTGGCGCCGTCAATAAGCTCGGCTTCAAAGTCAATCACAGGGAAGCCAGCGATTGTGCCAGATTCTTTCGCCTGATTAATGCCCTTTTCAACACCCGGTACATATTCTTTTGGAACCGATCCACCAACGACAGAGTTGCTGAACTGGAACCCGCCCTCGGCCAAAGGCGCAAACCGGATTTTAACCCGTGCGAACTGACCTGAACCACCAGACTGCTTCTTGTGGGTGTAATCGACTTCAACTTCTTTGGTGATGGTCTCACGGTAAGCCACCTGCGGCGCACCGATATTTGCCTCAACCTTGAACTCGCGCCGTAGGCGATCAACCAAGATATCCAGATGCAATTCGCCCATACCACGCATAATGGTCTGGCCCGACTCAAAGTCAGTGCTGACCTGGAATGACGGATCTTCAGCCGCAAGACGCGCAAGACCGGCACCCATCTTTTCCTGATCGTTCTTTGTCTTTGGTTCAATCGCGATTTCGATAACCGGATCCGGGAACGTCATTGTCTCAAGAACAACTGGCTTTGCAGGATCGCACAAAGTGTTTCCTGTTGTGCTGTCCTTCATTCCGGCGAGCGCCACAATGTCACCAGCAAAGGCCTCTTCGATCTCTTCACGGTTGTTCGAATGCATCATCATCATCCGGCCAACGCGCTCGCGCTTGCCTTTTGTTGAATTTAGCAGGCTGTCGCCTTTTTTCAAAACACCAGAATAGATGCGGACAAAGGTCAATGAGCCGACAAACGGGTCATTCATAATCTTAAAGGCCAAGCCAGAGAATGGCTCAGCATCGTTTGCACGACGCTCAATGTTCCGGGTTTCAGTCACATCATCAGGCGAGAAACCGGTGTAGGCAGCAACGTCCAATGGACCCGGCAAATAGTCGATAACCGCGTTCAACAGAGGCTGCACACCTTTGTTCTTAAAGGCAGAGCCACAAAGAACCGGGACAAATGACATATTCAATGTGCCTTTGCGGATCAGCCGCTGGATTGTCTCAACATCAGGCTCTTCACCGTCAAGAAACTTTTCCATGACATCATCGTCCTGTTCGACGATCAGCTCGATCAACTCGGCGCGCATTTCAGCCGCCTTGTCAGCCAATTCAGGACGAATATCAGACAAGCGCCATGTCGCACCCAAATCTTCTGAGTCCCAAACCCATTCCTGCATGGTGACAAGATTAACCAAGCCAGCGAATTCGTTTTCCGCGCCAATCGGCATATGGATTGGTAAAGGCTGGGCACCGGTACGATCTTTGATCATATGGACACAGTTAAAGAAGTCTGCGCCGATCTTGTCCATTTTATTGACGAACACAATCCGCGGCACTTTGTAACGGTCAGCCTGACGCCAAACTGTCTCGGTCTGCGGCTCTACACCGGCATTCGCATCAAGCACACAAACCGCGCCATCAAGAACCGCCAATGAACGCTCAACCTCAATCGTAAAGTCAACGTGTCCGGGGGTATCGATAATGTTGAAACGGAATTTGGCCGCATCAGCATCAGTACCGTGCTCACCTGATGGGTCACTGCCATTTTCAGTGCGGAACCAGAAACAGGTTGTCGCAGCAGATGTGATCGTGATGCCACGCTCTTGCTCTTGCTCCATCCAGTCCATGGTAGCGTTGCCGTCATGCACTTCACCGATCTTGTGCGAACGGCCTGTATAATAAAGGATACGCTCGGTCGCAGTGGTCTTGCCAGCGTCGATATGCGCCATAATGCCAAAGTTACGATAACGATCTAATGAATATTCGCGTGCCATGATCTAGCTCCTACTAACCCAACTACCAGCGGTAATGTGAGAAAGCCCGATTTGCCTCGGCCATTTTTGACAGGCGGTCAACCATAGTTGTCTCACCGCGCTTGCGCGAGCTGTCGATCAACCAACGGATGGCCAATGCCTGTGCCCGCTCGGCGCGAACTTCAACTGGCACCTGATATGTGGCACCGCCAACACGGCGCGAGCGAACTTCAAGGTTAGGACGCACATTTTCCAGCGCATCATGGAACACCTTGACAGGCTCATTGCCTGACTTTTCCTGAATACGGTCAAACGCACCGTAAACAATCTTCTCAGCCACTGAACGCTTGCCATCAAACATTAAGCAAGACATGAATTTTGAAACAACAGTGTCCTTGAACTTCGCATCAGGAAGAACCGGGCGTTTTTCTGCTCTATGACGACGTGACATATCTGCCTCTTCTTACTTAGGACGCTTGGCGCCATATTTTGAACGACGCTGGCGGCGATCACCAACACCTTGTGTGTCCAAAGTACCGCGAATGATGTGATAACGCACACCCGGAAGGTCTTTTACACGGCCACCGCGAATCATCACCACTGAGTGTTCCTGCAGATTATGCCCTTCACCAGGGATATAGCTGGAAACTTCAAACCCATTGGTAAGGCGCACGCGGGCGACCTTACGAAGAGCCGAGTTCGGCTTCTTCGGTGTTGTTGTGTACACTCTGGTGCATACGCCACGCTTTTGTGGACATGCTTCCATAGCCGGAACTTTGGTACGTGCTACCGGACGCTTGCGCCCGTGACGAATCAACTGGTTAATCGTTGGCATTCCTGCCCCTTTTTTCTCGACCTAAACGCACAAAACGTGCAACAGGGCGGTTCTGCTCTCGATAAACATGAGCAGAACACCCATCCTTCTCCGCGTACGGAGCCTAATTTTCGACACCTAATATTCTGACTTAGCGTCTGGAACGACCACTGCGAAACGCTGGGTGATCCACCACCTAAGTCCAAAAGGTTGCCGGATACTATTTTTTGCAGGCCGAGCGGTCAAGCGGTTTTTACGCCTTCGCCTCGGTTATCCGCATTTTTTTTAATTCACCACCAGATTCATCGGATCTGGCGGCGATTTCTTATATATTTGCCTCAACTTCGGCAGTTTCAGCCTCAGATTCGACCACTTCAAGCTTTGGAGCCGCGGCTGCGCGCTGCGCCATGATGGATTTATCGCGGTCAGCCGCGATCCGGCGGAGGCGATTCATCACTGAACCAGTTCCTGCGGGAATCAGCCGCCCTACGATCACGTTCTCCTTCAGACCATCAAGCGTGTCTTCCTTGCCGCTTACCGCAGCTTCGGTCAGAACGCGTGTTGTCTCTTGGAATGACGCAGCCGAGATAAAGCTATTGGTCTGCAATGACGCCTTGGTGATGCCAAGCAGAACAGGATGCGCTGTTGCTGGCCGCAGACCCTCAGCCTCAAGGGCTGTATTGGCGCGGGCAAACTCTTCACGGTCTACCTGCTCACCAACAAGGAAGGTGCTATCAGCCGCATCTTCAACCTCGACCTTTTGCAACATCTGGCGGACGATCACTTCAATATGCTTGTCGTTGATCTTAACACCCTGCAACCGGTAGACGTCCTGAATTTCCTTCACCAGATATTCAGCCAGCGCCTCGACCCCAAGAATGCTGAGAATGTCATGTGGCACAGGGCTACCATCAAGCAGCAGATCACCTTTACGAACGACATCACCCTCATTGACCGCAAGCGGGCGACCCTTTGGCAGCAGATATTCAACCGCATCAAGATCACCATCCAGCGGAACAACGCGGATACGACGCTTGGCCTTATAGTCATTGCCAAACTCAACCCGGCCTTCACCTTCAGAGATCACCGCAAAATCCTTTGGACGGCGCGCTTCGAACAATTCTGCAACCCGCGGCAAACCACCCGTAATATCGCGTGTCTTTGACGACTCGCGCGGGATACGTGCCAATACATCGCCGGCCTGCACCTTGGCACCATTCTCAACCGAGAGAATCGAACCAGCTGAGAGGAAGTAACGTGCCTCAAGCCCGTTTGCCAATGTCAGCACTTCGCCTTTTTCATCACGCAAGGTAATACGAGGGCGAAGGTTTGATCCACCGGCAGCCTGTTTCCAGTCAACCACCTCACGGCTTGAAATACCGGTTGCATCATCGGTGACTTCACGAACTGAAATGCCTTCGGTCAAATCAACGAAATTAGCAACACCGTTCATTTCCGTGATGATCGGCAATGTGTAAGGGTCCCATTCGATCAGAATGGCACCAGCAGCAACGTTCTGCCCATCTTCGACAAGCAGCTTACCGCCATAAGGCAGGCGGAAACGCGAGCGCTCGCGCTCTTGCTCGTCAAGGATCAGCAATTCTGTGTTACGGCTCATAACAATCCGGCTGCCTGTTTTATCAGTCACCAGTGATGCATCTTCCAGCTTTACCACACCGCCAATGTTGGCTTCGATATTTGACTGTTCCGCACCACGCTGCGCCGCGCCACCAACGTGGAATGTCCGCATGGTCAACTGCGTTCCAGGCTCACCGATTGACTGGGCTGCGATAACACCGACCGCCTCGCCGATATTAACATCGGTTCCACGGGCAAGGTCACGGCCATAGCAATTGCCACAAATGCCCTTTTCAGCTTCGCAAAGCAGCGCTGACCGGATCAACGCTTGATCAACGCCTGACGCCTCGATCGCCGCGCCATGTTCCTCGGTCACCATCTGACCCGCCGGAACCAGAACATCACCAGTTTTCAGATCAATCAGATCTTCGGCCAGAACACGGCCCAGAATACGATCAAACAACGGGTCGACAACGTCACTGCCGTTCATAACGGGACGGATGGTCAGGCCCTTGTTGGTGCCGCAATCAACCTCGTGAACGATACAATCCTGTGCCACGTCAACAAGACGGCGTGTCAGATAGCCCGAGTTCGCTGTCTTCAACGCGGTATCGGCAAGACCTTTACGCGCACCATGTGTCGAGTTGAAATATTCCAGAACATTCAAGCCCTCTTTAAAGGACGAAATGATCGGTGTTTCGATGATTTCACCCGACGGCTTGGCCATCAGGCCGCGCATACCGGCAAGCTGTTTGATCTGGGCAGCTGAACCACGTGCACCGGAATGTGCCATCATCCAGACTGAGTTGATCGGCTCGCCGTCCTTTGTGGTGGAAATACCCTTCATCATCTCATCGGCAACAAGGTCCGAACAACGTGACCAGACATCGACCACTTTATTGTATTTCTCACCTTGAGTGATCAGACCATCAAGATACTGCTGCTCAAAGGTTTTCACCTCTGACTCGGCTTCAGAAACATATTTTTCCTTGAGTTCCGGTGTTGTCAGATCAGCGATACCGAATGAAATACCAGCATCACAAGCCTGACCGAAACCAAGCCCCATCAAACGGTCACAGAAAATCACCGTGTCCTTCTGTCCGCAATGACGATAAACATGGTCAATCACGTCGCTGACCTCTTTTTTGGTCATCAACTTGTTCACCAGCTCAAACGAACAGGCTGGGTTATCCGGCAACAGATCAGCAAGCTGTGCACGACCCGGGGTTGTTTCGATCACTTTTAGAACACGCGTGCCATCGACACTGTCACGGGTCGGTACCCGCGCTTTCACCTTGGCGTGAAGGCTGACCGAACCATTCCCAAGCGCCAGCAAGATTTCCTGAACGTTTGAGAACATCATGCCCTCGCCCCGCTCATTGTCGCGTTCCATCGACATGTAATAGAGGCCAAGGATAATATCTTGTGACGGCACGATAATCGGCTTGCCATTGGCCGGGCTGAGGATGTTGTTTGTTGACATCATCAAGACGCGGGCTTCAAGCTGTGCCTCCAGCGAAAGCGGCACGTGAACCGCCATCTGGTCACCATCAAAATCGGCGTTAAACGCTGTACAGACCAGCGGATGCAGCTGAATGGCTTTGCCTTCGACCAACACGGGTTCAAACGCCTGAATACCAAGACGGTGCAGCGTTGGCGCACGGTTCAGCATAACCGGATGTTCACGGATTACTTCTTCAAGGATATCCCAAACCTCTGGGCGTTCCTTTTCGACCATGCGCTTGGCCATCTTGACAGTGCTGGCCAATGAATAGAGTTCCAGCTTTGAATAGATGAACGGCTTGAACAGTTCGAGCGCCATTTTCTTTGGCAAGCCGCACTGATGCAATTTCAGTTCCGGTCCGACCACAATGACTGAACGGCCAGAATAATCGACGCGCTTGCCTAGCAGGTTTTGCCGGAACCGACCCTGCTTGCCCTTTAACATATCTGATAGTGATTTCAACGGACGCTTGTTCACACCGCTAATGACACGACCACGGCGGCCATTGTCAAACAGTGCATCGACTGATTCCTGCAACATTCGCTTTTCGTTACGCACAATGATATCAGGAGCGCGTAATTCCATCAGGCGCTTTAGACGGTTATTCCGGTTGATAACACGGCGATAAAGATCGTTCAGATCAGAGGTCGCAAAACGGCCACCATCAAGCGGTACCAGCGGGCGCAGCTCGGGCGGGATCACCGGAACAACATCCATGATCATCCATTCTGGACGGCAGCCAGACTCGCGGAACGAGTCGATCAGCTTTAGCCGCTTGACCAGCTTTTTCCGCTTGGCTTCTGAACCGGTTTCCGCCAGTTCGGTGCGGATCTTTACGCGCTCATCATCTAGATTCAGATCTTCAAGAATTTTCTTGATCGCTTCGGCACCAATGCTGGCTTCGAATGCATCATCGCCATTTTCGTCCTGTGCGTCGTAAAACTCTTCTTCTGACAAAAGCTGGCCTTTGACCAATGAGGTCATGCCCGGCTCGATCACCACAAAATTTTCAAAATAGAGGACGCGCTCAAGATCCTTTAGCGTCATATCGACAAGCAAGCCAATACGACTTGGCAATGATTTTAGGAACCAGATATGCGCCACTGGCGCGGCCAGTTCAATATGGCCCATACGCTCACGCCGTACTTTTGACAGGGTGACTTCAACGCCGCATTTCTCGCAGATAATACCGCGATACTTCATCCGCTTATATTTACCGCACAGACATTCGTAATCACGCACCGGGCCAAAAATGCGGGCGCAGAACAAACCGTCTTTTTCCGGCTTGAAGGTACGATAATTGATGGTTTCGGGCTTTTTGATCTCGCCAAATGACCATGAGCGGATGCGCTCAGGCGCAGCGATTGAGAT
>RGCC01000063.1 GCA_009919335.1 Alphaproteobacteria bacterium
TAACCCGCTTTCCTCAATCAGTAAATGCTGCTGCATCCGCGCCAGACGGCGCCCCATCGCATCACCGCCGGTTAGGCAGTCATGGGGATGCGCCGATAATTGATCAGCCCCGCCAATCGCCCCACCAAGCAGCGCCGTCGTCGTGCGCAGCATATTAACCTCTCGATCAGCAAGCGAGAACATCCGTAGTGACACCGCCGCCTGAATGAACAGCCGATGCCGATCAGGATCAAGCCCCAATGCGGCAATCACGCCGCCCCAGCAGTGGCGCAACGCGCGGCATTTTGCGATCCCGTCAAACAGATCAGCCGGCAATGCCAGCGATGCTGACAGGCGCGATGCCACATCTGCCAGATCAAGGTTTCTTGCCGCCGCATGACGCAAAATCTCGGTCAATGATGCCAGATTATAAGCCAATTCCTGAACTGCGGTCATGCCACGATTATGCCAATGCCACCCCTGCGCCCGAAACAATCCAGCAGGCCTATCAGCCGCATCAGCACAAGCAAGGTAATCCAGCCCCTGATCAAGCAATGCAGCGTCGGCTGCCGGAGCAAAAGGGTCGATATTTGCCTGAAAGCGCAATGCCGAAAGGCTGTGATTGCCCGCTTTGGCAAAAGCCGAAAACGCCACTATTTGCACCAGCGCATCGTTACCCGCATCAAGTGCGATCCCCGCAGCAGGCAGAACCACATCTTGCATAATCACCGGCAAGTCAACCGCCAGATTACCAGCATCTAGCCCCTGAAGCCAGATCGTGCCAACCCCGTCTTGCAGCCCTTCGAGAATCAGCTGGTTTAGTGACTGCGGCGCGCCGGTCGCCAAAACCGGCTGACAAATATCCCAGCCATGCGCGATATGCACCGCCGGATTGACCGGCAAGCGGGCAAGAGCACAGGCCGCATTTGGCACTGTTTCGGGCACAACAATGTCATACAGAGCCTCAATTTCAAGACCATCTTCATCCCGCCGGTTAAGGCTTTGCGGGTCAGCGCCTTTCAAGGCGGCGCTTACCAGCTGGCGCCAGTCTTCGCGGCTGGCAGACGGAAACTTGTTTTGGGTAGATGACATGATAGACCTTTTTTCTCTATAGTCGCGCTGAAATTAGCAGCGCTGCCACCGCAAATCAAGGAAACTGCATGAAGGCCAATCGCCACAAGACCCAGACCCAAACCCAGGCCGGATGGTCATTCACCGCCGATTCAAATCATTTGGTGTTTTTGATCATTTTGGCGCTGACGCTTTTTCGTACCGCTGCGCTGGCGATCAGCCCACTTGAGCTTGGGGTTGATGAGGCACAATATTGGCTGTGGAGCCAGACACCCGATTTCGGCTATTTCACCAAACCACCCCTCATCGCGTGGATCATTGGTGCGTCGCATTCTTTGTTCGGCCATGATGTGATGGCGGTGCGCCTACCGGCCTCTTGGTTACAATTTGCCACCGCGCTGGTGCTGTGGAAAACCGCAGACTGGCTTTATGGGCCGCGCGCTGGCCGGCTGGCCGGTCTCATCTGGATCAGCCTTCCTGCGGTCGGACTTGGCAGTTTCCTGATCTCGACTGATACGCCGCTATTACTATCGGTTGCGCTGGCGCTATTGGCTATCGCCGGTTCGGTTAGCGGCAAAATAATGCCGGCGCGCGCAATGGTTTACGCAGGCATCGCACTCGGTGTCGGTATGCTTGCCAAATATGCCGCGCTTTATGCCGTCTTGGGGCTGATGCTTATCTGGGCGTCGGGTCGACATCAGGCAAAGGCGGTGATTAAAGGGCGGCATCTTTTGCTGGCTATTCTGGCCTGTTTGATCGCCGCAAGTCCAAATCTGCTGTGGAATGCAACCCATGATTTTTCGACCATGCGGCATCTTGGTGATAACGCCAATCTGGCCAAACAAACAAATGACATTAGCGAAAGCCTGATATTTCTGATCAGCCAAGCGGGCGTTGCCGGGCCGGTTGTGTTTATTTTGATGCTTGGCAGTCTCTGGGCAGCACGGCACGAGCGCAACGCGGGCTGGCTGACATGGATGGCATTTCCGGTCATTGGCTTGATGAGCTTGCAGGCCTATCTAAGCGAGGCGAATGCAAATTGGGCGATGGCGGCTTATCCGGCACTTTCTGTTTGGCTTGCAGGCTGGCTTGCCAGCGGGCGGGCGGGCGATATCCTCCCGTCACCGGCATGGCGTATTTGGCTTGGGCGCAGCGCAATTGGGATCAATTTTGCGATCACACTGGGTTTGTTGGCGGTAAGTATGGCCGGCACTCTGGGCCCGCTGACACCAGCATCAGACCCATTGCGGCGGTTGCGCGGATGGGAGGCGCTTGCGAATGATCTTGAACCTTTGATTGCGGCGCATCAGGCACGCCGGATTATCGCCGACCGGCGCGCCACCGCTGCATTGCTGAATTGGCATTTTCATGATCGCCCCCTCACCATCATGCTGCATGACCGCGACGGGGTTCCAAGCAATCATTTCGAGGCAAATCACAGTTGGCAACGCAAAGCCGGATCACCGGTTCTGGTTCTGTCGGGCACGGCCACACCGCCCGATTTGCCGTTCATTCAATGGCAGGGCAGCCCTAGCCTCAGCCGCACAATTATCAGCCACAATCATAGCCGCGATATCTATATTCACAAAGGGGTTGAATAGCTTTTGAAACCCCTTACTTGTTGGTCATACGCTGGCTGGTAATTTTGGCAAAGACCGCCAAGGTTTCAGGGCTAACGTGATGTTCGACGCCTTCGGCATCCTCTTCGGCAATCGTTTCGGGAACGCCAATGGCGACCAGAAAATCGCGGACAATACGGTGTCGGTCACGCGCCTGATCAGCGAGTTTCTGGCCGTCTTCGGTTAAAAAGATCGACCGGTAAGGGCGCGTCTCAACAAGATTCTCACGGTGTAACCGCTGAATAATTGCATTAACCGTAGGGCTGGTCACCCCAAAACGGGCGGCAAGATCGACCGTTCGCGCCTCTCCAGTTTCGGCAATCAGCTCGGCAATCATTTCAACATAATCCTCGGCAACTTCGGATTGATGGGCTTTGCGGATGCGATCAAATTTCGCGGCGCTTTCAGTAACGGCCTTGGGCGGCATAGCATCATCCTGTTTTGCGTTCGGCTTTGATGCTAAAAATATAAAGAAAACCAAAAAATTTAGCCATGCCAAAATTTTTAACGGATTCTTATCTTTTGACGAACACAGGCAAGTTCATCTGGCCAACGCCAGCTAGCTAGCGCGCAGATCCCAGAAATAGCGTAATGCCCTACGGCATTAAGGTTGCACCTAATAGGGGCAATGGGATAGAGTGGCGGCCGATTTTAAAATATATGATACGCCACAACAACGAAGCGGAATTATTATGGACAAAGCCACCACAACCGAGCTTGAAGCCGCCGCATTCAGGCGCCTTGTTGCCCATCTACAGGAACGCACCGACGTGCAAAACATCGATATGATGAACCTTGCCGGTTTTTGCCGGAACTGCATGTCGCGCTGGTATCGGCAGGCCGCCGAGACCTCAGGCATTGAGATGACCGATGGCGAGGCACGCAAGCTTGTTTACGGGATGGAATATGCGGATTGGAAAGCGCAATACCAAACCATCTGGCGCTGGCGCCGAACAGCTGAGCCAATATATCGAACGCATTGAACGTCTCGAAGAAGAAAAGCGCGCCTTAATGGCCGATATCAAGGATGTTTATGCCGAGGCAAAGGCCACCGGATTTGAGCCTAAAATCATGCGCCAAGTCGTGCGTTTGCGGGCCATGGATCGTGACCTGCTAAGCGAGCAGGACGCGCTTCTCGACACTTATCGTGATGCGTTGGGCCTTCGCTAAACCGGAAAACACCTGCAGCCAATCCAACCGGAGCCTGATCTGATGAGCCATTTTGGTGACCGTTTAACCCAAGCAAACCGCCAAACTGGCACCACGCTCTGTATGGGTATAGATCCCCATGTCAGCATGATTCCAGCGCTGTTTGGTGCGGCGCAGGACGGCCACGCAAGCGACGCTGCAATCCGGGCAATTGATGATTTCTCGATGGCCTGCCTTGAACAGGCGATTGGCACCGTTGCCGCGATCAAGCCGCAAGCCGCTTTTTTTGAGCAGCACGGGCCTGCAGGAATGCAAATTCTGCAAAATCTTGGCCGCGCCGCCATTGATGCTGGCTTGCTGGTTATTATGGATGCGAAACGCGGCGATATTGGCAGCACCTCCTCGGCCTATGCGGCAGGCTGGATTGGTCATGATGCGCCGTTCCCAAGCGATGCGCTGACCATCAACCCCTGGCTAGGCATCGACACGCTGGAACCGTTTCTTGACCGCGCCGACGCCACCGGCAGCGGCCTGTTTATTTTGAACCGCACCAGTAATCCGGGTGCCGGAGATTTGCAAGATCAGCTTGTTAACGGCCAGCCACTTTATAAACATCTGGCTGGCTTGCTGGCCCCACTTGCCGCATCGCGTGCCGGAAAAGACGGCATTTCATCGCTTGGCATCGTGGCTGGTGCCACTTGGCCCGAAGAAGCTCAAGCCCTGCGCGCAGCTCTACCCCAAGCGCCATTTCTTGTCCCCGGTTTTGGCGCACAAGGCGCTGGACCGGAAAAAGCGACCAGTGGCCTGCTCCGCGGTCAGCACGGATGGGAAGGCGGCCTGATCAATAGCACGCGTGGCCTAATCTTTCCACAGAACGCCGCCGCCGCTGGCACGATGGATGAATGGCGCCGTGCGATTGCCGAGACCATTACGCAAAACAAAGCCGCCCTGAACAGCGTTTTCTAATTTTCCTGTCACATAAGCGGGTAAAAACCAGCTGATGAGTAACGCTGGCCAATGGCCAAAAGCGCCTGACAATAGTCACGGTATTTTGAAAAGTGTTTTTAGATTCACCCTTGGCGTTAGTTATTAATGCTCCTCATGCTGATTTATGTTCACAAGTTACATGAAAAAAAGAGTGTTATCTAAGAACACAAGTTGACTGACCAGGCGGGAACGCTGATTCTGGTTGTGTATCCTTTCGATTGCAAATAAGATTTTTGTTATAGCGCAGGCAATGAAACGGCTAGATCAACAGCTTGGGGCAATGTCTCGTCAATTACGTACCCTAACTTTAACTCAGAACCCTATCCTGAGCGACTTTGACTTTCGGTAAACTTGATCGAAATGCGCGCACCTTTGGCGCTAATGTAAAAAGGGCAGGCTTTCTATGTCATCGTCAAATCCCCAATATCGTTGGGTTATGATCCTGCTTTTTGCTTCCGCTTTAGTGTCAGTCACTTTTGGAGTCAGGCAAGCGTTTGGGCTATTCCTTATTCCAATATCGAGTGAGTTCGACGGCGGGGTGCAACTTTTTTCTTTAGCTATCGCGCTGCAGAATCTCATTTGGGGCCTTTCATCACCACTATTTGGCGCTGCGGCTGATAGGTTTGGCGCCTGGCGGGTCGCGGCCTTTGGCGTGCTAATCTATGCTGCAGGTCTGTTATGCATGGCTTCTTTTGTGACAGAAGCCGGTATGTTTTTCGGGCAAGCCATGATTGGCATTGGACTGGGCAGCGCAGGCATTTCTATCGCTGTTGGCGCAGTTGCACGCGCCGCACCACCAGAAAAGCGCTCGCTCGCAATGGGTTTAGTCACCAGTTTTGGCTCATTTGGCCAATTTGCACTCGTACCTGTTGCTCAAATTTTGATGAGCCAACATGGTTGGCAGTTTGCGATGATTATTCTGTCAGCAATTGTAGCGTCCATGATTGCGGTCACACTTGGGATGCGGGTACCGGCCGGTGGCGCCCGCCCACTTGAAGGGGTTGTTCAGACTACCGGTAGTGCACTTCGTCAAGCGGTCAGTAGCCGCGATTATATTTTGCTAACCACTGGATTTTTTGTTTGTGGTTTGCAGCTAGTATTTATCACCACCCACCTGCCGACCTATCTAAAGGATTCGGGGCTGACGGCAGATATTGCCAGCTGGTCATTAGCCTTAATTGGCTTGTTCAACATTATTGGCGCTTTTGTTTGCGGCTGGCTCGGTGGCTTTATGTCAAAGAAGAAGACCCTTGCCATTGTTTACCTGCTTCGCAGCCTGATTATTACTGCCTTTATCACGTTACCTCCAAGCCCCGCTTTGGCATTATTTTTTGGCGCGGCAATGGGGCTCTTATGGCTTGGTACGATTCCACTAACCAGCGGTCTGATAGTTGCGTTTTTCGGGCCCCGCCACCTTAGTATGCTTTATGGTTTGGTGTTTCTATCGCATCAAATCGGCTCGTTCGTTGGAGCATGGTTGGGTGGCGTCTGGTACGATATGTTTGGCAATTACGAGGCGATGTGGTGGCTGAATGCTGGCGCCGGCCTATTTGCCTTTGCGGTGAATTGGGCGATCAGAGAACCAACGCCCGCACCCGTACCGGCCTAATCGCCTCGCCCACAAAATAGCCGGCGAAATCAGGGCTGTTAGCTTACTCCTGCTCGCCTAGCCAGCGTTCGGCATCAAGCGCCGCCATACATCCCATACCAGCCGCAGTTACTGCCTGCCGGTAGATTTTATCAACACAGTCACCAGCGGCGAACACCCCATCAACCGAGGTGCGCGTGCCGCCGGCCTCGGCAATGATATAGCCCTCATCATCAAGCGCGACCGCACCAGAAAAAGCTTTCGTCGCCGGATCGTGACCAATGGCGACAAACATACCATGAACTGGAATATCCTTTTCAGCCTCGCCAATGGTTGAGGCCAGCCGCAATCCGGTAACACCAGACTCATCACCAATCACCTCGGCAACCGAACGGTTCCATTCAACCGTGATGTTCTCTTTTTTCAGCAGGCGATCTTGCATAATCTGTTCGGCACGAAGCGTATCACGCCGATGCACTAGCGTTACCGACCGGCAGATATTGGCAAGATATAACGCTTCTTCAACCGCAGTGTTACCGCCACCAATAACCGCGACATCCCGCTCTTTGTAAAAAAACCCGTCACAGGTTGCACAGGCTGAAACACCGCGCCCATTAAAAGCTGCCTCGGATTCAAGACCAAGCCAGCGGGCCTGTGCACCGGTTGCCAGAATAATTGTATCTGCCGTCATTACCTTACCGGAGTCGAATGTCACGGTAAATGGGCGCGCCGATGTATCGAGGCTGGTAACCAGATCATAAATCACCCGTGCACCGACATTTTCGGCCTGCGCCTGCATTTCGGTCATTAGCCACGGCCCTTGAATCACCTCGGCAAAGCCCGGATAATTCTCGACATCCGTGGTGATGGTCATCTGGCCACCCGGCTGCAAACCAGCAATGATAACCGGCGATAAATTCGCCCGCGCGGTATAGATGCCTGCGGTCAACCCGGCCGCACCAGCGCCAATAATAATAACATGTTCATGCTGGTTAGCGTCGGCGGCGTGATCGGTCATGGTTTAAGGCTCTTTCCTGATGAGGCGTTCGGCTTTATCTTAATCGTCAATAGCTAAATCTTTATGATCTATGTTGGGGATAGCACCCAATAACTAGTGTTTTCAAGTGTCATTTACACAACATCATGTTAGCCTCTGCCCATGAAACTGCCTAGTCAAATTGCCCGATTTATGTCGTCTTGCCGCACTCATTTCCTCACCATATTGGTTTTGGCAATAACTAACGCTGCGGCCAGCCCGCTGCGGGCGCAAACCATCGATGGTGCCGAAATCCTGTCAGGAACAGCAATTGAAGGCGGCTTGATTATTGCCCGCACCAATCCGGCAAATCGGATTCTGCTGGATGATAATGCGATTGAAATAGCTGAGAACGGCGTTTTTGTTATCGGTTTTCACCGCGAATCAGACGTGCCGGTTAGCCTCCGCATTATCGCCCCCGACGGCAATATGATGACCAGCAATCTGACGCCACGCCAGCGGGACTATAACATCCAGCGGATTGACGGGTTAAACCAGACAATGGTGACACCGCCCGCAAACGTGCTGGCGCGGATCAAGGCTGACAGCAAGGCAGTTCGCGCAGCCCGTGAGCAGGAGACCCCACT
>RGCC01000064.1 GCA_009919335.1 Alphaproteobacteria bacterium
CTCGATGGTGATTTTGACAAAGTCTCAGGTAAAATTGATACCAGTCTATGTCCCATCTATTTGATGTCAGGCGAATATGATTGTTCCTGTACACCTGAACGCATGTTCGCCACAGCCCATCGGATCAGGGGGTCAAAACCCATTTTGATGGAGGGTATGGGGCATTTCCCAATGAGTGAAAACCCAGCCCTTTTTAAACAATATCTAATGCCAGTCCTGAAAGATATCGTCGATAGGTAATGCCATCTCGTTCTTATTCTGGATTTATAAAAACTATCAATCGTCCATTACCCATCTAGGATCCACAATTAATGATCCAGGTCTAAAGTTGACCTAAAGAGATCCGCACAATCTCTAAAGTGTCTCTCTTAGCGTAACTAACCTCGCTAAACAAAACATCACAAAATCAACATAACAAAACTGCCCGCCTTCACGATACAACAAGGCGAACCAAGAGGTATGCATGACACACACAAATGAAAACAAAACGAATATTGAAGAACCATTCCCGCAACTAGACATGAAGTTTGCTGATACTGAAGCTGGTAATAGAGACAGGTTCGTTGCCCTCAATAAAGGCAAGTGCATCTGTTCATCAGTATTGTCGCAACCGTCTCACCGCCGCCATATTATTGTCAATAAATTTCAGATTTTGCAGATAACCGGTGCGTTATCCGGCATCGGCCCGTTTTGTGGTGCACTTGAAAACCAGCCGGTCGCTGGCGTTATCCACCCCAACGGCAACCACATCACCATCGTCGATACTGCCATCCAGCAAGGCTTCGGCAAGCGGGTTTTGCACCTTTGTTTGGATCACCCGTTGCAGTGGACGCGCGCCAAATTGTGGATCATAACCTTTCATGATGGTCAGCACCAATGTTCGACGTCAGCAGGATCATCGTATTTCGGAAATCAACATGACGCCCCTTGCCATCGGTCAAACGGCCTTCATCCAGCACCTGCAGCAAGATATTGAAAAGATCAGGATGCGCCTTTTCAATCTCGTCAAACAGCACCACCTGATAAGGCCGCCGCCGCACCGCCTCGGTTAGGGCGCCGCCTTCTTCATAGCCAACATAGCCCGGCGGGGCACCGATCAGACGTGCGACCGCGTGTTTTTCCATATATTCGGACATATCAATACGCAATATTGCCGTGTCATCATCAAACAGAAACTCGGCAAGCGCTTTCGCCAGCTCGGTTTTGCCAACACCGGTTGGCCCAAGCATCAAGAAACTGCCCATTGGCTGATTTGGGTCAGCAAGGCCAGCGCGCGCCCGCCGTGTTGCATTCGCAACCGCACGAACCGCTTCCGCCTGTCCAATAATGCGTTTACCGATATAGCTTTCCATTGCCAGCAATTTATCGCGCTCACCCTCCAGCATCTTATCAACCGGAATTCCGGTCCAGTTGCTGATCACTGATGCAATATGCTGGCTGGTGACCTCTTCATGCAGCAATTCAGACGCCGAAACAGCCGCCTCGGCCGCCGCCAATTGCTGGGTTAGAGCCGGTAATTTTCCATAGGTCAATTCGGCCGCAGCCTCAAGGTCACCGTGCCGCTGAGCCACATCAAGCGCATGGCGCGCATCTTCAATGGCCTGTTGCAGGCTAACCACCTCAGCTGTTTTCGCCTTCATCGCATTCCACGCCGCCCCCAGCGTTTCAGACTGCTGTTCAAGCATACCGAGCTCTTTTGCAATCGCCTCCAGCCGTTTCAGATCGGGCTTATGCACATCCTTTTGCAAGGCCGCCTGCTCAATTTTCAGCTGCATAATCTGGCGATCCGTCCGGTCAAGATCGGCAGGTTTGCTATCTGCCTCAATCCGCAAGTGACTGGCCGCTTCATCCATAACATCAATCGCCTTATCAGGCAAAAACCGCTCATTAATATAGCGATGTGACAGACGCGCCGCCGCCACCAGCGCCTCATCGGTTATGCGCACACCGTGATGAAGCTCATATTTTTCCTTCAGCCCGCGCAGCACAAAGATAGTATCGTCAACCGATGGCTCATCAACAAACACCGGCTGAAACCGCCGCGTAAGCGCCGCGTCTTTTTCGACATATTGCCGATATTCATCCAGCGTCGTTGCCCCAATACAACGCAGCTCACCCCGCGCCAATGCCGGCTTTAGCAAATTTGACGCATCCATCGCACCATCAGTTTTGCCAGCACCCACCAGCTGGTGCATTTCGTCGATAAACAAAATGATCTCGCCGTCGCGATCCTGCACCTCTTTTAAAACGGATTTCAACCGTTCCTCAAACTCGCCACGATATTTGGCACCGGCAACCAGCGCGCCCATATCCAGCGACAGCAAGGTTTTATTTGCCAGCGCCTCTGGCACGTCAGCATTGATAATACGTTGTGCCAGCCCCTCGGCAATGGCGGTTTTTCCGACACCGGGCTGACCGATCAGAACCGGATTATTCTTTGTTCTGCGCGCCAAAATCTGGATCGTACGCCGCACTTCGGCGTCGCGTCCGATCACCGGGTCAAGCTTGCCATTGCGGGCCGCCTCGGTCAGGTCACTGGTATAGCGTGATAGCGCATCATAACTATCTTCGGCAGCATCACTATCGGCAGTGCGCCCTTTTCGCATCTCGTCAATCGCGGCCGATAGCGGCGCCGGTTCAACCCCGGCTTTTTTCAGAATTTTGCCAACCGAACCGGTTGATTTCGCCATGGCAAGAAGCAAAAGATCAACCGCAATAAACTGGTCATGGCGCGCCTTAGCCTCGCTTTCGACAGCGGCAAATATACGCGCCAGATCAGCATCAAGCTGCAGCTGACCGGCACCGCTGCCGGTGACTTGCGGTAATTTATCCAATGCGGATTTGACCTGCGCCGACAATGACACGCTATCCGCACCAGATTTTGCCAACAGCATTTTGACCGTCATGTTATCGTCGCTTAGCAGCGCTGACAGAACATGCTCAGGCGTTAATTTCTGATGATTAGCCGCCAAAGCCGCCGATTGCGCCGCGCCAATGGCATTACGCACCAATGCGGTAAATTTATCACTTTGCATCACATCAATCCCCCGACAGATAATCTTAATATTAGTAAATATTCACATTTATACCCAGCGCCCGAGCATACCCGGCCCCCTTTGCGGCGGCGCCAAAGACAGCGTGCCATCGCGCACAGTCAGTTCAGCCTAAAGTCGGCCCACCCCTGAAATATTTTCGCCATTGCACAGCCCAGCAGGCACCGGCACACCGGTCGGTCTGTCACTCGATTTCAGGATCACTGGTATGCAATTGATGTGGGAGCATCTGAATATTATTTCAAGTTTTAACACAAAAATAATTAGTCCCCAGCGAACCATTCCCGAACCATATAATTAATCATAGCAGAGGCAAATGATCTTGCCGCTTGTCAGCGCCGCATCATCATGCTGAACTGCGGCATGACGCCCACTCCGACATCACTTTTATCACCCTCGCCAAAACGCCAAATCGGCAACCGCGAATTTGTTATAACCGAATGGCGGTTTTTGCTGTTTGGGCTGTTGATGGCTTTTTGGTCATCATTGGGGCAAACATTTTTCATTTCGCTATTTTCGTCCCAAATCCGAGACACGCTTGACCTAAGTCACGGTGATTTTGGCAGCTATTATGCAGCCGCAACTACCGCCAGTGCAATCAGCCTGATCTGGCTTGGCAAGCTTGCTGATACGATGCGGCTCGAAAAACTAGCCTTTCTCATCCTGACCGGCCTGTGTTGTGCGGCGATCATGTTCAGCCAGATTTCATCAATCTGGATGCTGGTCGGGGGGCTGTATCTACTGCGCATGTTCGGCCAGGGCATGATGACACATGTTTACACAACGGCAATGGCACGGCGCTATGTCGCCGCGCGCGGGCGGGCTATTTCGATTGCTCAGCTTGGCCACACGCTTAGCGAGTCAATCGGCCCGGCAAGCATTGTCGCACTTCTGGCTTTTTTCGACTGGCGCAGCCTCTGGATTGGCCTGCCGGCTATCGCTTTTATAACCCTTGCGCCGTTCCTGCGTTACCTTACACAGCGCACCGGCTTGCAGGATGGCGAGGGCCTTGACGGGCTTGGCGTCAATTCGTCTGATAATTCTGCATCCGGTGCCGGCCTATCCGGCTCTGACCACGCTCAACCCCAAAAAAAGCAGTGGCGCCGCGCCGAGGTTATTCGCGATCCGGCTTTCTGGCTGGCGTTTATATGGCTGGCGGCAGTGCCGTCCTTTGTTCTGACCGGTCTGTTATTTCACCAGATTTATTTAGCCGAGGCAAAAGGCGTTGCCTTATCCACATGGACAGCAAGCTACGCGCTTTATGCGCTTTTTGCTGTTATCGGCAGCTTAAGCATTGGTCAATTGATCGACCGGTTTTCGGCACGCCTCGTTGCGCCGCATACGCTTTTGCCGAATAGCCTTGCCTGTCTTGCCTTATGGTTGGGGTCGGCTGAGATTGGCGTGCCGCTATTTTTCATTCTGTTTGGCTTGGCAATCGGTATGCCGCACGCAACCAACGCCGCCCTGACAGCCGAGGTTTATGGCACTCGCTATATGGGCGAGATCAAAGCGATGCTTTTGCCGGTTGCAGTATTTGCCTCAGCCCTATCGCCAATGTTAATGGGGTGGATGATTGATGCAGGTCTTGGGCTTGGCGCGGTTTTGGGGATGAATATTGCGCTTGCGGGTGGCGCTCAGCTCATGGCGATGCTTGTCTTGCATTATCGAAAACCTTTGTGAATGATAGACGTTATGGATTTTCGTCGCCTAATCATCATTGCCGCGCTTGGTACCGGTCTGTTGCCGCCGCATTCGGCATCTGCCGCCACCAAGAGCTTTACCGTTGATGGCGACGACTGGCCCGGTTTTTGGTTTAGTTGTGAATTCGCCCAGCGGCAACGCGCCCCGGACGATGAATGCAAGATGTTTGATGATGAGGGCTTTCAGCTTGCAGAGGGTAGATTGCGGTATATCAGGATGCTTGGCTCGACTGAAACCGCCTGCCGCAGCAACAAAAAGGGGCAGTGTTTTTCATCTAGCCTGCCAGCAATCCGCATTTCGCGAACCGATCGGGGCAAATTGAGCCTTGGTGACAAGCTGTTCACGGTTCGTTATTTTGGCTGCTCACAGACATATTACTTCACCGATACGCCGAGCTACCGAGAAATCTGGCCCGATGAAAAACGCTGTTTTTGGGCGAGTAAACGACGCTTTTATATCGCCCCCTATCATGGCAAAGTGACCATCATCGAATAAATGCCTTAACGCCATTTTCAAACGAGCGAAATCAATGACACCGACGCCTGAAGACGCCCTGATTTGTCATCCCGACACCGGTTTTATCACGGTGGCCGGTGATGAGGCTTGTGCCTTTTTGCAATCCATCATCACGGCAAATGTTGAAACGCTGGCAGTAGGCGCGTGCCGCCCTAGTGCGTTGCTAACCCCGCAAGGGCGCGTATTGATCGACATGATGGTTTACCGGCTTGGCGAGAGCCGGTTTCTGTTGCGAAGTGATGCGGCGCGGCGCGATGATCTGTTTACCCGGCTTCGCCGCTATCGACTAAGGCGTCCAATTGATCTGGCGGTGGAACCTGATATCCGGGTGCTGCTAATACCGGGCGCGCCAACGCTGGATATGGATGGGGTTTTGGGCAGCATCAACCCAATTATGGCCTGCCCCGACCCGCGCAGTTCCAGCCTTGGCACCCATTGCCTTGTCGAGGCGCGTGATTTGCCAGCCAAAAGCGGCAGGATTGATCGCTGGCACACCAAACGAATTGCCGCCGCCATTCCCGAAGGACCGGTTGATCTTACCCCGGAACGGGCATTGATGCTTGAGGCCGGACTCGACCGGCTTGGCGCGGTTGATTTCGACAAGGGCTGTTATGTCGGGCAGGAGGTAACCGCCCGAACACACTATCGCGGCCTCGTAAAACGCCGCCTTGTACCGCTGATTGTAAGGGGGGCGCCGCCACCGGTTGATAGTGAGATCATTGTGAACGAAAAATCCATCGGCAACAGCAAAACTTCAGCGCCATACACCATCCCAGCATCTGCCACGCCCAATCATAACAGCCAGAATCATGATGGCCAGAATGGTGACAGCCAGTCTTCACCTGATCTCCCATCTTCGATTTGCTTGGCATTGTTAAAGCTAAGTGACATTCACCTTGTCCTGGACGATGAAGCACATAATCGCCTGAGCGTTAATGGCGAGGCGGCTGAACTGGCCTTGCCCGATTGGATGCTGCCATTGCCGCGCCCGGCGAAAGCATAACTGGATTTTTGTCTTTTCATCAATCAGCGTTTTAACATGCGCGATCTCGGCCTTCATTGCCGCAACATAAGCGTCTAAGTCTTCGATATTCCAACGCTGCATATCAGCTGGCAATCCGGCTGGTTTCAACCGATCCAATTCATCATCCATTACCTGCTCCTCGAATTTAATGCCGGTTTTGAGGCTGTTTTGCTGTCAATTTGCACTTTTTATTGGCTTCGGGGAAGGCAGGCTTTGCAATATTGCGCAATCACGCCTATAATACGGCAACGTTTTCACTTAATCACAATGAATGAAACGCACCTGGCTAGCCCATGTCTATCGCGGCGCCGGCTAGGGCGGCAATAGGTAAGACATATGACACAATTATTAATGCCGAAAGCAACTGCCGTATGGCTGATTGATAACACCGCGTTGTCTTTTGACCAGATTGGTGCCTTTTGCAACCTTCATCCGCTAGAGGTTCAGTCAATTGCCGATGGCGAAGCCGGCGTTGGTATTCAAGGCTATGACCCGATTTTGAACGGTCAGCTTACCCGCCAAGAACTTGACCGTTGCGAGGCTGATCAAACGGCTGTTCTGGTGCTAGCAACGTCAAATCTGCCAACACCGAATCGGCGTACAAAGGGCCCGCGTTACGTTCCAGTTGCACGGCGCGGCGATAAACCCGATGCGATCATGTGGCTGGTCAAACACCATTCAGAATTGAAAGATTCACAGATCATCAAACTGATTGGCACAACCAAGGAAACCATTGCGAAAATTCGTGATCGGTCGCATCCCCGCACATGACGCGAAGGAGCGGTATGTGGACCAAGACACCGAAGATATGCAGCGCCATATCCAGCATCAGATTGCAGCGATGGAAAGCGAACATCGTGATCTTGACTCGGTGATTGAACGGCTTGGCGAGGTTTTGCCTTTTGATCAGCTAAAACTGCAACGGCTTAAAAAACGGAAGCTTGTATTAAAGGACGAGATGGCACGATTACGAAGCCGGATTTTGCCGGATATCATTGCCTGAGGGGGATAAATCGCGCAAGCTAGCGACGGGGGCATCTACCCGCCTCCAAATACCGCTATCGTATCATTAATTCCATTCCGGATATTCCAAGATTTGAATTGAGACTTTTATGACCGCTAAACCCTCTTCCCCCCGCATTGCCATTTGTATGGGCAGCCAATCGGACTGGCCGACGATGAAGGCAGCGGCTGATATTCTGGCTGAATTTGACGCGGCGCATGAGGTCAAAATCATTTCCGCGCACCGAACCCCGACCCGCCTTGCCGGTTTTGCCGAAACCGCCCATGAAAATGGCTTTGGCGTGATCATTGCTGGTGCTGGCGGTGCGGCGCACTTGCCCGGCATGATTGCCGCCCATACTCATCTTCCGGTGCTCGGCGTGCCGATTGAATCCGCCTCATTAAAAGGCATGGACTCGCTGCTATCAATTGTGCAAATGCCTGCTGGGGTTCCTGTTGGCACCCTCGCCATCGGCGTTGCCGGCGCGAAAAACGCCGCCCTGCTGGCAGTGCAGATACTGGCATTATCCGATCCGGCGCTTGGCAACAAGCTAGTCGAATGGCGTCAGCACCAGACCAATAATGTCGCCGAAGCGCCGGAATAATCCATTGATCTATACGCCGCAAAAAACCATCGGAA
>RGCC01000065.1 GCA_009919335.1 Alphaproteobacteria bacterium
TAAAGCCGGGCCTCGCGAAATTTTCGCTCAACATCATATTCCTCTGCGAAGCCAAACCCGCCGTAGGTCTGAACGCACATCTCAGCAGCGACCCAGGATGCGTCGGCACATAGCAGTTTTGCAAGATTGGCCTCTTCGCCCGGATTTTCACCTGCTTCATAAAGACGGATTGCTTCCTGCAACATCAGTTCAGCGGCCCGCATTTGGCTATAAGCCCGTGCAATCGGAAATTGAATTCCCTGATTTTGGCCAATTGGCCGGCCAAAGACACTGCGTTCACCCGAATAGGATGAGGCCCGCTGGATAAACCATTTTGCATCCCCGATACATTCAGCCGCGATCAGAATCCGCTCGGCATTCATGCCCGACAGAATATAGCGAAAGCCTTTACCTTCCTCGCCGACTAGGCTGCTTGCCGGAATTCGCATATCGTCAAAAAACAGCTGGGTTGACGAGTGATTCATCATTGTGCGGATTGGGGTGATCGTCAGTGATTTGCCGCGTACCTCGCGCATATCGACCAAGAACACCGACAGGCCATCGGTTTTCTTGGCGCATTGATCAAGCGGCGTTGTGCGCGCCAGTAATAGCATCAAATCCGAATATTCGGCGCGCGAGGTCCAGACCTTTTGGCCATTTACAACATATTGATCACCGTCACGACGTGCCGTGGTCCGCAGCGCCGTCGTATCTGTGCCACTGGTTGGTTCGGTTACGCCAAACGCCTGCAGCCGCAGACTACCATCGGCGATCGACGGCAAATATTGTTGTTTTTGCGCGTCTGAGCCATGACGCAGAACGGTGCCCATCGTATACATCTGGGCATGACAGGCCGCCGCATTACCGCCAGAGCGGTGAATTTCCTCTAAAATTGCTGCGCCAGCTGAAATGGGCAAGCTAAGACCGCCAAATTCTTCAGGGATGAGTGCAGACAGATACCCCGCATCGGTTAATGCCTGCACAAAATCGGCCGGATAGGCACGATCCGTATCACAGGTTTGCCAGTATTTACCGTCAAAATCGGTACATAATTTAGCAACAGCATCGCGGATTTCGACATGATCGTGAGGATAATGAAACATAAGACGGCTTTCCTGAGGCGGGAATTTGATTCGGGTTAAATATTTGGAATGTTGGCAGCTGCACAACGCCTGACCTAAAGACTAGCCAAAAACGCGAAATGATCAATTGGTCAATGTGAAAAAATCTGACATTTTGGCACGCCGATAATACCCCAATAATATGCTGGCAATAGCGCATGAGGGGGATAGGCGAGCATCCATTACGCGCAGCAAAAAGGGGCCATTTACCGGCCCCTTCATATCGTTTTAGCCGCTGATTAGGCGCAAGCGTTCACGGCGCGGCGGGTCATCTCGCCAATAAGATGCGCCCGATAATCCGCCGAGGCATGAATATCACTCATCAGCCCATCGGCCGAGACCATCCCATCAGCAATTGCATCAGCACTGAAATTTGCATCAAGCGCCGCCTCTAAATCACCCGCCCGGAACACGCCATCTTCACCCGCACCGGTAACGGCAACACGCACACCATCGGCAAATTTTGCGACAAACACACCAACCATCGCATAACGCGATGCAGGGTTTGGAAATTTAACATAGGCGGCTTTTTCAGGTTTTGGCATCGTGACGGCGCGAATGATCTCATCCTCTTCCAATGCAGTGTCAAACATACCGTCAAAATAATCTTCAGCTGCAATTGACCGGGTTTGCGTATGAACCGTACCGCCAAGCGCCAATAGCGCCGCCGGATAACAAGCCGCCGGATCATTATTGGCGAGCGAGCCACCGATTGTGCCGCGATTGCGTACCTGCCGGTCGCCGATATGTGCGGCCAGATGCGCAAGCGCTGGAATGGCCTTTTGCACCAACGCAGATTCCGCAACATCAACATGGCGCGTCATCGCCCCAATCTGGATCGCACCTCCCTCATCATCTATCGAGGACAGGCCGCAAGCGGACAGATCCACCAGACAATCAGGATTGGCCAGCCGCTGCTTTAAGGTGGGTATCAAGGTCATGCCACCAGCCAGAAACTTGCCATCATCGGCTGATTTCAGGGCTTTCACCGCATCATCAATATCAAGCGCTTTGACATATTTTGTTGAATACATTTTCGTTCCCCTATTCGGCTGCTTTGGTCTGGGCGTCTTGAATGGCCCGCCAAACTTTTTCCGGCGTCGCCGGCATCGTTATATCAGTGACACCAAGCGGCGATAACGCGTTAACAACTGCATTGATCAATGCAGGTGGTGAGGCAATTGCCCCCGCTTCGCCGCATCCTTTTACGCCCAAATCATTGTGCGTGCAGGCAGTCACCAAGTTTTGAACCTTGAGACTTGGAAAGTTGTCAGCCCGCGGCATACAATAGTCCATATAGGAAGCTGATAGTAATTGTCCATTATCATCATAAGCTGCTTCTTCATATAATGCCTGGCCTACACCTTGCGCAATGCCTCCATGAACCTGCCCTTCGACGACCATTGGGTTAATTAAATTTCCAAAGTCGTCACAACACACCCAATCAACCAATTCCACTACGCCGGTTGAAGGATCAATTTCTACCTCGGCAATATGTGTGCCGGCCGGATAGGTGAAGTTTGCTGGATCATAAAACGCGGTTTCTTCCAGCCCCGGTTCTAGCCGATCATGAGGGAAATTGTGCGGCACATAGGCAGATAGAGCAATCTCGCCAAAGGACTTTTCCCTGTCGGTGCCGGCAACGGTGAATTTACCGTCTTTGAACTCTATGTCGGCATCATCGGCCTCAAGCATGTGGGCAGCTATTATTTTGCCCTTCGCAATAACTTTATCTAATGCTTTCGATATGGCGGTGCCGCCGACAGCGAGTGATCTGGAGCCGTATGTACCCATGCCAAACGCTGTGCGATCGGAGTCGCCATGGACAATTTCGACTGCCTCTATATCCACGCCTAGCTTGTCACAGACTAGTTGCGCAAATGTGGTGTCGTGACCCTGACCATGACTGTGAGTGCCGGTAAGCACTGAAATTGTGCCTGTTGGCTCTACTCGGACAATAGCGCTTTCATATAGACCAACGCGTCCGCCAAGTGCGCCAACCACAGCTGATGGCGCAATGCCGCATGCTTCAATATATGTGCTAATTCCGATGCCCCTGCATTTTCCGTCTTTTGCGGACTTTGCACGCCGGCTCTCAAAATTTTTGTAATCTATCATCGCCATAGCACGATCTAGCAATGGCTCATAATCGCCAACATCATACTGAAGAGCTACCGCTGTTTGATATGGAAATGCATCTTTTGGAATGAAATTTAAACGCCGAAATTCTGCAGGATCCATTCCGACCTGCTTTGCGGCTACGTCCATTGTCCGTTCAAGAAGGTAGGTTGCTTCAGGTCTGCCGGCACCTCTATAGGCGTCAACATTAACTGTGTTGGTGCAGATGCCTTTGACGTTTGTGTAGATGGCCGGAATGTCATAAACACCAGAAAGCAGCGTTCCATGAAGATAGGTTGGTGTAACCATTGCAAACGCGGACAGATAAGCTCCCAGATTTGCCAATGTATCTACCCTGAGCCCAATTATCTTTTTGTTTTTGTCGAGTGCAAGCTTTACTTCACTTATGTGGTCGCGGCCATGCGCGTCCCCAAGGAAGGCTTGTGTTCTGTCAGCCGTCCACTTAATCGCACGCCCAAGTTTTTTTGAAGCCCACACACAAACGGCCTCTTCAGGATATACATAAATTTTTGATCCAAATCCCCCGCCAACATCTGGAGCCACAACACGAAGTTTTGACTCGGGAATGTTCAGCATGAACGCACTAAGTACTAGGCGGGTCAGCTGGGGGTTTTGTGATGTGGTGAAAAGCGTATAACGTGAATCGCCCTTGTCGTATTCAGCCACGGCAGCGCGAGGCTCCATAGCGTTTGGTATAACCCTATTGTTGCGAATATGGACGTTGACAATTGTTTCAGCCTTGTCAAATGCATCATTGACGGCAGCCTCGTTGCCAAGTTCCCAATCGAAATAGGTATTTTTTTCCATACCGTCATGGATTTGAGGTTGATCCATCGCAGTTTTTAAATCTGTTATCGCTGGCATTTCCGAATAAACCACATCGATCAGCTCAGCAGCAGAGGTGGCTTCTTCCAGCGTTTCGGCAAACACCGCTGCAACGTGGTCTCCGACATACCGCACCCTGCCATTGGCAAGGATGGGGTGTGGAGGCTCGGAAGGGGCTGAACCGTCCTTGTTTGTCGGCGCCCATCCACAAATAGGGCCGCCTAGATTGTCGGCTGCTACATCTTCACCAGTCAAAATTGCTATGACTCCAGAAGCTTTTTCTGCCCTCTCCTTGTCAATGGACACAATATTGGCAAAAGCAACAGGCGAGCGGAGGAAGTAAACGTGAAGCTGACCTGCCCGATTAATATCGTCCGTGTATTTCCCTTTTCCAATTAAAAACCTTCGGTCTTCCTTGCGGCGAACGGATGCGCCAATACCTTGGCTTGCGATGCCCTCTGGCATTTTACCCTCCCATTTTTGTAGCTGCGTCCTGTACTGACTTGATAATGTTGTGATAGCCGGTGCAGCGGCAGATATTTCCCTCTAATCCTTCACGGATTTCACGCTCGGACAGGTTCTTGTTTTTCTCTACAAGCTCAATCGCGCTCATCACCATCCCCGGTGTGCAAAACCCGCATTGCAGACCATGATTCTCATGAAACGCCTGCTGCATCGGATGCAGCTCATCACCATTGGCGATACCCTCAATCGTCGTGACATCGGCGCCGTCAAGCTGCGCTGCTAAAATGCTGCATGATTTGATCGAGTCGCCATTCACATGGACAATACAGGCGCCGCACTGGCTAGTGTCGCACCCAACATGTGTTCCGGTCAGCCCCATGGTCTCGCGCAAAAATGAAACCAGCAACGTATTATCCGGAATATCATGACTTACACTCGCCCCGTTCACCTTCATTGCTACGGTTGGCATTGATCTCTCCTTTGGCTGATAATTTCATTTCTTTTGTGACTGAGATCACTTAGCAGAAATCGCCTAGCAGAAATCACTCACAAGAGGAAAAGCTTGTATGGATTCGCCGTATTTGTAAACATGGAAAAAGTGACATCGAATTTGGGCAGAGGGATTAGTGGAGATGGCGCGGGCGTTTGACACAGTCGAGGCCGTTCAGCAAGGGCTTGTTTCTGCGGGCTATATTGCCAATGACGGCTTGGCTGTTAGCCTGTTTCTGGCCCTTGCAAAGCAGCGCGCACTTTTTCTTGAGGGCGAGGCTGGTGTTGGAAAAACCGAGATTGCCAAAGTGCTTGCTAGCGTTCTTGGGCGCGATCTGATCCGACTTCAATGCTATGAAGGGCTTGATATTAATCAGGCTGCCTATGAATGGAATTATGCGCGGCAGTTAATTGAAATTCAGGCGCAAAGACGCGCCGATGACGCGCAATCATCTAACCCGCCAGATACTAGTGATACCGGGGCTGATAATCTGTTTCGCGAGACCTTTTTAGTCGAACGCCCTTTATTGCGCGCGTTACGGTCGCACCCGGCTGGCGCGCCTATATTGCTGATTGATGAAATTGATCGCGCCGATGAAGCCTTTGAAGCCTATTTGCTTGAACTGCTCTCCGATTGGCAAATCACAATCCCGGAACTGGGAACAATCACCGCTGCAACGCCGCCAATTGTGATCATTACATCAAACCGCACACGCGAGATTCACGATGCGTTAAAGCGGCGGTGTTTTTATTATTGGGTTGATTACCCAAGCCGTGAGGTTGAATTGCAAATTCTCGCTGAAAAAGCACCGGATGCAGGCCCCGCCCTGCAGGCACAGGTGGTGGAATTTGTACATGCGCTTCGGGGCCAGCAATTGTTTAAATCACCGGGTGTCGCCGAAACCATTGACTGGGCGCAGGCGCTGGTGGAATTAAACTGTGTCGCGCTCGATCCGCAAACCGTTGATTCGACGATGGGCGTCTTGTTGAAATATCAGGATGATATCAGCCGTATTCAAGGAACCGAAGCGGCGCGCATCTTGTCTGAAGTGCAGGGCGCAATGGTTCAGGGCGAGCTGTCACGGGCATGACAGGGTCGCTGAAACCTCCGCCGAAAAAGGTAACGCCAAAACTTGATCAAAATATCATGCTGTTTGTGCGGCTGCTTCGGGCCATTGGGATGAAGCTGGGATCGGCGGATATGCTGAACGCGGTCGATGCGGCAAAAACAGTTGGTGTTGCGAATAAGAATTTTATGTATCACGCTCTGGCAAGCAGTCTGATCAAACGGCGCGAGGATAAGCCGCTTTTTGATCAGGCCTTTTATATGTTCTGGCAAAACCCAAAATTTCACGAACGCATCCGTGATCTCTTGTTGCCAAAGATCAAATCACCCGGCGATGAGCATGATGATGGCGCGGCGATGCTGCGTCGCTTGTCCGACGCGCTAGCCGCCCCGCCCAAGGATCAGCCAAGCGCCAATGATGATGTCAAAATTGAGGTGGATACCACAGGCACCGCCACCGATAGCGACCGGCTTAAATGTAAAGATTTTGAAATGATGTCGGCTGAGGAAATTCAGCTTGCCGAACAGGCGATTGCCAGCCTTCGGCCCTGTTTACCCCGGCGCCCGGCGCGGCGGTCAAAATTATCACCGCGCGGCCAGAAAATAGCAATGCGTTTTGCCTTACAACGCGGCGTTAAACAATTAGGCATCGTATTTCCGCAATTTCAAACAATCGTAACCAAGCCGCGGCCGCTGGTCGTCTTGTGCGACATTTCCGGCTCGATGGAACAATATAGCCGCATCATGCTGCATTTTATTCATACGCTGACCCGCAACCATCCTGCCGTGTCTAGTTTTTTGTTTGGAACGCGTTTGACCAATATCAGCCGGCAAATGCAAAATCGTGACGTTGACGAGGCGGTGCAAGCGGTATCGCATCTTGTCGAAGATTGGTCGGGCGGCACCCGTATCAGCGGGTGCCTAGAGCAGTTTAATCAGGATTGGTCACGCCGTGTCATGGGGCAGGGCGCAATAACGCTGCTGATCACAGACGGGCTTGATCGCACGGCAGACCCCGCATTCGGCACGCATATGGCACGCCTGCATAAATCGACATCGGCGCTGGTCTGGCTGAACCCGCTATTGCGCTTTGATGGATTTGCACCAAAGGCGCAGTCGGTCAGGATGATGATCCAGCATGTCGACCATTTTTTGCCGATACATTCATTGCAGGCAATGCGTGATTTGACGACCAGTCTTGCAAAAATACAAAATCAGCGTGACGCCCGATTGACCGAATGGCAAGATGCGGCGCGCCGTGCCGGATTTACCGATCGTGCGGTACCGTCTTATGCGCAGGAAAAAGGGTCTTTGGCTTGATGAGTGATCAGCGGAGTGAACATCTTGATAGTCGTTTGATGCTTGCTGACGACGCATTGCTACAACAGGCGGCAAGCTGGCAGGGTGCGGGCCATAAGCTGGCTTTGGCGTTTGTCATCCAGACATGGGGATCATCACCGCGTCAGATTGGTAGTCTTATGCTGGTACGTGATGACGCACGGATCGCAGGTTCGGTGTCGGGCGGTTGTGTTGAAGGGGCGGTAATTGACGCTGCGCTTGAGATGATTGAGGCGGGCGGTAGTCAGCGGCTGGATTTTGGCGTTGCCGATGCGACTGCATGGGAGGTCGGTCTGTCATGCGGCGGGCAGATTTCCATTCTTGTCATGGCGGTTTCTGAAACTGGATTCTCCCCAGCGTTACTCGACGATGCAGCAAAATCTCTGGCGCGACGTGTGCCGGTTGGGTTTTGTCTTTCGGTTACCGGTGGCGGCGCGCACAAGGCCAAATCATTACCGCCAAAAAGCG
>RGCC01000066.1 GCA_009919335.1 Alphaproteobacteria bacterium
GATCAGGGTTTCGTTTGACGTTGCAAATATAACCGCAAACAAAACCAAAGCAATGCTGATGCCTAGCCATAAAAGCCGACCTAATAGTCGCATGATTTGATCCGTCTAGCGGTTTAACCGCTCGCGCATACCTTTTCCCATCTTGAAAAAAGGCACTTTCTTTTCAGATACTTCTACGCTTGTTCCAGTTCTTGGGTTGCGACCGATCCGTGCTTTTCGTTCGCGTACTGAAAAGGCCCCAAACCCGCGCAGTTCAACCCGGTCTCCCCGTTCAAGCGCGCCGCCAATTTCGTCTAGGATTGTTCCGACCAGCCGTTCAATATCACGGTGGTAAAGTGCTGGATTCTTTGCCGCTAATTTCGCGATAAGTTCTGACCGTGTCACAGAATACGCTCCCTTATATTCATTTTTATATATTCTGTTAAGGATGCCTTTTTGCCAATCGCGGGTCAACTTAGAATCGGCTGAAGTTTGCAATAAGTATGGTGATGGACGGGCTGCCAGCCCAATAAGGCCTAGGGTGGCGCTTAAAAAAAGCCAGCCAATCTGGTGATCGGCTGGCTTAATCGTTAAAAGCAGTGATATCTGAAAGTTAAGGCAGATAATGGCCTCATCCAGATAATCGGCTTACTTATCGTCGGTTTCTTTCTTGGCAAGTGCCGCACCGAGGATATCACCAAGGCTAACGACAATTTACGGGTTTTCTTGTCAACACTGGTGACGATGGCGTCAACTTTTTCGCCAACGGCAAACCGGTCAGCGCGCTGCTCTGCGCGGTCACGGCTAAGATCAGTCCGGCGAATAAAGCCGGTCATGTTCTCACCAATGGTTACATCGATGCCATTGTCTGAAACCGCGCTAACGGTACAGGTAACAACTTCACCCTTGCGATAAGCATCTGCCTGACCGGCGAACGGATCGTCGGTAAGCTGCTTGATGCCAAGCGAGATACGCTCTTTATTCACATCAATATCGAGGACTTTCGCCTTGACCATATCGCCTTTGGTAAAGCCTTCAAGCGCTTCTTCACCAGCAGTTTCCCAGCTGATATCTGACAGGTGAACAAGACCGTCGATATCTTCATTCAGGCCAACAAACAGACCAAATTCGGTGATGTTCCGGATTTCGCCGTCGATCTCGGTGCCAACTGGATAGGTGGCGCTAAGATCTTCCCAAGGATTGTTGGTGCACTGCTTCAGGCCAAGCGAGATACGGCGCTTTGACAGATCAACGTCAAGAACCATAACTTCAACTTGCTGGCTGGTTGAAACGATTTTGCCCGGATGAACGTTCTTCTTTGTCCAGCTCATTTCAGAGACATGGACAAGACCCTCAACACCGGCTTCCAGTTCAACGAATGCGCCGTAATCGGTGATGTTGGTGACGCGGCCTTCCATTTTGGCACCGATCGGGAATTTGCCATCGACATTTTCCCAAGGATCAGACAGAAGCTGCTTCATGCCAAGCGAGATACGCTGTGTCTCAGCATTAAAGCGGATCACCTGAACCTCGACAGTTTCGCCGATTTGCAGGGCTTCTGATGGATGGCTGATGCGCTGCCATGCAATATCAGTCACGTGCAGCAGGCCGTCAACGCCGCCAAGATCAACGAACGCACCGTAATCGGTGATATTCTTGACCACACCTTGAAGAACCTGACCTTCTTGCAGGTTAGAGACCAGCTCTGACCTTGCTTCGGCGCGTGATTCTTCCAGAACAGCGCGACGTGAAACAACGATGTTGCCACGGCGACGGTCGATTTTCAAAATCTGGAATGGCTGCGGGGTGCCCATCAACGGGCCAAGGTCGCGAACCGGACGGATATCGACCTGGCTTCCCGGCAGAAACGCGGTTGCGCCCGACAAATCGACCGTAAAGCCGCCTTTGACCTTGCCAAAGATAACACCAGTAACGCGCTCTTGCTTTTCGAATGACGTCTCGAGAACGCCCCAAGCTTCTTCGCGGCGGGCTTTGTCGCGGCTCAGTACGGCCTGACCGTTGCGGTCCTCCATACGCTCGACATAAACCTCAATTTCGTCGCCGATTGAAACATCTGCCTTTTGTCCGGGGGCAGCAAGTTCCTTTAGCGGAACGCGGCCTTCAGATTTCAGGCCAACATCAATGATGACAGCATCACCCTCGATGCCAATAACAAAGCCGCGGACAACGCTGCCCTCGACATTGGTGCCTTCGCCAAAGCTCTCGGCTAGAAGATCGGCAAAGTTTTCAGTGGCAGCATCGGCTGCCGAATTCGTTGTAGATGTCAAAAAAATCTCCGTTTTGTCGCTATTCCGATGCTAGCCTCCATACGGCTAGAAACAGGATCGAAATGTTTAGTGCCTCAGCCGACATGAGGGCCGCATTGAACGAACGATAACCAAATCACAGTTGCTGTTTCTAGCAATATGGCTTGGTTCCAAGCGGGTTTTTTGGCGACCAGTTTGTTTCGCCGGCAGTCTGTTTATCATTTGAATGAACCGGAAATGTTCGCAAGGTTTCCGGTTCGGGCTCATCGCTTTGACGGAAAAGCACGATCAATATGCGACAGGGCTAGTGCTAAAACCGCCGCTGCATCCATGCTGGATGTATCGATGGTGATTGCGTCATCTGCGGCCCTTAACGGGGCCACCGACCTAGTCCGGTCGCGGTCATCACGCGCCTGCATTTCCGCCAGAACGTCGCGGAACATAACCGATTGTCCCGCCTGAAGCAACTCTTTGGTGCGCCGCTCGGCGCGAATGTCAATATCGGCGTCAATAAAGAATTTCAAATCGGCATTGGGCAGCACAATTGTGCCGATATCGCGGCCATCAAGGACCGCACCATTGCCGTGCGGGGGCGTTGCGGCAAAGGCCCGTTGCAGGGTCAGCAATTCAGCGCGTACCGGGCCAAGTGCCGCCACTTGCGACGCAAGGCTGGCAATCCGGTCATTACGGATTTCTGGTGATTGTGTTAATTCAAGATCAAGCGACGCAGATAACCTAACTGCCTGTTTTTCATTGATATCATCACCATCCGCGCCAGCCTTAAGCAGGCTGAGTGCAACGGCGCGATAGAGCGCTCCTGTATCGAGATAATCAAAGCCAAGATCCGCGGCAAGGCGTTTGGCAAGTGTGCCTTTGCCGCTAGCGGCGGATCCGTCAATGGCGATGATCATGCGTTTGGCCCGGGGCGAATATCGGCGCCAAGCTGGTTCATCCCATTGGCAAATCCGGGAAAGCTGGTTTCGATTGTGGCACAGCCGGTAACGGCAATCGGTGCTTCGGCAACGAGGCCAAGCGTCAAAAACGACATGGCGATTCGGTGGTCATGCTGGGCTGATAATGTCGCACCGCCCTTTATGACACTGCCTGAAACGCGCATCGAATCATCATCATAATCAACCGCAACGCCGCATGCGGCAAGGCCGTCGGCCATCACCTTTATCCGGTCAGTTTCCTTGACCCTTAATTCGGCAACGCCAAGCATCTGGGTCGTGCCGCTTGCCGTTGCGGCGGCAACTGATAAAATCGGAAATTCATCAATCATCGATGCGGCACGCTCGGCTGGAACGGTAATACCGTGCAGCTGGCTGTGGCGGATGGTTAAATCGGCAACGGCTTCACCGCCCTCGATCCGGTCGTTGCTTTTAACGATGTCGCCGCCCATTTCGACAAGAGTTGTAATCAGGCCGGTACGAAGCGGGTTCATGCCAATCCCAACGAGGGTGATGTCGCTGCCCGGTGTAATCAACGCCGCGACGATGGCAAATGCGGCAGATGACGGGTCGCTTGGCACGATGATGTCTGCGGCGCGAAGGGTTGCCGCGCCCGCCAGATGAACATGATGCGTGCCATCACTCTCGATTTTCTGTTCAACCGATGCGCCAAAATGGCGTAGCATCGATTCACTATGGTCGCGCGACGCGTGTGGCTCGATCACTGTCGTGGTGCCGCGGGCATTCAATCCAGCCAGTAAAATTGCTGATTTAATTTGCGCCGAGGCAACTTTGGAGCGGTATTGGAGTGCCATCGGGGTAACGGCGCCGGTAATTGTCACCGGCAAAAGGCCGCCATCACGGCAGGCAACAGATGCGCCCATTTCGGCAAGAGGGTCAGTAATCCGCGCCATTGGCCGCACGCTCAATGAAGCGTCACCGCAAAAAGTCGCCGTAATGTTTTGCCCGGCAACCACGCCCATCAACAGCCGCGCGCCAGTTCCTGAATTGCCAAGATCAAGCGGCGTCACCGGCGAGACCATGCCGTTTAGCCCAACGCCGGTAATATGCCATATCCCGTCATCATCGCGCCGAATTTCAGCACCCAGCGCAACAAGCGCATTTTTCGTCGAGATCACGTCAGCACCTTCTAGCAGGCCTTTGACCTTGGTCGTGCCAATGGCAAGGCTGCCCAGAATAAGCGAGCGGTGCGAAATTGATTTATCGCCCGGGATTGGCATTGTGCCGCGAAGCGAACCGGCCTTGTGCGAGACAAGTTGATCATGCGAATGTGATGACATCAAAAAACCTTTTTTCGGGTTACTGGCTGGCGATTTTGCCTGCCTCTTCCTAGCTCGGCCGCTTGTAACATTTTTAGGGCACGCTGGGCAATCTATGACATACCCGCTAGGCAATCTATGACATAAAAGTCCAGAATCGTTAAAACCGAGTGCTGGCTTGGAAATAAAAGTAAGAAAACCGGCGAAAATTGTTTTGACAGCTTGCAAAATTTGTTTCAAATCCCGTAATGATGATCAATATCTCGTTTCTATGGGTTAATGCAGGGGATTTTAGAGAATGGCAAAGGTAGAGCTTGGCGTTAAGCGGTCTTGCCTGTCATGTGACATGCGCTTTTATGACTTTAAACGCAGTCCGATTATTTGTCCGGGCTGTGGCACGGAATTTGATCCAGAAAATTTGGTAAAGGGCCGCAAAGGCCGCGCTGCACCGAAAAGCGCGTCAAAGGCGCAGCTGTCTGGCGACGCCGATGATGCGGATGATCTGGACAATAACGATTTTGATCTTGATGAAGATGAAGATGTCGATACTGACACTGCCGTTGACGAGATCGATGATGATATCGATTTTGACGATGATGACGATGTTGATGTTGATGACGCGGACGGGCCCGGCATCATTCATGATGATATCAGCGATGGCGATGAATTATTGCCCAATCTTGACAAGAAAGACGAGTAACCGTGATCACGCCTGCCAAGGCTTGATTGATCGGTGCGTATCTGGCGACGGCAATCGAAACGCCCGTTGCCAGATAAAAATCCCCGCTGCGGGGTAAAAATTACCTATACCGGATAAAAATCACTTGCGTCGGGCATCGCCCCTGCGATAAACATCCATCGCAGCGCGCAGGCGCCGCACGAATTGGGACCCGTTAGCCGGTGCAACGATAAAAACATTAGGCACGGCATAAACGGTAACAAGGGGCTATAGCTCAGCTGGGAGAGCGCTACAATGGCATTGTAGAGGTCAGCGGTTCGATCCCGCTTAGCTCCACCAATTTCCCATATATTCCAAAGCAGAAAGCTGGCGGCAGAGGAGCCTAGACGCATTGCCGCGATCTAAGCAGTGGCCGCGCTTTAAGCAGTTTCCGCGATCCAAGCAGTTTCCGCTGGTCGTCTAGCGTCGGCCTGACTGTTTGCGCCCAGCCGAGGGGAACAAAAACTGGGGGCTACAAACGGTGCGGGCTTGCAAGCGTTTTCATGTCTTAAAAAAAATCAGGCGATGGGGCTGACTAGGCGGCAACGTCACTGCGGGCTGCAAGAGATTGCAGTAACGCCTCGGCAGTTTTGGCCTGGCGAAGCTGATTACGAACAGCGACGTCACCAAGCAATTTTGCCACGCTTGAAACGCATTTCAGATGATCGCAATCCGCGTCTTGTGGGCCGATCACAAGGCACACAATATCGACGGGTTTTTTATCGGCCGCATCGAAATCAATCGGCGTGGCGAGAACAGCAATGATGCCAATCGTGCGGGTGAGGTCGCCATGCACGGCATGGGGAATCGCAATCCCGTCACCAATGGCGGTGCTGCCAAGACGCTCGCGGCGCATGATCATCTCAAAAAGGCTGCGTTGGGAAATGCCAGTAAGCACCGCACCGCGTTCAGCAAGCTGTTCAATCAGCTGCTTTTTGCTGCTGCTGACGACGCCAACCATTACCTGATCGGCGGCGATATAATCAATGATGGACATAAAATAGACCTGTGAAATGAATCGTGCCTTAACATCGCTAGCCCCTATCGAGACGGCAAGCAGTGCCAAAGCGGCGCAGGTATAGGGTGTGCGTGATAGGCTGTCAAGCGGTGATCGCCGGCTTTTAGATGCTAAAACGCTCACCAAGATAGACTTGGCGCACACCGCTATGCTGAACCACCTCATCAGGGGTGCCCTCCATCAGCACAGTGCCGTCATGGATGATGTAGGCGCGATCTACAATATCGAGTGTCTCACGAACATTGTGATCGGTAATTAAAACGCCAATTCCGTGCGTTTTGAGGTGGCTAATCAAATCACGGATTTCACCAAGTGCAATCGGGTCAATACCGGCAAGTGGCTCATCTAGCAGCAGGAATGTTGGGCGCGCAGCAAGGGCGCGCGCAATTTCAAGACGGCGGCGCTCGCCACCTGAAAGGCTGACTGACGGGGTGTTGCGAAGATGGGTGATGCCAAATTCGGCCATCAAGTCATCTAGGGTCGCGTCGCGTTCATCTTCGTGATCTTCCAGCGTTTCAAGAACGGCGCGGATATTCTGTTCAACGGTCAATCCGCGAAAAATACTCGATTCTTGCGGAAGATAGCCCATGCCAAGGCGTGCGCGCTGGAAAATCGGCAGGCCGGTAACGTCGCGCCCATCAATGAAAACCTGACCTTCATCAGCCGGCAGCAACCCAGCAAGCATATAAAAAGTTGTCGTTTTGCCGGCACCGTTTGGCCCGAGCAGGCCAACCGCTTCACCGCGTTGCAGCCCCAGCGATACGTTGCGGACTACACGCCGTTTGTTAAAGCTCTTGCCAAGGCCTTTGGCACGCAGCCCCTGATTCCCCGGCACCAAAACGGGCCGCACCATTCCAAAATCTAATTGTATATTGTCAGACACCATGATGCCCTTTTTAAAGCGATCAGGCTTTGACGCCCCAATGAATATCTATATATCGGCCGATTAATCACTAATTGTCAATGAGTTGTCGGCGCAATACCCGCAATGCCAGATGGTAAATCCGGCCGCAAGGTTTACGGCGTCAGGATGCCAGTGACGCGCTTGCCGGTTGGGCTTGACAGTATCTTACTGATTTCTTTGTCAAAATCAATCTCTGCACGATCGCCGCGCATGATATTCGCCTTATCGTTGATTTCAACATTCCCGACAAGATTTGCAAGGGACGTACTGGCGACATAATTCAATTCATCGGCAGTTGCGGTGGTGCCTTCGGTGGTTATGACTTTGGTATTGTCAAAGGCATCTATGGTTTTCAAGCTGCCATCGGCACCAATATAGGCAATCAGTTTATCGCCAAATATGCTGCGGCCATCGCTGTTTTTATAATGCGCCTTGCCAATTGCAGTGACCTTGCGGTTATCTTCATCAGTCGTATCATATGTGATTGATTGGGTTGCCGTCATCGCACCGCGCGGCCCAACGACCGACGCCTTTTTGCCAGTCAATACATAAAGGCTGGAGTTAAGATCATAATCCAGCCTGTCTCCCTTGGCAGTATTTTCACCCTCAACATAGGTGACGGCACCGGTGGCGATCACGCGGGTGATGTCTCGGGATTCTCCGCCGGTTTCGTAATTTGCTATAATATGATTGGCTGCAATGTTCGCGCTGCCCTGTTCGACATAGGCATTACCCTTGGCAACAT
>RGCC01000067.1 GCA_009919335.1 Alphaproteobacteria bacterium
TCGCGTCGGCATTTCCAGAATTTGACGATAATTTGAACAGCCACAATATGGACAAGGCTTATGCGACAATCACCACATGGCCGCATTATCAACCTACCCCTCTGATTTCACTTGATAAGCTGGCAAAGTCTTGTGGTGTTGCCGCGGTTTATTACAAGGACGAGTCACAACGTCTGGACTTGAAATCCTTTAAAGCGCTTGGCGGTGCTTACGCGGTGGCAAATCTTGTTGCCGCAAAAAAGGCCGATGGCATTGAGCCGTCAAACATTACCGTGACAACGGCGACTGATGGCAATCATGGCCGTTCGGTTGCGTGGGGTGCAAAGCAGGCCGGTTGCCATGCCGAGATTTACATTCACGAACATGTCAGCCAGCAACGCGCCGATGCAATGGCTGCCTTTGGTGCCACTATCAACCGGATTGAGGGCAATTACGAAGCCTCGCTTGCCGCTTGCAAAGCCGATGCCGAGGCCAATGGCCGGTATATTGTGTCTGACACCTCATGGCCCGGCTACCGCGAAATGCCGCTTGATATCATGGCCGGTTACAGCGTCATGGGGCGTGAAACCCTTGATCAGATGCAAGGGGTGAAACCAACGCACTGTTTTTTACCGATCGGCGTTGGCGGCATGGCGGCGGGCATTGTTGCCCCGCTTTGGCGCGATATGGGTGCCGACCTTGGCAAGATGATTGGCGTTGAATCCTATATGTCAGCCTGTTTTCTGGATAGTATCGAGGCGCAAATGCCTAGCCTTGTAGATATAAGTGAAGAGACCATGATGGCGGGCCTCTCATGCGGCGAAATATCCGATCTTGCATGGCAAATTCTGCAACCGGCTTTGGATCATTGCCTGTCAATTACCGATGATGCGATTGCGCCATTGATGGCGGGCTTTGCCGATGGCCGATTTGGCGGCGGGTCGATCGAGGCTGGCGAATGTTCGACTGCTGGTCTTGCCGCATTGCTGGCGGCAAAGAATGATCCGGCAGTGTGGCAGGCACTTGGGTTGGGGGCGGACTCGATTGTGCTGTTAATCGGAACCGAAGGGGCAACTGATCCAGTGTTGTATGAGCAGCTTTTGACCGAAGGGCGGCAGCCGTGACGGTGCCGTTGCGCGGCTTTGAGTCCGCCGAATTCGCCATGCGCTGTGCCAACGCCCAGCGCGCCATGGCCGCCGATGATGTTGGTGCCTTGCTGTTAACCAGCGAGGGGCATCGGGACGGCTGGGCATGATGATGGGGCGCGAAACCGCTATCCGGATGCCATTGAATGACCTTAATGCCCTAGAAAGCCAGCTGGATCAGATCGTTTTTTGCGATATGACCGCCGCCATACAGCATATCCGGATGATAAAATCACCGGCTGAGCAAGCAAAATTAAAACATATCTGCCAGCTGGTATCGGGCGTGTTTGCCGATGTGCCGACATGGGCAACTGTCGGTATGCCACTAGATGAAACGTTTCGTCAGTTCAAAATCAAGGCGTTAGAGGCCGGCGTTGATGATGTCAGCTATCTGGTTGGCGCGGCAGGGCCCGGCGGCTATGGGGACATTATCGCGCCGCCAAATGGCCGCCCGCTTGCCGAAGGTGATGTTTTCATGTTTGACACCGGTGCTCTATGGGATGGTTATTTCAGTGATTTTGACCGAAATTTTGCCATGCATCACGCCACTGACGCAGCGCATGAGGCACATCACCGGCTTTATGATGCAACCCAAGCCGCACTGGATATCCTGCGGCCAGGTATTCCCGTATCCAAGCTGTTTTCGGTGATGGATCAGATATTGAGGCCAGACCAGTCGAGCCTCCATAGCGCCAATGATACCCAAATCACCAGTGAAGGTGTCGGCCGCTATGGGCATGGACTTGGCACCCAGCTGACCGAACCGCCATCCCATACTGATTGGGATAATACGATAATTGAGGCCGGCATGGCGCTGACGATTGAACCGTCGCTAAGCTATGGTGATGGATTAACCATGGTGGCCGAAGAAAATGTGCTCGTTCTTGACGATCAGATTGTTTTATTATCAACGCGCGCACCACGTGATTTGCCGGTCATTGCCGCTAGGTAATGCGCCTGCGTTTCGATGTACTGACTGAACAATGCTTGAGGAAGGACAAGATATGGCCGCCCCTGAAACCACATCCCAAAACACTGTATCTCAAGATAATGCATCAAGAGACCGGAAACCGCCCGCATTCAGTCATCTGCCATTCCGCGTCGCAGAGGCTGATGAAACCGCAACCCAGCTGGGCCTGGTCACATTAGAGACCGATTTGACAATCGAGACCGAGTTGCGGCATTTCATTGGTGACGGCGTTGGCACACGAGCAGGCAAAGGACAGCTTGCCAGCATTTTGCATAGCCGCATTGCCTGTGATGATCAGGTGACTGTCGAGAACCTGACCGCGATGAAGGAACGGTTTGCCGATGCGCTGGCGCTATTTCCGCCAGGCTATCATTTTGATGTTATCGGTTATGGCTGCACGTCTGCGTCACTATTGATCGGCGAAGAGACGATCCAAGCCATTGTGAAATCGCATGTTAATGTCGATCACGTCACCACCCCATTGACCGGCGCACGGCGCGCCTTGAAAACATTGGGCGCCAAAAATATTGGCTATCTTGCGCCGTACATATCTGAAATATCGCAAAATATGTGTCTTTTGCTTGAGGATGATGGGTTTCGCATTGGCGCCGCCGCCACTTTTGGTGAGGGCCAGGACTCGATTGTTGGCCGCATTCACCCATCGTCAATTTCAGCAGCAATTGACGCATTGGTCAGCAATGCAGACACGCCGCTTGATGCGGTTTTCATTTCCTGCACATCGCTGAAATGCGCCAGCATTATCGCCGCCGCCGAGGCCAAACACGCAATTCCGGTTATTTCCAGCAATTCAGCAATCGCATGGGATATGGCCCGGCTTGCTGGTCTTGCCGTACCCGCCGATGGTGCCAGCCAAAAAGGCCGCCTATTTCAGCAGAATTGACTTATCAACCTTGGCAAGATCGGACTGGCCGCAAAGCCCAAGAGTTAGGTCAAGCTCGCGGTGGATGATTTCCAGTGTCTGACGAACGCCCGCCTGCCCCTTGGCACCAAGCCCATAAAGAAAGGCGCGGCCAATCAGCGTTCCCTTTGCGCCAAGCGCGATCGCGCGCAGCACATCCTGACCTGACCTGATACCGCCATCCATCCAGACCTCGGCGCGATCACCAACCGCATCAACAATTGCCGGCAAGGCGGTAATTGACGACATAGCACCATCAAGCTGGCGGCCGCCATGATTTGACACAACAATCGCATCCGCCCCGACATTCACCGCGGCCAGCGCATCTTCGACATCCAGAATGCCCTTGATGATCAATTTACCGCCCCATTGTTTACGGATCGCCGCCACATCATCCCATGACAAGGACGGGTCGAACTGGCTGACCGTCCAATCTGCCAGCGATGACATATCCTTAACGCCCTTTACATGGCCGACAATATTGCCAAATTGACGCCGCTTTGTGCCAAGCATACCAAGACACCAAGCCGGTTTTTGCATAAGATTCAGTATATTGCTCAACGTTGGTTTTGGCGGCGCACTAAGGCCATTGCGCACATCCTTATGCCGCTGACCCATCAATTGCAGATCAAGTGTGACCATCAGCGCCGAACATTTGGCGTCACGCGCCCGTTCGATCAGCCGTGATACAAAATCACGGTCGCGCATCACATATAGCTGAAACCAGAACGGCGTCGGGCTGTTTTCGGCAACATCCTCAATCGAGCAAATCGACATTGTTGATAGGGTAAAAGGCACGCCAAATTCAGCCGCAGCCTTGGCCGCCAAAATCTCACCATCAGCGTGCTGCATGCCGGTTAGGCCAGTTGGCGCTAACGCCACCGGCATCGGCAGATTTTGCCCAAGCATCGGCATTTCGGTTGTGCGCTGGCTGACATCCAAAGCGACACGTTGCCGAAATTTAATCGCGGCAAGATCGGTTTCATTGGCGCGGTAGGTTGACTCGGTCCATGACCCGCTATCCGCATAATCATAAAACATCCGCGGCACCCGCCGCTTGGCCAGTTTTTGCAGATCTTCGATACAGGCAATTGCCGTCATGATACGCCTCGTCACCATCAAGGTTAAATTCGTCCACTGATTTACAGCATGAACGGCTTTAACTCAACAGATGCTTCACAATCTTCGGCTGGGCAATCTTTGGCTGGACAATGTTCGGCTGGGCAATGCGTGCCTAGCGATAGCGCCGCAACATGGCGCTCATCAAAATTACCGGCACCAACCCTGACAAAACAATCATCAAGGCGGGCAATGCCGCAACCTCAAGCATTTCATCCTTGGCAAATTGATAGGTATAGGTTGCCAGCGTTTCAAAATTGAACGGCCGCAACAGCAATGTCATCGGCAGTTCTTTCATCACATCGACAAATACCAGCATAATGCCCGCAAGGAACGAACTTTTTAGCAATGGCATAATCACCTGCCGGATCGATTCCATATAGCCCTGACCCAGAACCCGGCTTGCATTCATCATATTTGCCGGCAGTCGCCGCACCCCCGAAATCATCGCGCCATAGCCAACCGCCTGAAACCGGACGATATAGGCCAGAAACAGCACCGCGATGCTGGTGACCAAAACGCCTTGAAACTGGGCGCCAAACACGGCAGCAAAACCGCGATCGAGCTGGCCGCTAAAGATCAACACGCCAATGGCAAGAATAGTCCCCGGAAACGCATAGCCAGTCGAGGCGAATAACGCCAATTTACGGGTCTTTGCACCAGCGCGGAAACTCGCCGTTACGACAATAAATGCAGATAGCAGCATAATCACCAACGCCGCAATCGCCGCAACAATCAGCGTATTGCCAATGATTTCGCGAATTGCCAGAAAATCTGCCAGCAGATCATTAGTTACAACCAGCCCCAGCAGCACCCCAACCGGAATAAAAAATCCAAATAATAGTGGGATAACGCACACCATCCAACAGGCCAAAACACCCAGCTTGGTCGGCGTTAGCATTGCCAGCGGTGTCTGGTTACGGCTGCTGGCAACATATTGCTGGCGTGAGCGTGCGTAAAGTTCCAGCCCCAATAGTGCCAGAATAAAGCCAAAACCGACAATTGAGATTTGCGCCGCCGCAACCAGATTATTCATCCCCAGCCAGACATTGAAAATACCGAGGGTAATCGTCTCAATTGCAAAAAACTCAACCGTGCCAAAATCTGACATGACTTCCATCATCACCAGCGCAAGGCCAGCCATAATGGCCGGACGTGCAAGCGGCAAGCCCACCTGCCAGAATTGCGACCGGTTATGCACCAGCGCAATTTCAAACAGGCTTGCCGGTGTTAAGCGAAAGGCGATCCGCGTCACCATGTAGATATAGGGATATAAAACCGACGCCATCACCAGAACAGCACCGCCTAGCGAGCGTATTTCAGGAAACCAGTAATCGCGCGGGCTTTGCCAGCCAAACATATGGCGCAAGCCCGATTGCAACGGGCCAGCATATTCAAAAAATTCGGTATAGCTATAGGCAATGATATAGGCCGGAATGGCGGCAGGTAATAACAGCATCCATTCCAGCATCCGGCGACCGGCAAAATCGTAACGGCTGATCACCCATGCCGAACTGACCCCAAATCCGACCGCTAGCGCGCCAACCCCGGCCATCAAAATCAGCGTATTGCTGACATAACGGCCAAGAACAGTGTCATAAAGATGCGACCATAGCCCGGCACTATCGCCAAAAGCCGCCAGCAGGACAGCAATGACCGGCCCCAGAATTAAGCCGCAAAGGACAATGACGCCACCCGACCACCGGTCAAACGGTCGGCGTTGTGCACGGGTAAATTGAGACAGGAAAGTCGCTACCATCCGACGCGATCAATGATCATTTGCGCTTTAGGTGCCAATTCCGCAAGCCGCTCAATTGGCAGCGCATCAGGCTTGAACTTGCCCCAGCTTGCCAGCTCGCCATTGACCGTAACCGCTGGATTAACCGGATATTCGAAATTGATTTCACCGTAAAGCTGCTGGGCTTTTTCTTCGGTTAGAAATTCAAGAAACGCGATGGCTGCCGCTTTGTTTTTGGCGTATTTCGCAACACCGCCACCCGAGATGTTCATATGATTGCCGCGATTTGACTGATTGGTAAAGACCAGACGGATTGATTGCGCCCATTCCTTTTGATCAGCCTTATCACCAAATTTCATATTGCCGTAATAATAGCTATTCATCACCGCAACATCACACAGCCCCTGAAAAATCGCCTTGGCCTGACTGCGGTCATTGCCCTGCGGTTTACGCGCCAGATTTGCCACCACGCCGCCTGCCCATGCCTCTGTCGCCGCTTCGCCATGCGCCGCTATCATCGAAGCAACCAATGCGCGGTTATAGTCATGGCTACCCGCACGACTGCAAATGCGGCCCTTCCATTCTGGCTTGGCAAGATCTTCAAGGTCGGCTATCTCACCGTCAGCAACCCGCGATTTTGAGGTCACCAGAATACGCGCGCGCTCCGACAATCCGAACCAGCGATTATCATCAGCCCGAAGCCGCGACGGTATGTTTTCCGTTAAAATTTTAGACTGAATCGGCGCTAGCAAATCAAGGTCAGCATATTCAGCCAGCCGTGCAATATCGACTGTCAGAATGACGTCGGCAGGGCTTGCCGGCCCCTCAGCCTTAAGGCGTTGCGCCAGCCCCTTCGCCGCATAGACAACATTGGTCTCGATGCCGGTTTTCGCCGTAAAAGCATCCAGAAACGGTTGGATTAAAACCTGCTGACGGTGCGAATAAATATTGATCTTCTCAGCCGCAACCGCAGCCGATGCACCCCCCGCAAGCGCCATGAAACAGGCGCCAGCAAAGCAAATCCTTACTTTGAGAATGATTATCAAACTCAATTCAGCATCGCAAGCGTTTTTCTGCGAATCATTCTCAAATACAGTCACCAATGTCTTTTTTGGTTGCAAATTATGACGGCTAAGCTATCACGTCTTCGCGGTTTTATCGTGCGAAAAAATGACCCAGAAAGGCTCGTGTTTAAAAATGGATATAATGATGGGAATGAGTACGGATGCGTTCTTGATTGCCCTTATTCAAATTATCGCCATTGATATTGTGCTTGGCGGTGACAACGCCATCATCATTGCCCTAGCCTGTCGAAATTTGCCGCCAAAACAAAAACGCCTCGGCATTCTGTGGGGTACCGCCGGTGCCATCATCCTGCGGGTAATTCTGGTGTTTTTTGCCAGCGCGTTGATGACCACACCGGGCCTGCGTTTGATTGGCGGCATATTGTTGCTGTGGATCGGGGTAAAACTACTGACCGATCAGTTGCCGATTTTGTAATGAGCCTCGACAATGCGCTTGCCATTGCCGCTGCGTCCAAGGGCAGCCTGTTTCTGGTAATCTTTGGTCTGGTGCTGAGCGTGCCAATCATTATTGGCGGCAGTGCGATCATTTTGCGGTTTATGGAACGCTATCCAATCATCGTCACAATTGGTGCGGGATTGCTTGGCTGGCTTGGTGGCGACCTGATCGCTAACGACAAAATCAATGCAAATATTCTGCCTGAAATCATTGTCCAGTCACCTTGGATTGCCGCGATGATTGGTGCGGTTTTTGTGGCAGGGCTTGGCAAATTTCTCGCGGCACGCAAATCGGCGCCAAACCAGTCATAGCCAAACCAGTTATGGCGAAACCGGTCATGGCGCATATTTTTTTCAATTACCAAGCGCTAATTGATTGGCATCCGGGGAAAGTTTGCTAGTCTTTTGTGACAGCAATGCGCTTTTTTAAGGG